>CAUVDL010000014.1:0-47884 GCA_963550695.1 uncultured Prevotella sp. | reverse complement strand
TCGTAAACTTATGGTAACGCAACATATCCATTACACCTACTTGTGGAATACATACCTTGAAGAGGTCTGGACGCTGTGTCATACAAGCACCTACAAGCAAACCACCATTTGAACCGCCAACGATAGCGAGGTAATCCTTGCTTGTATATTTGTTTTCGATGAGCCATTCACCAGCAGAAATAAAGTCGTCAAAAACATTTTGCTTCTGCATCTTTGTACCTGCAATGTGCCATTCCTCACCATACTCGCTACCACCACGCAGAGAAGCTTGTGCATAGATTCCACCGTTTTCGATGAAAGGAATGCGTACAGAAGAGAAGTAAGGAGTTAAAGGAACATTGAAACCACCATAACCATAGAGGAATACTGGGTTCTTACCATTGCGCTTCAAACCTTTCTTATAAGTGATGAAGAGAGGTATCTTGGTTCCGTCCTTACTTGGATAGAATACCAGTTCGCAGACATAGTCAGACTCCTTGAACTTTACCTTAGGTGCTGCATATACCTTACTGTTTGCAGAACTGAGGTCATACTGATAGATGGTAGTTGGTACGGTGAAAGAAGAGAAGGAATAGAATACCTCTTTACGATCTTTCTCTCCATAGAAAGCTGCACTACCTAATGTCGGAAGTTTAATCTCTGAGAGTTGTTTACCATCGATAGAATAAACGTACGCGTGGCTGGAAGCGTCTTTCATATAGTTAAGAATCATCTTTCCATCAGCAAAAGTAACACCTTCAAGCATGTCCTTAGACTCTGGTACAAGAGTTTTCCACTCGCGGAAGCCAGGGTGTTTGAGGTCGGTAACCATCAGTCGGTTCTTTGGTGCACCATCATTGGTGAGGAAGTACATCTTGTCACCAATGGTCTCAACCAAACTATACTGCAAATCAAGGTTTGATGTCATCTGAATGAATTGGCTGTTAGGCTGGCGGAGGTCACGTACGTAGACATTGTTACCAGAGCCTGCACCACTTTCATGGAGGAACATCATCGTCTCCTCTTCATTAACGCTTACAGCATAGAAGCGCATGGGATTTGCTGGGTTCTGATAGAAGAGGATATCCTCAGACTGTGGAGTGCCAATCTTATGATAGTAGATTTTCTGAATAGAATTTACATTACTAAATTCATGTCCTTTCTGTGGAGCATCGTATGCACTGTAATAGAAACCGTCACCTTGCCATGATGCACCAGAGAACTTTGCCCAAGTGATATGGTCATCAAGAAGTTTTCCTGTCTTGACATCTATTACATAGAATTCTTGCCAGTCGCTTCCGCTGCGAGAGATAGAGTAGGCTGCATATTTACCATTGTGAGAAAAGTAGATACCCTTCAATGCAACGGTTCCGTCTGTTGATAGTTGGTTAGGGTTAAGGAATACTCGTGCATTCTTCTCATCCCCAAGACGGTCCATTATATAGAGTACGCTCTGGTTCTGCAGGCCGTTATTCTTGTAGAAAAGCCACTTACCTATAGATTTGATATAGGATGGTGCAGAAACTTTCTCATAGTTAGCTAACTCTTTCATACGGTTGAGGAGTTTGCCACGGAACGGAATACGAGAGAGATACTCTTGTGTAACCTTGTTCTCTGCAGCTACCCATTCAGCGGTAGCTTTTGAACTGTCATTCTCTAATGGGCGATAAGGGTCGGCCACTTGAACACCAAAATAGGTGTCTACTGTTCCGTCCTTTGGAGCCTGTGGATACGTTAGCTTCTGTGCCATCATGCTTGTAGCAGACAATAATGCTGCGGTTAGTAATACTTGTTTCTTCATATAGTAAAGATTTGAATGAATGTTCGCTGTTTGTGAATTGGGTTTATTTGGCTAATTAGCCGAATTGGGCCAATTAGTCAAATAAGCCTAATTAGCCCAATAGGGTGTTTATTTCAGGCTTTCTTGATACCACTCGTAGAGTTTCTCAACACCAGCTTCAATTTCTACCTTGTGTGTCCAGCCGAGGCTATGCAACTTCTCAACATCAATGAGTTTACGTGGGGTTCCATTTGGTTTCTCGGCATCCCAGATGATATCTCCCTCAAAGTTTACGGTCTTTTTTACAAGTTCAGCAAGTTCCTTAATTGTAAGTTCCTTGCCAGTACCAACATTGATATGGCAGTTGCGAATCTCTCCCAATGATGGGATAGCACCACCACGACCCTCAGAGTTATTACGGTCAACTGCTCCATCAACCTTTGCACCGTAGAAAACACTTGAATATTTCTCAATGCCAATGATATCTTTGAAGTCTACATTCAGTAAGACATGAACGCTTGCATCAGCCATATCCTCACTCCAAAGGAACTCGCGCAATGGGCTTCCATCGCCCCATAGGGTCACCTTATTGTCTTCAATGCCATAGAAAGCGAGTGCTTTCAGGATGCGCTCCTCTGTATTCTTACCATCAACATTACCTTCACCAATCTCTGCACGCAGTTTATCAGTTGGATTGATTGGACGTTTATCCATATCATTACGGATAGCATCCCAGTTGTTCTCATGAATAAGTTTCGCAAGATAAATCTTTCGCATCATTGCTGGCATTACATGAGAGTTCTCCAAATGGAAGTTATCATTAGGGCCATAGAGGTTTGTTGGCATGACAGCTATGTAATTAGTACCATACTGAAGGTTATAGCTTTCACACATCTTTAGACCTGCAATCTTTGCAATAGCATATTCCTCGTTGCTATACTCCAGTGGAGAAGTTAGCAAACAATCCTCGCGCATTGGCTGTGGTGCGTTCTTTGGATAGATACATGTACTTCCAAGGAAGAGAAGTTTTTCCACTTTGTGAAGGTAGCTCTGCTCGATGACATTGCATTGCATCTTCATATTCTGCATGATGAAGTCTGCACGATAGAGGTAGTTTGCCATAATACCTCCAACGAAAGCAGCTGCGAGAACGACTGCATCAGGTTTCTCTTCATCAAAGAAACGTTTTACAGCCTGTTGATCTGTCAGATCTAACTCTTTATGGCTCCGTCCAATAAGATTTGTATATCCTCGCTGAAGGAGGTTATTCCATATTGCTGAGCCAACCAAACCGTTGTGTCCAGCAATGTATATTTTACTATTTTTATTCATTACGTGTTTGTTGAATAGACGATAAAAAGTAATAATAGCTGATAGTAAGCGATAATAAGGAATCGCCAACTATCAGCATAAGCGGTAATTATCCCTCTCCATAAGAGGGGAGGGATGAAAGAAGAGTTTTTACTTAACGATACCCTTCTCCAAATACTCTGCAAGGTTTGTTCTAACCTTCTCAGCTGCACCCTCAGATGCTACCTTAGCCATATCGCTGTCTACCATAATGTTGATAAGCTCCTCAAAGCTGGTGCTATTAGGATTCCAACCGAGCTTCGCCTTTGCCTTTGTTGGATCACCCCAAAGGTTAACAACGTCGGTAGGACGATAGAAATCAGGACTAACCTCAATAAGAACCTTACCGGTAGCCTTATCGATACCCTTCTCATTCATGCCCTCACCCTGGAACTCGAGTTCAATACCAACACGCTTGAACGCATAGTAGCAGAACTCACGTACGCTGTGCTGAACACCAGTAGCAATAACGAAGTCCTCTGGTTTCTCCTGCTGGAGGATTAACCACATACACTCTACGTAATCCTTAGCATAACCCCAGTCACGAAGAGAACCAAGATTACCTAAGTAAAGCTTCTCCTGCTTACCCTGCTTGATACGTGCAGCAGCAAGTGTAATCTTACGAGTAACGAAAGTCTCGCCACGACGCTCACTCTCGTGGTTGAAGAGGATACCAGAGCAGCAATACATATCGTAAGCCTCACGATACTCCTTTGTAATCCAGAAACCATACTGCTTAGCAACAGCGTATGGGCTGTAAGGGTGGAATGGAGTGTTCTCATTTTGTGGAACCTCCTCAACCTTACCATACAACTCTGATGTTGAAGCCTGATAGATACGGCATGTTTTTGTCATATCCAACTGACGAACAGCCTCCAAGATACGCAATACACCTACAGCATCAACGTCTGCAGTAAACTCTGGTGAGTCGAAACTAACCTGTACGTGACTCTGTGCTGCAAGGTTGTAAATCTCATTTGGACGCACTTTACTGATTACGCCAAGGATACTCATTGAGTCACCAAGGTCTGCATAATGCAAGTGGAAGTGTGGACGTCCTTCCAAATGAGCAATACGCTCACGGAAGTCTACTGATGAACGACGAATAGTGCCATGAACATCATAACCTTTTTCGAGTAATAACTCTGCCAAATAGGAACCATCCTGGCCTGTAATACCCGTAATAAGTGCTTTTTTCTGCATTGTATTTTTATGATGATATTATTATTTTCTTATTAATAGCACAAAGATACAAAATAATATTAATACTTTGTTTATTTAAGGATAATAAACTTCAATTTTATATTTAAATTATTTCAAAACAGACGTTCAAGTTTAATCTTCATCGTGGCATTATTGATAAGATTACTTGAAATTAACTACTTAATAGCGTGAAATATGTTTACAAAAACATGAGTGAGGCTATCTAATTTTGAGGCTAAAATAACCTTTTTGATGCGTATTGTAACTTTCTTATTATCAGCTTGTTGTGAGATCGTAATTTAAAAGGTGCTTAACTGGATGTCAAAAGGGCGTTAGTAAGACCTTAAAAGGGCATCTTTAAGAAGCCAATAGATGCTTAATTCGAATTCTATTAAGTATCTATTGAAATTTAATGATATGATTTTTTATTACAAAATGGTTTTACTGATCCATTGTGTTCATGCGCTCAATGCGCTTTGCCATAGCTCGTGATTTTGGACTCAGTTTACCTTTAAGATACTTCTCCATTATCAATCCAGCTATTGGAGCAGCTACATCGGCACCAAATCCTCCATGTTCAATATAAACAGAGATTGCAATTTTGGGCTCATTCATCGGTGCGAACCCTATGAAAATAGAATGGTCCTTACCTGCGTTTTCGGCAGTTCCTGTCTTTCCGCAAACTGGATAGGTCGTTCCGTTGAGTACGGTCGCCGTTCCCTTTGTTACTGCTAAACGCATACCTTTAATGACATCTGCATAAATGTAAGAAGGAACCTTTGTCTGATGTGGGGTAAGGAAGCGTGAAGGTAGGGGTGCCCAGTCAATACTTTTATGAATATGTGGTGTAAAGAAGTAGCCACGATTTGCAATTGTTACCGCTAAGTTACAGAGCTGTAAAGGAGTGGCTGTGATGTCACCTTGTCCCATTCCTGCCCACATAATTGTTTTTGGCTCCCAATGATTTTTATATCGGCGTGAGAGATAATTCACATTGGCAACTAATCCGCCCTTTTCACCAGCCATGTCAATACCTAATGGACCACCAAACCCCATACTAATAATGTATTCCCACCAAGTTGTAACAGCCTTCTCCTTAGAACCATACTTCTGTGTATTGTTCAACATTGATAGGTAGGATTTCAAGAACCAAGTGTTACAAGATACAGCCAATGCACCTGAAAGTGCTTCTGGAGAATAATGTGGATGGCATTTAACCTTTATGTTTCCATCACGAAAGCCATCATGACAGGCAATCTTGGTGTCTGGTTTGACGATTCCTTCTGAGAGGAAGACTAACGCTTGCGCTGGTTTAATAACTGAGCCTGGAGGATAAGCAGTTGCAATGGCAAGGGCATCATTGGAGCCCGTGGGCGAATTTGTTACCATGCAGAGTACCTCACCCGTTGCTGGATCAATGGCAACGATACTACCCTTCTTTCCTTGTATAAGTTCTGTTCCAAGCTCTTGTAGCAGTGGACGAAATGTTAGTGGTGGGTCTTCACGATACTCTTGTGCCTGAACACTATTCGTTGTTACGAATAAGAGTGCAAGTAGTACAGAGCAAAATGATATAATTGTTTTGTTTATAGTTATTTTACGCATATTTATTAAATTCTTGCTTAATATGTTTCTTACCAACGGTTACGAGAACTTTTGCCTCATAAAGCTATTGATATTTTCTTCTTCTAAAAGCTATAATGTTCTCTCATTCTTTCTTCTTTAAAAGAAAGTTTTAAGTTATCTAAGTTTTTATGAGCTACAAAATTACGAATAAATTATTCGATTGAAATATACTTATCTCTGTTTATATTTAATTTGCAATAATCCCCAATAATTGTAAATTATTAAAGGCGGATGGCAGCAAGTGATGTTCCTGACATGAAGCGATCGAGATCTACGTGTTCATGAATACCACGTACTTTACCACGATCAGAGAACTGCCAGATGTTATGTCGGCCTACTCCCTTGATGGATGGACGCACAGAACTATATCTACCCAGGAAAAGGAAGTACTTATTGAATCGAGGGGTAAGATGAGAATTATAAAAACTTACATGAGAATAAATAAGTGGTTTCTTACCATACTTTCTCTCTATTAATTTCGCAAATAAAGCAACACTATCTTGCACTTGTTTCTTACTCCAGCGTTTTACTCCCTCATGCTCTATATCAATCATAGGGATCAAATCCTGTTTATGTCCTCGCGTAACTTTCTGGAAATTGCGAAACTGAGACCTAACGGAGGTTAAGCATGAAAGATAGTGGTAAGAACCGCAACGTAAGCCTTGACGGCGTGCCGCCTTGATATTCTGTTCGTAGTTTTTGTCTTTTATGCTTGTTCCTTGTGTTGCTTTGATGTATACAAACTTAATTTGTTTGTCTTTTGCCACTTCTTTCCAGTCGATTTTTCCCTGATGATGCGATACATCAATACCATCATACTGGCGGTTGTTATTTTTTGAAGACTTGTGAGAAGATGTTGCTGCAGAGGCTACTACGAAAATGGCAGATAGGAGTAAGATGTTAATGGTACGTGGAAATATAGTTGATTTCATTTTTTAATATTTGAAACATTTTGAATAAGATTCGTTTTGAATCTAAATTATCCTGTAATGGACTTAAAAAGCACTGCAAAATTAGTATTTTTTTCTTGAACAAACCCATAAAAATCCGATAATAATCATTATCTTTGCAACATAATTACATCTCGATACAGTATCAATGAGTAAACAAGACATCACACAGCAACTCATACAGACCGTTGACGAACTTTCAGAATCGGAAGCGTTACAGGGTATCTGTCATGAGCACCGTGATGGAGACCCATTGCCATCAGCTAAAGAATTGGAAGAGATTATTGAACTTTCACGTTCTATTCTCTTTCCAGGTTTTTATGGTCGTTCGTCCGTTAATTTTGAAACTATCAAATACCAAATAGGTGTAAACGTAGAACGCCTACACAAACTGCTATGTCGACAGATTATGGCAGGTTTATGTTTTAATGAAGATTGTCATTGTCCGAATGCTGCTGACACGCGTCGTTGCATGCAAGAGGAGGCAGATAAGATTGCAGGACGAGTCATCGAAAAGTTTCCTACCTTACGTAAGATACTTTCAACAGATATACAAGCTGCCTTTGATGGTGACCCAGCAGCAGCCAATTTGGGAGAAGTAATTTCTTGTTATCCAGCTATTAAAGCTGTTATTAATTATCGTTTGGCACATGAGTTAGTTTTAGAGAATGTGCCACTTATCCCACGTATGATTACTGAGATGGCGCACTCTGAGACTGGAATAGATATTCACCCTGCTGCAACCATTGGTACTCATTTTACTATTGACCATGGTACTGGTGTGGTTATTGGTGCAACTTGTATTATTGGCAATCATGTGAAACTTTATCAAGGTGTGACCTTAGGTGCTAAGAGTTTCCCACTCGATAAAGATGGTAATCCTATTAAGGGTATTGCCCGTCACCCAATCTTAAAGGATGATGTTGTTGTCTATGCTAATGCAACTATCCTTGGTCGTATTACGATTGGTAAAGGTTGCGTCATAGGAGCTAACGTGTGGGTTACACGAGATATGCGTCCACGGACAAAGAAGTACAAACAGAATAAAACAGATATCTTAGATATCGATTTTGAATATGGTGGTGGGATATAATGTTCCAGCCAACTATTCATTTAATATCGTAAATAAAAATATTTATTACATAAATGCAAGAATTTGAACTCATCGCCAAAACCTTCATGGGTTTGGAGCAAGTATTAGCAAAAGAGCTGACACAGTTAGGTGCCAATAATGTACAAATAGGACGCCGAATGGTGTCATTTACGGGCGACAAGGAAATGATGTATCGTGCAAATTTCCAGTTACACACAGCTATTCGTATCCTTAAACCTATCGCATATTTCAAGGCGAAGAGTGCTGAAGATATGTATGAGGAGGTAATGAAGATTGATTGGAGTAAGTATATTCTCCCTGGAAAGACATTCTCTGTTGATTCAGTGGTTTATTCAGAGGAGTTTACTAACTCACGCTTCGTTACGTACAAAGTTAAAGACGCTATTGTAGACCAGTTCCGTGAGCGTACTGGTACTCGTCCAAATATCTCTGTTAGCAATCCTGATATTCGTTTGAATATCCACGTGGCAGAGGATAATGCTACACTGTCATTGGATTCAAGCGGAGAGTCTTTGCATCGTCGTGGTTATCGTCAGGAGAGTGTCGAGGCACCATTGAATGAAGTTTTGGCTGCAGGTATGATTTTGATGACAGGTTGGAAGGGTGAAACAGATTTTATAGATCCAATGTGTGGCTCTGGAACATTGCCAGTTGAGGCTGCACTTATTGCTCTTAATATTTCTCCTGGAGTGTTCCGTAAGGAGTTTGCTTTTGAGAAGTGGCCTGACTTTGATCAAGAACTATTCGATACGATATATAATGATGATTCACAAGAACGTGAGTTCACACATCATATCTATGGCTATGATACAGACATGAAGGCTGTAAATACGGCTCGTATGAATGTTGCTGCCGCAGGTTTGTCAAGATATGTAACCATCGAACAGCAGGACTTCAAAGATTTCACTCAGCCAAAGGAGAAGAGCATGATTGTGATGAATCCTCCATATGGTGAGCGTATTTCTACACCTAACTTGCTTGGAACCTATAAGATGATTGGTGAACGTTTGAAGCATCAGTTTATGGGTAATGAGGCATGGATTCTGTCTTATCGTGAGGAATGTTTCCGTCAGATTGGTTTGAAACCAAGTATTAAGATTCCTGTTTATAATGGCTCTTTGGAGTGTGAATTCCGTCGTTACCAGATGTTTGATGGTAAGATGAGTGATTTCCGACACGAAGGTGGTGTCGTAAAGACCGAAGATGAGAAGCGTGAGATGGCACAGAAGCATCGCTTTAAGAAAGAACGTGAGTTTAAGAAACGTCTTGATGAAAATGAGGAAAATGCCGAAGCTGATATTCGTTCATTTACCTTTCATAGCTTAGAGCGTAATAAGTTCGGTGGTGGTAAGTTCCGTGAAGACCGTGAACGTCGTCCTCGCTTCGATCGTGATGTGGAAGACCGCAAACGTTCTTTTAGAAGAGGAGACGATGACCGTAAGCGTTCATTCCGACGTGATGACGATCGCAAGCGTTCGTTCAGTCGTGATGATGACCGTAAGTTTGGCGGCAAACGATTTGATAAATCTAACAAACGCGGAGGGTTCCGTGGTAAAAACACGTATAATCATGAAGATTAAATCATTTATTAGTCTTGTGGGGCTTTGTGCTTTCACAGGACTTTTAAGTCCTACTGAAAGTATGGCACAAAAGCAGTTTACCCTTGAGGATTTGAACTTTGGTGGTAAAAACTTTTACAATATGCGCCCTGAAGCACGTTATCTTACGTGGTGGGGAGGTAAGTTAGTACGCCAAGAGCTAAACAATTGTTCGTTGGTTGACTTAGTGACTGGTAAGGAGACACAGCTCTTCTCATTGGATGAGATCAATAAGTGGGCAGGTTTATCTGCTTCTGATGAGGTTGTGCGTCATCTATATGGTGCTGAATTCCCTTATGCTGACCGTTCTATTGTGAAGGTTCAGAATGGTAATGAGGACTTATATGTAGACTTCAAAACACACAAACTTGAGCAGCGTTTGAATCGACCAGCTGGTCTTCAGGCACGTGATTGGAATAAGGTATCTGGTGCAACAGCATTGGTAAAGGACCATCAGTTATATGTTACAGATGCGAAAGGTACAGAGCGTCAGTTAACAACAGATGGTTCAAGAGATATCGTATATGGCCAGAGCGTACATCGTGATGAGTTCGGTATTGATGGTGGTCTCTACTGGAGTCCAAAAGGAAATCGCTTAGCTTTCTATCGTATGGATCAGAGTATGGTTGCTGACTATCCTCTCGTTGATGTTCCAGAGTTGGACTGGAAACCTGAAAAAGGTGAGTCACGTGCAGCTAAGGTTGACCTTATTAAGTATCCTATGACTGGTGAAACATCTCATAAGGTAACTGTAGGTGTGTATGACCTTACAACGGGTAAGACCGTATATCTTCAAGCTGGCGACCCAACAGATCGTTATTTTACGAACATCGCATGGAGTCCTGATGAAAAGACGGTTTATATGTTTGAACTTAATCGTGATCAGAATGATTGCCGTTTAGTTTCTTATGATGCTGCTACAGGTGCTAAGCTGAAAGAACTTTATCGGGAGACGGACGCAAAATATGTTGAGCCATGTCATCCAATTCAGTTCTTACCATGGAACGACAATGAGTTTATCTTGCAGAGTCAGAAGGATGGTTATAATCATCTTTACCTCTTTAATAAGGATGGTCGACAGCTTAAGCAGATTACAAGTGGTAAGTGGGTTGTAATGGAGGTACTTGGCTTTAATAGCAAGCAGAAGAGTATTGTCTACGTTTCTAACGAATGTAATCCTATTCAACGCAATGCTTGGCTTGTGAATATAGCATCTGGAAAGCGCACACTACTTGATAATGGCCGTGGTTATCATTATCCAAAACTGAGTGAAGACGGTAATGCTGTCATGGATAATTACAGTGAACCATCTGTGCCTCGTAAGTATGAAATTATCAGTTTGAATGGTAAGCCACAGCGTCATGATTACTTTGCAGCTGCTAATCCTTGGGAAGGATATACGGTACCAGAATATACAAATGGTTCAATAAAAGCTGCAGATGGTAAAACGGACTTGTACTGGCGTATGGTGAAGCCTGTTAACTTCGATTCAAATAAGAAGTATCCCACGGTTATCTATGTCTATGGAGGTCCTCATGCTCATAATGTTGAGGCTTCATGGAACTGGGGATCACGTGGTTGGGAAACCTACATGGCACAGAAGGGTTATTTACTTTTCATCCTTGATAACCGTGGTAGCGATCATCGTGGTAAGGAGTTTGAGCAAGCTACATTCCGTCATCTTGGTCAAGAGGAGATGAAAGACCAAATGGAAGGTGTTAAGTATTTGAAGTCTCTCCCATATGTTGACCAGAACCGTATAGGTGTTCATGGATGGTCTTTTGGCGGTTTCATGACTACTTCATTGATTACCAATTACCCTGATGTGTTCAAGGTTGGTGTTGCTGGTGGTCCTGTTATTGACTGGAAATGGTATGAGGCGATGTATGGCGAGCGTTATATGGATACGCCACAGTCTAATCCTGAAGGTTATGCACAGACATCCCTCCTTACAAAGGCAAAAGACCTTAAGGGTAAACTTCAAATTATAATAGGATTGAACGACCCTGTTGTTGTTCCTCAGCACGCTTATTCTTTCTTGAAAGCATGTATTGCTGCTGGTACACAACCCGACTTCTTTGTTTATCCAGGCGAACCTCATAACATGCGTGGACATCAGAGTGTACACTTGCATGAGCGTATTACGCAATACTTTGAGAATTATCTGAAGCCAATAAAATAGCATAATTAATAAGTTAATAATATGCTTGTGTATTACTTATAATCGTATCTAACAATTAATAAATACCCATGTGCAGCAAGTCTGCACTCCTCTCTTTTCATCGGAGGGGGTAGGGCAAAGCTTTATGAGAATATTACTTTTAGGTAGTGGCGGTCGTGAACACGCCTTGGCATGGAAGATTGCACAGAGTGCAAAGTGTAGTAAACTCTTCATCGCACCAGGTAATGCTGGTACGGGAGCAGTGGGTGAGAACGTTGCAATCGGAGTAAATGACTTTGACAGACTGAAAGATTTTGTTGTCGAAGAAAAGGTTGATATGGTTGTTGTCGGTCCTGAAGACCCATTAGTAAATGGTGTTTATGATTGCTTTAAGGAAGACAGCCGCACTGCTAATATTTCTGTTATTGGTCCTTCAAAAGCTGGTGCTGTACTCGAAGGCTCTAAGGACTTTGCTAAAGCTTTTATGAAGCGGCATAATATTCCGACAGCTGCTTACGAAACATTCGATGGTACTACTATCAAAGAAGGCATGCGTTTCTTGGAGACGCTCAAGGCTCCTTATGTATTGAAAGCTGACGGCTTGGCTGCTGGTAAGGGCGTTCTCATTCTTCCAACGCTTGAAGAAGCTAAGAAGGAACTACGCGAAATGCTTGGTGGTATGTTTGGTAATGCTTCTGCAAAGGTTGTCATTGAAGAGTTTCTTTCGGGTATCGAGTGTTCTGTTTTTGTACTTACAGATGGTACTCACTATCAGATATTACCAGAAGCAAAGGATTATAAGCGTATCGGTGAGCATGATACGGGCTTGAATACAGGTGGTATGGGTAGTGTCACCCCTGTTCCATTTGCTACAAAGGAGTGGATGGGAAAGGTAGAAGAGCGTATTATCCGTCCTACTGTAGATGGCTTAAAGGCAGAGGGCATTGATTATAAAGGTTTTATCTTCTTTGGTTTGATTAATGTAGAAGGTGAACCAATGGTTATCGAGTACAACTGTCGTATGGGTGACCCAGAGACTGAAAGTGTTATGTTACGCCTAAAGAGTGACATCGTTGACCTCTTTGAGGGAGTTGCAGAGGGAAATCTCGACCAACGAAAGGTTGAATTTGATTCACGCTCTGCCGTTTGTGTAATGCTTGTCAGCGGTGGTTATCCTGAAGAGTATGTGAAAGGTTATTCAATCACAGGACTTGATAAGGTTGAGGATTCCATTGTCTTCCATAGCGGTACAGCCATGAAGGATGGTCAGGTCGTTACTGCTGGTGGTCGTGTAATCGCAGTGTCTTCTTATGGTGAGAATAAAGAAGATGCACTAAAGAAAAGTTTTGCGGAAGCTCAGAAGATTGAATTTACGGATAAATATTTTAGAAGAGATATAGGACAAGACTTATAGTCTTAGCTCTTTGGAAGTAAGGAGATAGCTTTAATGTTGTTTATCACTTAGTGACTTATGATAGTTATCTCCACATATTATTTATTATGCAACAAAAACGCATTCAAAATCGAATATCAGAAAGCCGCTGGACACAAGCATACGTTGTTTCAGCGGCTGCTCTTGTATGGGTTATTGCGGGGATATATAACCCTTCAGTAATAGTACCAGGTATATGCCTTTTGCTGTCTACTTATCTTATGATGGAACTGAATAATGCTAATGCACTTATTCGTATCTATAGTAGAATGGTATCCTGTTCGTTCATCGTCTTTGCGACTATGGCTGTCTTCATGTTCCCATCTATTCAAGCAGCTATCATCATGTTAGGCTTTGTAGGGTTCTATACTTTTGCTTTTCGTTGTTATCAAAACATACATGCGCCTGGTTGGACGTTCTATGCATTCTTCTGTATAGGTATGGCAAGTATTGTTTGGGTACAAACTTTTTTCTTCCTACCAATACTCTGGGTTATTATGCGTACAAATATTCTCTCGATGAGTCCACGCAATTTTGTTGCATCTCTTCTCGGCATAATCCTTCCTTATTGGTTCTATGCAGGATACTTAGTGGTTAAAGGAGATATTACAATACTTATCAATCATTTCGCTAAGATTGCTGTTTTAGGTGAAGCATTTAACTTCAAGTTTTTGAACTTCAGTCAAATATTAACTTTATCATTTGTGTTAGTATGCGCTGTGATTGGTATTGTTCATTTTATGAATCAAAAGCGTAATGACAATATTAGAACTCGTTTGTTCTATCAGATTTTTGTATCAATAGATATTTTAGCAATTGTCTTTTTCTTTCTGCAACCTCAGCATTATGAAGCATTGCTGAGTGTAATGATTGTTACTACAGCTCCGCTCATTGCACATTTCTTTGCACTAACACGTACAAGGATAACCAACTGGATGTTTATTTTTCTGTCTTATTCAGCTATCATCATTACGCTATTCAACTTATGGAATCTCTTACACAATTACTTGTAGATTATGGTTATTGGGGAATGTTCTTATCAGCATTCCTTGCAGGAAGTTTCTTACCTTTTAGTAGCGAAGCAGTAATGCTTGGATTGCTTGCAGCTGGCGTAGATCCTGTTCTGTTACTCGTTTATGGTAGTATAGGTAACGTTTTGGGAGGAATGTTAAATTATGGTCTTGGTAGATTAGGCAAACTGGAATGGCTTGAACGGTATTTCCGAGTGAAGAAAGAGTCATTGGATAGGGCCTATCGCTTTATGGGAGGGCATGGTGCATGGATGGGATTTTTCGCCTTTTTGCCTATTCTGGGTAGTGCTATCACCATCGTTTTAGGTCTGACTCGTGCTAATATTGTTTTGTCCGTATTAAGTATCACAATTGGTAAAGTACTTCGTTATGTAATCTTGATTTGGGGTGCAAGTTCTTTCTTTTAGTCTGTTTTATTCAAAGGGTATATCCATAGACGATGATACTTTTCGTTGAATATTTAGAATACCTTAGTGTATGTAATATCCTTCTATTAATGACTTAAATGCATTTTAATAACATATAACAAAGAGTATAGCTCTCAAGATAATTGCTGTTCAGTATCCACACTATTGGTGTTTAGCATTCGCACCATACGTGTTCAGCACTCGCACCACATGTGCGGAACATCTTTATGTTGATTAAAACGTGCATAGATGAGTCAAGTTAGGCATTATTTGATAAATAGAATTTGGTATGTAGACAGATGTTCATACACTTGTATTCTATGGATAAACTATTATCAAATGGCTCAATAGAAAGTGTGAAGAACAAAGTCAGCATCTTGAAAAGACAAAATGTAGAGTTATAATATTTAAAAGAAAAAAAACTTTTTCTTGCAAGAAATGGTAATATTCAATTTTTATTTCTATCTTTGCGATTATAACTTTATAAAAAGAATATAACTATGAAATCTGACATCGAAATTGCACGCTCATGTAACATGAAGCCAATTGAGGAAGTAGCAGCTACGGTCGGTATTCCAGCTGATGCTTTGGAAAATTATGGTAAGTATATGGCGAAAGTACCTCTTTCGCTAATAAATGAAGAGCGAGTTGCTTGTAACCGTCTTGTTCTTGTTAGTTCAATCTCTCCTACCCGTGCTGGTATTGGTAAAACGACTGTGAGTATTGGTTTGTCAATGGCGCTTAATCGTATTGGTAAGCGTTCGGTTCTTGCTTTACGTGAGCCAAGTCTTGGTCCTTGCTTTGGTATGAAGGGAGGTGCTGCTGGTGGTGGATATGCTCAAGTAGTACCTATGGAGAAGATTAATCTCCATTTCACAGGCGACTTCCATGCTATCACGAGTGCACACAATATGATTGCGGCCTTGCTTGATAATTATATTTATCAGCATCGTAGTGAGGGCTTTACTTTAAAACAAATTCTCTGGAAGCGCGTCTTGGACGTAAATGATCGTAGCCTTCGCAACATTGTTACTGGTCTGGGTGCTTCTACTGACGGCTTACCAACACAGTCAGGTTTTGATATTACGCCTGCAAGTGAGATTATGGCAGCATTGTGTCTTGCTGATAGTGAGCAAGACCTCCGTCGTCGTATTGAAAATATGGTTTTGGGTATCACCTTTGACGACAAGCCATTTAGAGTACGTGACCTCAATGTGGCAGGAGCAATAACTGTTCTGTTGATGGATGCTATCAAGCCAAATCTTGTTCAGACACTTGAGGGGACACCAGCTTTTGTTCATGGTGGACCATTTGCGAATATCGCCCATGGCTGTAACAGTTTAGTTGCAACCAAGATGGCTATGTCATTGAGTGATTACGCTATTACTGAGGCTGGATTCGGTGCAGACCTTGGTGCAGAGAAGTTCTTGGATATTAAGTGTCGTAAGGCTGAGATTCATCCTCGTGTAACTGTTCTTGTTTCAACTTTACGCGGCTTGAAAATGCATGGTGGCCTTGTTGATGGTGCATCACATGAACAGGAGCGTCAAGCACTTGTAGATGGTTTTGCAAACCTTGACCGTCATGTTGAGAATATGCAACGCTTTGGTCAGCCAGTGATTGTCACACTGAACCGATATGGTGATGATACAGAGGAGGAAATAGCACTTCTTGCTGACCACTGTAAGAAGTTAGGCGTAGGCTTTGCTGAGAACAATGTATTCTTGAAGGGTGGCGAAGGTGCTGAGGATTTGGCTCGTCTTGTCGTTGAAACGATTGATAAGCAGGGTGCTAATGAAATCAACATGACTTATGCCGATGAGGATAGTATTGAAGAGAAAGTTAATAAGGTAGCCAAGAATATCTATGGTGCACGTTCAGTTATACTCAGTAAAACAGCTGTAAATAAACTGAAACGTATTCATGCTTGGGAGATGGATAAGTTCCCTGTCTGCATTGCTAAGACACAATTCTCATTCAGTGAAGACCCTAAGCAGGTGGGTGTAGCTAAGAATTTCGACATTACCATTCGTGACTTTGTTATTAATGGAGGTGCTGAGATGATAGTTGCTATTGCTGGTGAGATAATGCGTATGCCTGGCTTACCTAAGATTCCTCAAGCAGAAAAGATTGATATTGTTCGTGGTCAGATTGAAGGTTTGGCTTAACGAGTATCAATATTCTTTTGTTTAATTCTATACTTGTATAGTTTTATAGGATTCCTATACAAACTATACAAGTTTCTTCTTGACACAAGATATTACTATTACCAGATATAACTTAGGATGTTAACGAAAATAATATGAAGAAAAAGACAATACTTCTAATCATCTTTTCTATAATCCTTATAGGTGCAATTATTTGGTGCGTCAATACATCCTATCGTGAAGTAAATCTAAATGACAACTTGGAAACGATTCAAAAGTCTGAATCTTGTATCTCTGTTCATGAGTTGTATAAAGATAAAGACTGGGACACAATGATCGTTATTAAGCCTTATGATAAGCGTACCGCCTCTGATGTAAGAATTGATATGGGCTATGCTGGTGACAGAGCAGCCATCCTTGATAACACTTTATTTGATAGTATCTGTACACTTCTCTTTATAAAGGGGAATAAGCTTGTCGCCTTCTCGAGTATTTATCGTAATGTAATCGATTTTAGTTCACTGAGCAAAACAACCTATAAGGCTGCAGATAAAATACGAATTATAAATAAGTTTGCGACAGATTGCTGATTTTACCCTAATCAATCATTAGAGCCTTGACCTATATACTTATTGTGGTCTAATGACAGATGTGGGTTTAATCGGTGCAAACTCTTATTTAGGCATTTTGAAATCATCTACAGAAACACCTTCACGTAGCTGGTTTATGTCTACGTATGTCCAAATCCCACGCACCCTCCCACGCTTACTTGACTGCCATATATCGTGCTTATTATCTGGTAGTTGAGGCGGAAGATTATAGTTTGCAATGAACAATCGATACCTGTTAAACTCTGGATAAAGGTTCAGATGATAATAAGCTTCATTGGTGTAAATCATCGGAGAATGTCCTGTTCGTTCCTTTATCAATCGGATAAACTCTGCAAGATTCTTCTGAATAATCTCACGTCCCCAACTGCGTGTTCCATCCTTTTCTATGTCTACAAGTAGTAATAAGTCTTGCTGACTAAGGTCAATGTTAGCAAGAAAGTTGTCTACCTGACGTTCCATAGAAGTTCGATAAGTCAAGAAGTGATAAGAACCTACTAATAAGCCTTTTTCCTTTGCAGCTTTAAAGTTTCTCTTATAGAATGGGTCAACGATAGAACTACCTTCTGTAGCCTTGATATAGACAAAGCGAAGTTGTGGATTCTCCTCCACTAATTCATCCCAATGTATCTTCCCTTGATGGCGTGAGATGTCCAGACCATCAAAGTCTTTGGAATACGGTCCCTTAGTCATATCGTGGTAAGGCCATTGGTCGCTGGTTACAGTGCAGGGTCTTCGCCATGGTTTAAGGTCAACTATAAGAACAACAGTCAGCACCGCTAAAGCAGCACAGACCCACCACCAAATACTATGTTTATTGCGCTTTTGCTTTCTGCGCCTATGTTTACGCTTTACCATCTATTGTTTTAACTTATAGAACCTATATCTGGATTGTAAGCATATTAAAATCGATAAGCCTAATAATATGTATTATCAAGATTTAATAACATGGCAAAGGTAAACATTCTTTTTCAATACAACAAATTGCGTATATCGTAAAAAGGATATGATTTTATTGACTATATGCAAGTTAAAGTGATTCTTTAATTAGTCTAACATTCATCTCTAACTTTATTAATTAAATATTAAAGTGTTGTATATCAGGAATATTTTTTGTAACTTTGCAGCGTTAATATGAAACTGAGGCGTGGTGATAACTCATTCTCGCATAAGAACACGCCGTAGATAGTAGCTCTATTGACTTACTCTTCCAAGGTTTCGGAAATTTTTTAATGATGAGAATTTTAAAAGTAGTAAGTATTTGTTTCTTAATGATTTTTGCTTCACATGTTGAAGTGTCTGCCAAGAAAGATGGCTTTGATTGGGAACCAGTAATGAATGCAATTATTCAGATTGAAAGCAAGGGTAATCCTGCAGCCGTAAATGGTCCTTATGTTGGTGTACTTCAGATTTCTCCTATTTTGGTAAAGGAGTGCAACAACATTCTTAAAAGTACTGGTAGCAGCAAGCGTTATTCACTTTTAGATCGTTTTAATGCTACAAAGTCAAAGGAGATGTTTGTTATTATTCAAAGTTTCCACAATCCATTAAACAGTATTGAAAGAGCTATTCGCTTATGGAGCGGTGGTATTCGATACAATGTGGCTAAGACACAAGCTTATTTACGCAAGGTAATGCGTCACATGAACTAAAAAGCGCAATAATTATTTAAGAATCCTCTTTTTCAGAAGTCCGGCTATCTTTTTCTTTGGAATAGATAACCGGACTTTTCTTTTCTGTTCTCTTTCTTTTTTATTACTTTTGCAGTAAAATTAATCAGACTAATATTTAGAATTCTGATGGTTTTGACGTGTTATACAAGTATTTATATGAAAACAAAGCTATTATTTTATCTTTTCCTTTCAGTTATTACCTTATCAATGCATGCTCAAAATGTTACGTATCTCGGCTCAAAACATTATAACCTAAGAGTGAATCAATTTAAGAAAGAAGGCTCTTTGCCAGATAATGCGATTGTTATGTTGGGCGATAGTCATTCTGAATATGGAAAAGACTGGAATCGCTTCTTTCCTAATGCAAGAAGGATTATTAATAGAGGGATTATTGGAGATGATAGTCGAGGGGTTTCTAATCGATTAAATCAGATTTTGTCTTATAAGCCAAGTAAAATATTCTTTGAGTGTGGAACTAATGATTTAAGCCATGGATGGACGGTTGAACGTACTTTTCAGGGCGTTATTAATGTTATTGAGAAAATTCGTAAAACGTGCCCTCAAACTAAGCTTTATGTACAAAGTCTTTTACCTTTAAATGAAAAAGTTGGTGTTTGGAAACTACTTAAAGGTAAGGATGATATGATTATTCAACTAAATGAAAAGTTAAAGACTTATTGTGATGAGAACAAACTTGTTTTTATCGATTTATATCATCCTCTTTTAGGTGTTAATGCTAAAGAAATGCATCCTGAATATTGTCGTGATGGGCTTCATCTAACCAATAAAGGTTATGATGTTTGGGCAAATATTATTCGCTCTTACATCAATGAATAAAATATTCTTTTGTAAACTATTTTCGTACGCTTCAAAACCAACACATGCTCTTTGGACTTCTAAAAGACGCCTAATAGGCTTTCAAAAGGTGCCCTTTAAGACCCTTACTAACGCCCTTTTGAAGTCCAATTAAGCACCTTTTACTTTACGATTTTATAACTAATTGATTTTCTTATGGTTATAAGTGTGCTTTTAGTATGTGTTTTAGCCGTTGTTTATAGAGTCTTTTTTTGAAAATATGTAAATATTTTTAACCCTTGTCTGCATGTTCTCGAGGTCTTAAGATAGAAAAATCTTGAGTGTCCAGAGGCTGATAATGGGATAGATAGTTGATCGTCTTTGCTTTTTTTGTTTAATGAGTAAGTTTGGTTCTTCCGTTAAAGCAATACGAAAAGCATACACACATTTAACAGAAGAACCAAACTTATTAGATTATATTCTCATTACTTCCTTAACACCTTTCACTGTTCTAAGTTTCTTGATAAGCATATTCAACTTGGAATTATCATCAAGGAGAACAACGAGGTTACCAGAAAAAAGGCCATCATTCGAATCAATATTAATAGAACGCATCACAATCTTCTCATCCTTTGAAATGATATTTGAAATGTTGCTCACAATACCGATGTCGTCATTACCTATAACACGCAGTGTAATAGCATACTGGGATGTACCCTTGCCACTCCAACGTGCCTTAACAACTCGATAGCCGAAACGCTTGCGCATCTCAGGTGCATTGGGGCAATCATCGCGATGAATCTTTATTCCTCCGCTAACTGTTACAAAGCCAAAGACGGGATCTCCATAGATAGGGTGGCAACACTTAGCGAGAGAAAAGTCTAAACCTTTGAGATTTTGATCGATAACAAGGACATCATCATTCTTCTTCAGAAACTCTGTTGTAGGGTTTTCAAATTCAAAGTTCTCTGCACTTTCAGCCTCTTTTGTTTGGTTAAGATTGTGTGCATGATTGTAAACCTTCTGATATTCCTCGATGACATAGTTTGGATCAAGCTTCTCATCGGCAATCTGCTTATAGAATTCAGAAACCTCCTTGAAGCCTAACTTACGAATGAGTTGTCCCATCGTAGAGTCTTCTATCTCAATCTTCTTATTCTTAAACCTACGTTCGAGCAATTCCTTCGCATATAGACCATCCTTTATCTGCGTCTCTTTTAGCGCAAGACGTATCTTTGCCTTTGCTCGAGATGACTTACAAATGTTCAGCCAATCACGATTAGGCTTCTGTGTCGTTGAGGTTAGAATCTCTACAGATTCACCACTATGTAACTCAGTGCGGAAAGAGACATTCTTACCATTTATCTTTCCACCAACACATTGATTTCCTATTTTAGAATGAATGTGATAAGCAAAGTCGAGCACTGTTACGCCCTTTGGGAACTTTAGCAGGTCGCCCTTTGGCGTGAAGACATAAATCTCCTTTTCGTAAAGGTCTGACTTAAACTCGTCCATTACTTCAAGGTTGTTACCAGCCTCAAGTGCTGAACGGATAGAAGCTAACCAGTTATCCATTCCGCCTTCCGCTTTCACTCCTTTATATCTCCAGTGTGCAGCAAGACCGTGTTCGGCAATCTCATCCATACGCTCTGTACGAATCTGTACTTCAACCCATTTCTTGTCAGGACCAAGCACAGTGATGTGCAAACATTCGTAACCATTAGATTTTGGTACAGAAAGCCAGTCGCGCAGTCGCTTTGGATTAGGCTGATACATATCCGTTACAATCGAATATGCCTGCCAACACTGCATTTTCTCCTTGTCTTCTGGTGAATCAAGAATGATACGAATGGCAAAGAGGTCATAAATACCTTCAAAGCCACATTTCTGCTTCTTCATCTTCTGCCAGATAGAATGGATTGACT
The DNA here is from genome assembly GCA_963550695.1 of uncultured Prevotella sp. Lineage (GTDB taxonomy): Bacteria > Bacteroidota > Bacteroidia > Bacteroidales > Bacteroidaceae > Prevotella. The sequence goes on along the minus strand of CAUVDL010000014.1, from coordinate 26,105 downwards.
TCGTTCTTCCCTTAATATGGAATTTAAGCCCAGCAGCTTTAAGTTGCTCGCTAACAGGAGTAATAAAGCTACTGATATAAGCATCGCGCACCTTCTTGGTTGCATTCAACTTGTCTTTTATATGATAGTAAGCATCATGCTCAAGGTACTTCAAAGAAAGGTCTTCTAACTCACTCTTTAACTGGTATAGACCTAACTTATGTGCCAAAGGAGCGTAAAGATAACTTGCTTCCTCAGATACTTTTCGCTGTGCTTCCTTATTCTCAACGTCACGAATCTGCCGCATGAGATTGACACGATCAGCTATCATAATCAAGATAACACGCATATCTTCTGCAAAGGACAGCAGAAGATTTCGGAAGTTTTCACTCTCAATAACAGGTGTTTTCTTATAAAGTGTCTGAACACGTATAAGTCCATGGATAATCTTCGATACGCCATCACCATACAATTTACTGATTTTATCAAGTGTAAGGATTTCCTCCTGAACACTTTGATACAGAAGAATTGCAATGACAGAGTCACGATTCAGACCGATATCCTTAACCGCAATAGCTGCTGTCTGCAAAGAGCAAAGAATAGGGTTCAATCCAAATACGTTACGTTGGATAATATTATCCGACACAACCTTACCCAGATGGTCACGAAGTTTAGGAAGATCAGTCTCATAAAACGTTTGCCCGAGTGTCTCTTTTAGTCCTTCGAGTATCTGTTCAGACAACTCTCTTTCTTTATCCGTATAAATGAATTTCTCTTCCATAGGCATGGTATATTCTATTTTCCAAAGGCAAAGATACAAAGAATTTTGATATAATTAGAAATAAATGTGTCAAATAGTTCCTTTATTTCGGTTTAATTCGTTATTTTTGCAGTTAAAATACAATCTTTTTAATACCTTACCATTATGTTGAAAAAAGAAGACCTAAAACAGATTCATGACAAAGGAATAAGTGAGGAACAGATTAGCAGACAGTTGGAAGACTTCAAAAGAGGCTTCCCTTACTTGAAACTTGAAGGTGCTGCAACATCAAAGAAAGGGGTTACAGTACTTGACAAGAATGCTTGTGAGACTGCTTGTAAAGTGTGGCAGAATTATCAAACTCATGGACATAAAGTAGTAAAGTTTGTTCCAGCTTCTGGTGCAGCCAGCCGCATGTTCAAAGACCTTTTTGCATTCCTCAATGGAAGTAACGAGGCTCCTGTAAGTGATTTTGAAAAGGAGTTCTTCTCTAATATTCGTCATTTTGCATTTTACGAGGAGTTATCTGCAAAATGTCAGCATCTGGAAGGTAAATCTATCGAAGAATTAGTAGCTGAAGGACGATACAAAGCTGTCGTTGCTGCTTTATTAAATAAGGAAGGGTTGAATTACGGACAACTCCCTAAGGGATTGCTGTTGTTCCATTCTTATGACGATGGAATGCGTACTCCAATGGAAGAACATTTGGTTGAAGCTGCTCGCTATGCAGAAAGTAACAAGCAAGCACATGTACATTTCACCGTATCACACGAACATTTAGCATTCTTCAAACAAAAAGTAGCTGACAAGCAGGCTGGATATGAAGCTAAATTCGGAATAAAATTTGATATTTCCTTTTCTGAACAGAAACCAAGTACAGATACAATTGCAGTAAACCTTGACAATACTCCTTTTCGTAATGAGGATGGCTCCTTATTGTTCCGTCCAGGTGGTCATGGCGCATTAATAGAGAATTTGAATGATTTGGACGCTGATGTTGTCTTCATTAAGAATATTGATAACGTTGTACCAGACCGCTTGAAGGAAGAAACCATCAGTTGGAAGATGATTATTGCAGGTACACTTGTAGCCTTACAAGAGCGTGTCTTCACTTATCTTCACAAATTGGAGAAAGGGAACTGTACACGTGTAGAACTCGAAGAGATACTTGATTTCTTACAGAATGAACTTTTTTGTGAGAAACATGATGTAGCATCTTTAGATGATAAAGCACTGGCAGAATATTTATGTAAGAAGCTGAATCGCCCTATGCGTGTATGCGGTATGGTGAAGAATGTTGGTGAACCAGGTGGAGGTCCATTCCTTGCTTATAATCAAGATAGTACTATTAGCCTTCAGATTCTTGAGAGTTCGCAGATTGACAAGAACAACAGGGCATCTATGAAGATGTTTACAGAAGGTACTCACTTTAACCCTGTTGACCTTGTTTGTGCTATTAAAGATTATAAGGGCAATGCGTTTGACTTGACAAAGTATGTTGATAAGTCAACTGGTTTCATTAGTTCTAAGTCAAAGAATGGTCGTGAGCTTAAGGCATTAGAGCTCCCAGGCTTATGGAATGGTGCTATGAGCGATTGGAATACAGTCTTTGTAGAAGTACCACTTGGCACTTTCAATCCAGTAAAGACAGTCAACGACCTTCTACGCGAGCAGCATCAATAAGCATTTGAATGGTAGGGCTTCATAAAGTTCATAACAAACTCAATTATTCCCAACCCTTGGAATTTCGATTTCCTGTGGTTGGGGATATAGTTATACACAATTGCTATAAATTAAATATTTGACATACAGATCCTACCTCTCCACCTAATAAATCCTAAACATACACATATTAATTCCTCTTTATCAACAGAATAATATCAAAAAAGATAAGAGAAATCTTGTAAGGTTCAAATAAAAATTATACCTTTGCGGCACAAAAGACACATTTAATGATGTTTCACCTTATGAAACGTCGACACTATCAAATGTAATTTCCCATACATATTTATATGTTAAGCAAAGAAGAATTATTAGAGAAAGAAGTTTCTGAACTTGAAGCTATTGCTCAGAGCACAGGTGCTGCTTATTCGCCAGGAGATGATAAGGACAAGCTTGTTTATGCCATCCTTGATCATCAGGCGGAAGAGGCGGGTACAGCACATCCCTTAGAATCAAAGCGTAAGCGTACCAGAATAGCACGAAAAGATACCGACAGGGTTTATTCGGTACATGGTGAGGAAGGAGAAAATTTCGACGTACAAAAGAATAAGAATACGGCTACGAGTCAGCCTTCATTATTCAAAGAGTTGCCTGAATCAAAGAACGAAGAGAATGAAGAGAAATCTCCTGAAGAAATATTAGCATCTATTCCTAAGCATCGTGGACGTAAATCTAAGGCTGAATTAGAGGCTATTGCTGCCGCTGAAGCTGCTATTAAAGCAAAAGCAGAAGAAGCACAGCAGGTAGAAGAGCCTGTAGAGGAAGCACCAGTAGAGAATGTAGAGCCATCTGCCCCAGAGGATTTCATCCCAGAGGATCAGTTTTCTAACGCATCACAGCAGGAAGAGAATGAAGGTAAAGAAGAACTATTAGCACGCCTTCAAGAAAAGGTTAATGCACATAATATGAATATGGAACCTGCAGGTTACCAAGTATTACCTGATGGCGTATGGGCAGGTGACCCTGGAGATGGGACTGATTTCATTCCAGTTGTTGACCTACCAATAGAGGATCAGGGCATTGTTCCAAACTATGATATGTTTGATCAGCCTACAATTCCTGCACAGATTCCTTCAACCCCTGTCTATGACAATGCTCCAGTTGCAAATAATGCGAACTATGATTTCTCTGACATTATTAAGGCAAATGGCGTTCTTGAGGTAATGCCTGATGGTTATGGATTCCTCCGTTCAAGTGATTATAATTACTTATCATCACCTGATGATGTATATATAGCAAATAACCAGATTAAGCAGTATGGCTTAAAAACTGGTGATGTTATAGAGTGTCACGTACGTCCACCGCATGAGGGTGAGAAGTATTTTCCACTAACAAGCATTGATAAGATAAATGGTCGTAAGCCTTCTGAGGTACGTGATCGTATACCTTTCGAGCATCTTACACCGCTCTTTCCTGAGGAGAAGTTCACTCTCTGCGGTGATTCTCGTACAACTAATCTTTCAACACGTATCGTAGATCTCTTCTCACCAATTGGTAAGGGACAGCGTGCATTGATTGTTGCACAACCAAAGACAGGTAAGACAATCTTGATGAAGGATATTGCGAATGCTATTGCAGCTAATCATCCAGAGGCTTACTTGATGATGCTCTTGATTGATGAGCGTCCTGAGGAGGTTACTGATATGGCACGCACTGTAAATGCTGAGGTTATTGCTTCAACATTTGATGAGCCTGCAGAACGCCACGTAAAGATTGCTGGTATTGTTTTGGAAAAGGCAAAGCGTATGGTTGAATGTGGTCATGATGTTGTCATCTTCCTTGACTCAATCACTCGTTTGGCACGTGCTTACAATACTGTTGCACCAGCATCTGGTAAGGTGTTGACTGGTGGTGTTGATGCCAATGCATTACAGAAACCAAAACGTTTCTTCGGTGCTGCTCGTAATATTGAAGGTGGTGGCTCTTTGACCATTATTGCAACAGCCTTGATTGATACAGGTTCTAAGATGGATGAGGTTATCTTTGAGGAATTCAAGGGAACTGGTAACATGGAGTTGCAGCTTGACCGCAGCTTGAGTAATAAGCGTATTTTCCCAGCTGTTAACTTGGTTGCTTCAAGTACTCGTCGCGATGACCTCTTGCAGGATCGTACAACACTTGATCGTATGTGGATTCTCCGTAAGTATATTGCTGATATGAATTCTATCGAGGCAATGAACTCTATCCACGACCGCATGAGACGTACGGAGAACAATGAAGAGTTCCTGTTGTCAATGAATGATTAATGAAATTAAACTACTAAACTTGCTTTTCTCTTGAGAAAAGCTGTTTTATAGTTTTAAGTAAATAGTAAAAGTGTATCAAAAGTATGAAACGATATCGTTTCCTTTTGATACACTTTTTTGTTTATACGCTGTTTCTAACAAATACAGAAGACACTCCTTTTGTCCTAAATTTTCACACTCTCCTTTTTAAAAGATGCTTAATAGCATTCGAATTATCGCTTAATTAACTTGCAAAAGATGCCCTTTTGAACCCTTACTAACGCCCTTTTGAACTCTTACTAAGCACCTTCTAAAACACAACTTTACAAACCACTGATAGACTGATAGTTACAAAGATATTTCAAAATCATGATTTTTCATGTTTATAAACACCAAACACAATAAATTATGTAATGATTTTTCTAAAACCAAAACACTAAGGTATTAACATGAAAAGGTTTACTGTGTCAGAGGATGACAATAGAATAGAGAGCTGATAGTCTTGGCTATATTTTGTTTAATGAATAAACTCGGTTTTCTATTAAAGCTATACAAAAAGTGTCTATGTATTTAGTGGAAGATCCAAATTTATTGGTAATATGCAGTCCAAAATAGCATAGGAAAAAGTCTAATAAAACATTTCTTTATTTGCTTGTATATAGACTAATACAAAAGAAATACCAATTCATAAAGATATAATCAAGAAAAAAAAGTTATCTTTGCAGAAGATAAGCTGCACTCGGCAAATTAGAAGCAAGCTTCTTTTGCGCTCGTTTGCATTATCTTTGCAAAAGATAAGCGATATAAAGAAGACATTCTTTCTACCAATGCTTACACCCCCTTAGAAAATTGTATAACAAAAGATATAACAATGATTGACGTCAAAGTAAAAGATAGCGATATACGCAAAGCCGTTGAAGAGGGAATGGACAGTTTTGTTCAAGTCTTTGTTGAAGCCATTGGCAATGCAATAGATAATAAGCTGACATTGGAGACAATGCAGCAACTAAATGCTGATCAGATAACACTGTTGGCATGGAGTTATCTTCATCAGGAAGTGATGGATGGTGGTTATATACAGTTGATATACAATGGTTATGGAGCGTTTATCTTTAAGAACCCATTTGCTGTCGCTATGCGCAACTGGGGGATTCGAGAGCTATACACACACATCCGTCACGGAAAGAAGTATTACGAAAAGTATCACGAGGCAATTGAAGCTGTTGAATCTGACGAAGATTTCATGGCTTTATATGAACAGATGCCTGAATTTGATGAGTTTGATGATGAATTTGTGGTCAATGAGGAGCGTTGGAGTGCAATGATTGCAGCCTATATCGATGACCATATTGAGAATTTTGCAACAATTGAATAATGAATAAAGAACAACAAGAAAAAAGAAAGAAATCACCTGTGCAGATTAGAAACAAGAAAGCTTCTTTTGAGTATTTCTTCGTTGATACTTACACAGCAGGTATTGTCCTTACTGGTACTGAGATAAAGTCTATCCGTGCTGGTAAGGCTTCATTGGTTGATTCTTACTGCTATATTACAAAAGGTGAAATGTGGGTTCAGGGGATGAACATATCTCCTTATTTCTATGGCTCGTATGCCAATCATGAAGCAAAACGTCCCCGTAAACTCCTTTTGACTCGAAAAGAGATACGCAACCTTGAGTCTGAATCAAAGACTCCTGGCTTTACTATCATCCCAACACTTATCTTTATTGATGAAAACGGACGAGCAAAGGTTGACATAGCATTGGCAAGAGGTAAGAAAGAATACGACAAACGACAAACACTAAAAGAAAAAGAAGATCGCCGAGAAATGGATCGGGCGAAGAAACACTATTAAGTAAGAAAATGAAGCTAAGGGATAACATTAAAGATAGAATACTGATTTTAGACGGTGCGATGGGCACTATGATTCAAGGATATGGGCTGACGGAGAAAGACTTCCGAGGTAACCTTGAACTTTTACAGATGCTCAATTATCAGGGTAATAATGATATGTTGAACCTCTCACGTCCTGATATCATTGAGGATATTCATCGTCGTTATTTAGAGGTTGGAGCTGATATTATCAGTACAAATACCTTTTCTGCACAGCGTGTTTCGCAAGCGGATTACCACATGGAAAGTTTCTCTCGTGATATTGCCTACGCAGGAGCGAAGCTTGCACGTAAGTGTGCTGATGAATATTCGACTGCAGAAAAACCTCGTTATGTCGCTGGTAGTATTGGTCCGACGAACAAAACTTGTTCTATGTCGCCTGATGTAAGCGACCCAGCTAAGCGTGACCTTACGTATGACACACTCTTTGATGCTTATAGCGAGCAGGTTGCAGCGATGATAGAAGGGGGTATTGATGCTGTTTTGATTGAGACTATTTTTGATACGCTTAATGCTAAAGTAGCAATTGATGCGTCATTGTCAGAGATGAAAAAGGCGGGTGTCGATTTACCTATTATGCTGTCAGTGACCATTACCGACTTGTCTGGTAGAACGCTTAGTGGTCAGACACTCGATGCTTTCCTTGCGTCAGTATCGTCTTATCCTATCTTTTCTGTTGGTCTTAACTGTTCGTTCGGAGCAGAACAGATGCGCCCTTATTTAAAGGAGTTGGCAGCAAAAGCACCTTATTATATAAGCATTCATCCAAATGCAGGTTTGCCTAACTCAATGGGAGAGTATGATGAAACAGCAGAAATCATGGTTCCACAGATGGCTTCATTTGTGGATGAAGGGCTTGTGAATATCATTGGTGGCTGTTGTGGAACAACGGAAGAATTCATTGCTGGCTATGTAAAAGTTGTTGAAGGAAAGAAACCTCATATACCTGTTGATGCACCAAAGGAGATGATTCTCTCTGGACTTGAGCAGTTCCGATTGACCTCAGAAATATCATTTGTAAACGTTGGTGAGCGTTGTAATGTTGCTGGAAGCCGTAAGTTTCTTCGCTTAGTAAAAGAGAAGAACTATGAGGAGGCGCTGACGATTGCTCGTAAGCAGGTGGATGATGGTGCGTTGGTATTGGATATCAACATGGATGATGGACTGTTGGAAGCCAAAGATGAGATGGCTCATTTCGTCAATATGATTTCATCAGAACCTGAGATTGCTCGTGTTCCGTTGATGATTGACTCATCTGATTGGGAAGTAGTTGTATCTGCTTTGAAGTGTGTACAGGGTAAAGCAATCGTCAACTCTATTTCTTTGAAAGAAGGTGAAGAGGTCTTTATTCGCCACGCAAAGGATGTACTACGCTTTGGTGCAGCTGTTGTTGTGATGTGCTTTGATGAAGAGGGACAGGCAACAAGCTACGGGCGTCGTATCGAGATTGCTAATAGAGCTTATAAGATTCTTACCGAGAAAGTGGGTTTCCCACCTCAGGATATTATCTTCGACCCTAATATTCTTGCTATTTGTACGGGAATGAAGGAGCATAACAGCTATGCTGTCGACTTCATCCGTGCTACCGAATGGATAAAGAAAAACTTACCTGGTGCCCATGTCAGCGGTGGTGTAAGTAACCTTTCATTTAGTTTCCGAGGTAACAACTATATCCGTGAAGCTATGCATGCCGTATTCCTTTATCATGCCATTCAGGTGGGTATGGACTTTGGTATTGTCAATCCAGCTACCAAAGTGACATACGCCGATATCCCAGAAGACCATCTGAAGATAATTGAAGACGTTGTTCTGGATAGGGTAGAGGGAGCCGACGAACTACTGATTGAACTGGCTAACAAGATTCTTGAGGAAAAAGAAGCACAAAAGAATGGTGGTGCTACACAGGAAGTAGCACAGGAAGCATGGCGTAATGATAATTTGGAAGACAGATTAAAATATGCACTGCGCAAAGGTATCTCAACCTATTTGAATGAGGATATTCACGAAGCATTGGAGAAGTATCCACACGCTGTGAACATTATAGAAGGTCCTTTGATGCAGGGTATGAACGAAGTTGGTGACTTGTTCGGTGCTGGCAAGATGTTCTTACCACAAGTTGTCAAGACTGCTCGCACAATGAAAGATGCTGTAGCTATCCTCCAACCATATATTGAAAAGGAGAAAGTAGACGGTAAGGCTATTGCAGGAAAGGTACTCTTGGCTACTGTAAAGGGCGATGTACACGATATTGGAAAGAATATTGTGGGTGTTGTGATGGCTTGTAACAACTATGAAGTAATTGATTTGGGTGTTATGGTGCCAGTTGACCAGATTATTAAGAAAGCCAAGGAAGAGAATGTTGACTTGATTGGATTGTCTGGCCTCATTACACCAAGTCTTCAGGAGATGGTAAATTGTGTTGTAGCTTTTAAGGAAGCAGGACTGAACATTCCTGTTATGATTGGTGGCGCAACAACGTCTCAACTTCATGTTGCACTGAAGATAGCTCCGTTATACGATGCTCCAGTTGTATGGGTTAAAGACGCTTCTGTCAACCCTTCCATAGCAGCAGCACTGCTTAATGACAAAGAGCGTGAACATTTCTGCAAAGAGTTAGATGCAACATACGAGAAACTCCGTGCAGGCTATAAAGAAGAACAACAAAAGGTAATGTCTTTGAGTAAGGCAAGAGAGAATAAACTAAACCTTTTTGAATAAAGAGCTAATTGATTGATTTATATCGAATATAAGAAAGGACTAGAATTATTTTGTTTTGTCTTTGAATTATAGTACTTTTGCAAAGTCTAAGTAGCATATAAGAAGAAAAGATAGTTTTCTTATACTTGTTTACTTTATGATTGCGATAAGATAAATTTGACAATATGCAGTTGAAAAAGAAAAGGTGGCATTGTCTTCCAGGACAGGAGCCAACCGAAATGGACTTAAAGATAATGGCTCTTGAGAAGAAGGGCAAACTCGTTCCTACACGTGATATGATTAAGACACCTGAGCAGATTGAAGGTATCCGAAAGAGTGGTATCGTCAATACAGGCTGTTTGGATGCTGTTGCTGAAGCTATCCATGTAGGAATGAATACACAGGAGATTGATGATATCTGTATGCAGTATTGCAAGGACCATAATGCAATCCCTGCCTGCTTGAATTATGAGGGATATCCAAAGAGTGTATGCACAAGTATTAATGAAGTTGTGTGTCATGGTGTTCCAAAGAAAGAAGATGTTCTTCAAGAAGGCGATATTATCAATGTTGATATGACAACGATTGTAGACGGCTATTATGCAGATGCAAGCCGTATGTTCATCATTGGAAAGACAACACCTGAGAAGGAACGTTTGGTACGTGTAGCGAAGGAATGCCTTGAGATAGGTGCCGAAGCAGCTAAGCCTTATTCCTTTGTAGGTGACATCGGTCATGCTATTCAGAAGCATGCTGAGAAGAATGGTTATGGCGTTGTACGTGACCTCTGTGGGCATGGTGTGGGTATCGAGTTCCACGAACAGCCAGACATTGTTCACTATGGACATAAAGGTACAGGTATGTTACTGGTTCCTGGTATGGTATTCACCATCGAACCAATGATTAATATGGGTACATGGAAAGTCTTCATTGATGCTGACGACCCCTATGGTTGGGAGGTTATCACAGGAGACGAGAAGCCTTCAGCTCAGTGGGAGCATACTTTTGTTATGACAGAGCATGGATTAGAGATTCTGACACATTAATGTCTTTTATTCTCGTAGGAGAGAATCTAACAGAAAATGGAAAAAGAAGATATTTATATATTAGGTATAGAAAGCAGTTGTGATGACACAAGTGCTGCCGTATTGAGGAATGGTGTAATCCTCAGTAATGTAACTGCCTCACAGGAGGTGCATAAAGCTTACGGAGGAGTTGTTCCTGAACTTGCTTCAAGAGCACACCAGCAGAACGTTGTTCCTGTTGTTGACCAAGCATTGAAGCGTGCGGGTATTACTAAGGAACAACTTTCAGCCATTGCCTTTACACGTGGCCCTGGATTAATGGGTAGTCTTTTAGTTGGTGTAAACTTTGCCAAAGGTTTTGCTCGTTCTTTGAATATCCCAATGATTGAGGTAAACCATTTACAGGGTCATGTCATGGCTCACTTCATCAAGGAAAGCGATGACGACAATCACATGCCTCCTTTCCCATTCATTTGTCTCTTGGTATCTGGTGGTAATTCTCAGATTGTTAAGGTGAATGCCTATAACGATATGGAAGTACTAGGTCAGACAATTGACGATGCAGCTGGTGAGGCTATTGACAAGTGTTCAAAGGTGATGGGACTCGGTTATCCTGGTGGTCCAATCATTGATAGGCTTGCACGCCAAGGTAACCCTTTGGCTTATAAGTTTGCAGAGCCTAATGTTGCAGGTTTTGATTACTCTTTCTCTGGTCTTAAGACATCATTCTTATATAATATGAGAAAGTGGGTACAGGAAGACCCAGACTTCATCGAGCATCATAAAGAAGACATTGCAGCCAGTCTTGAGCATGCGATAGTTGACATACTTATGAAAAAACTGCGCTTAGCGGTTAAAGAGACTGGTATTAAGCATGTGGCAGTTGCGGGTGGTGTATCGGCTAATAATGGTCTTCGTAATGCGTTTCATGACCATGCAGAGCGTTATGGTTGGACAATTTACATACCAAAGTTCAGCTATACGACTGATAATGCGGCAATGATAGCAAGTGTTGGTAATTTTAAATATCAAGACAAAGACTTTACAAAGATAGATATCCCTGTATTTAGTAAAGTAACTTTTGAATAATAATAAAATAAAGTCCTATAATAAGAGTAAGTTTATGGAATTTGAAAGTAAGATAATATCACGTCAGATTGGTGACATCCTTTATGCTTCTGGTTACACAATCGGAACAGCAGAAAGCTGCACAGGTGGTCGTATCAGTGAAGCGATAATGGCTATTCCTGGATCATCTAATTATTATAAAGGTGGAGTTGTTGCTTATACGGATGAAGTAAAAGAGAAACTTCTTGGTGTATCGCACGAAATACTTGAGGAGAAGAGTGCGGTATCAGAAGAAGTTGCACGAGAGATGGTATTAGGCACTATAAAAACTATTGGAGTAGACTTTGCCATTGCATCTACAGGAGTAGCAGGTCCAGGAGGCGGTACGGCTGAACATCCAGTGGGTACTATTTGGTTAGCATACGGCAACAATAATGAGGTAAGAACGTTTAAGTTGACAGAGGATTTTGGACGTGATATTAATCTTGCCATTGCAACAAACAAGGCAATTCACTTACTGCTTGATTTTCTAAAAGAATTAGATATTAAGTCTGAATAAACTTTCAAAAAAACTTAAAAGCAGCAATTATTGTTGTGAAAGTTTTGCTAATTTGAAACTTTTTTGTAATTTTGCACCCTGTTTGGAATAGGTATCAATTAACGAATCACAAAACAAAGATAGAAATGTCTAAGATTTGTCAAATCACAGGAAAGAAGGCACAGCTAGGTTGTAATGTGTCTCACTCAAAGCACCGTACAAAGAGAAGCTTTGATGTAAACCTCTTCAGCAAGAAGTTCTACTATGTAGAAGAGAGTTGCTGGATTCAGCTGAAGATTAGTGCTGCTGGTCTTCGTCTTATTAACAAGGTAGGTCTTGATGCAGCACTTAAGCAGGCTGTGTCTAAGGGTTATGTTGACTGGAAGGACATTAAGGTAATAGGAGACTAAATATCATGGCAAAGAAAGCTAAAGGAAACAGAGTCCAAGTTATCTTGGAATGTACCGAGATGAAGAACAGTGGTATGGCTGGTACAAGCCGTTACGTAACTACAAAGAATCGTAAGAATACTCCTGAGCGTCTTGAGCTTATGAAGTATAATCCTGTTCTGAAGAAGGTAACCCTTCACAAGGAGATTAAGTAAGCTCGCTAAAAAGAGTAGTATAGTTAATAGTTAAAATTAATAGACTATGGCAAAGAAAGCGGTCGCTACCCTCCATGAAGGTTCTACGGATGGTCGCGCATATTCAAAGGTTATCAAGATGGTAAAGAGCCCTAAGACTGGTGCTTACATCTTCGATGAGCAGATGGTTCCAAATGAGGACGTTAAGGAATTCTTTAAGAATTAATTTCTATAAAGATACAATTAATATAAAGGCTATAGGTTTTCTATAGCCTTTATTTGTTTTTATATTTACATAATTCTTAGCTTAATCCACACACAATAGACCGCCAAAGATTAGCCTTGTAAACAGCTATAAGACAATAGAGTAGGAGAGCAGATAGAACCTCAAATATACAATCTAAGGCATCTACACTTACTTACAAACATACATTTTAAGCACATAAGATAACTTTTACTAAAAAATACGATTTAATTTCGTCTTACACACATATCTTACAAGAATATTTTTTTGTTTTATTTTACTGTCACTTTTAACATTTCATTTATTCTACTGTAAACAAACAAGTTAAGTACTCACAATAAATGACAGAAGTGACAGCAAATTTAATTTAGGACTGATCCTTTAATTTCATATGCTTATCTGGAACAATTCGAAAAATTAAACACTCATATAAAACAAAAAGTCCAGCAATATTAGCTGAACTTTCGTTTAGTAGTCGATAGGGGAATCGAACCCCTATGCCAAGATTGAGAATCTTGTATCCTAACCGTTAGATGAATCGACCAAAATAAATATTTTTTATTAAAAGGATATTTAGTAGTCGATAGGGGAATCGAACCCCTATGCCAAGATTGAGAATCTTGTATCCTAACCGTTAGATGAATCGACCAAAATACATTTGAGATTATGAGATAAAGCGGAAGGAGGGGGATTCGAACCCCCGGTACGCGAATGCGCACGGCAGTTTAGCAAACTGCTGGTTTCAGCCACTCACCCATCCTTCCAAGATGGTCTATAACCGAATTACCAAGCATTATCTCAAATGCGAGTGCAAAGGTAACATTTTATTTTCATACCTCAAAATTTTTTTTGTCTTTTTCTTCTATACTATAAAAAAAACATAGATATGTAGAGTCAATTAGGCAAGTGCAACATTGGCTACAAAAGCTTTTGATGCTTTATAGCCTTATCATAATCTATGAGCAAAATATATATTTATCTGATAAGTTACTGTTGCGTTTTAATTTACAAGAAAGCGTGATTGACCAGTATCCAGAATATGTGCAGTTTTATTTTCTTGAACTTTTTTGAAGTATGGGATAATTTTATTTTTTAAAGCTCTACCAACCATACGCCATCTTTTTTAAGATAAACAATTGGCTCTACATCAAATTTGAAACCCTCAATGGAGGTACGTTCTTCCCAAATGTCAGTTACTTCATTCACAAAAAGTTCATAAGGTAAATGAATTCTTCTATCATCATAAAAATGTAATCCTAATTTTTTCTTTGTCTCTAATTCAGGAGATAATATAATCTCATTTTTATTTAAAATGATATTTTCTAAATAATACTTTCCATCCTGATAGTTACAATAATTCTCCCTCTGGAATGCACTTTGTATTTGTTCAGCGGATAGAGTTATGAAGACTTTATCTGATAAAAACTCATTTGTTTTGCAGTTTTCATATCTTTTAAATCCAATACTCAATAGCCCTTCTTTAAAAGAGGTTTGAAGACGATATAAGTTTTCTTCTATTTTCCAAAACCGACATTCTACACCTTTAAAAAAAGCATAGTCATCATTTTTTATTTTCAACATAACACATCATTTTATGATAATAAATTTTTTATCTCCTTTACTGTAGATTGCCCTTAAAATTTCTTTGCTATCATTAGACACCTCCCACATTTCATCACCTTCATTGAATTTTACTCTTCGTAGCAAATTCCATTCAGGAACTCCTAATCTGCCCCTATTTCCAGAGGTAAAACTATGTGAAGTGATAATCCTAATCATCTAAAGTACTACCTTTGGGGATAACAATATTTTCAGGAATATCTTTTGATTTGAATCTTATGACCCCACAACTATTATTTAAAAGATGCAACTTAATATCCTTGTTTTACTCCTCCAGCAACCAAATACCATCTTTTTTAAGATAAACAATTGGATCTACATCAAATTTGAAGCCCTCAATGGGGGTACGTTCTTCCCAAATGTCGGTTACTTCTTCTTTGCTTATATCAAATCTTGAATCCCTTGAATCATACCAACCCTTATGCCAAATTCTCCTTGGATAAACTTTAAAAAAAGAATCTTCATTCAAAGGAGCGACTAAAAGCATCTTATCATCACAATTCTCTATGTATAAGTCAAATCCTTGATATTTGGCAAAAGAGCAAATCTTAAAAGCCCTTATTCCTGTATTTTTTGGAGCTTCTAATTCATAAAAAATATCCTTCACAAAAGGAATTCTTATTGTTTTAAACTTATATTTCTCTATAAGTTTTTTATCTTCTGTATAATATATATACATATCTGATTTACTCGCCATTCTTAATAAATGTTCACCCAGATATCCATATACTCCTGTTGGTTTTATTCGTTCCAATTTATTTCCTTAATTCCGCAGCATAAATTCTCGTGAGAACTCCAAGTGCCTGAGAAACGAAGTTCTCAAAATACTTGGATATGTCAGGGATTTTCACCTATCTTGGTGCTGCAAACATAACAAGTAAGCAAAAAACTGACATGGCAAAGGTAGCAATTAAAAACAAGAATATCACTTCTTTCGGTGGAATTTATCATATTCCTTAATTCCGCAATATTTTTCTCGCAAGGAATAATGCTACGGAATTGAGGATAAAAAAGGCTCTTCCGTTAAATGCGTAGATGATTAATAGAATGAGATTAACCCACATACATGGTATGATTACCCCCAATTAGATGGTTTTACAAAGGGGGATAAACTATATGTTAGGTGCGATGGCTATCTGTCTTCTACAAACAAGTTATTCCCTTATTAGTCGCAATTTGTAAACTATTTTTATACAGTTCAAAACCAACACATGCTCTTTTAGCTTCTAAAAGACGCCCAATTAACTTGCAATAGGTGCCCTTTTGAGCTCTTACTAACGCCCTTTTGAAGTCTAATTAGGTACCTTTTCTTGTACTACTTAATAACTTACTGATTCTCTTTTAGTTACAACTCCGCTCTTTATGTTTATTTTTGCTGTTATTTATTGAGGTTTTAGATGAAGTTATGTAAATGTTTTTTACCCATCTTTTCTGCATTTTCAAAGTATTAAAATAAAAATATTTTTTGTGTCAGTGAATGGTAATAGAATATACGGTTGACAGTTTTAGCTATGTATTTTAATGAGTAACTTTGGTTCTTCCGTTAAAAGCTATACAAAAAGTATCTACACATTTAATGGAAGAGCCATTTTTAGTATTGCTGGTAGTGATTTTCGGGACTATGCACCCCAACCACAAGGCAAAGCCACAGCTTTTTAGAGGCCATAAAGACTTAAATGATTGTTTCACTTCAATTTGGAATGTACATAGCATAGCACATTGAATTATAACATTGTTAGCGACTTACCTGTATCCCATAATAACCGTTTTGCCCAACGGAGGACAACCAATGCACTGACAACAGCTACTGCTGAGTCAATCCAAGTTATGTTCCAAAACATTGCACAAAGAATTCCAATGATTGCGCCAATCTCTGTTAGAGCATCAGAAAGGACGTGAAGATAAGCAGCATGGCTATTGTAGTCTGCCGTACCATGTTGGCCATGAAGGACTGAAGCACTGATAGTATTTGCTACCAAGCCTATTCCTGCTGTGGTTAATGCCAGTTCATAGTTATGGATATCTCCATGTGTTGAGAATCGCTCTACTGCTTCTACAATAATAAATATAGCAGTAAGAACTAATAGTATACCACTTGTAAACGCAGCTAAGTTCAGTATCTTTTCTGTATCGTAATGATTTGTACCCTTGTTTTGTAAGTAGCGTACTAACACGTAAGCTGCCCAGTTGAGTCCAATAACTAATACGTGTGAACCCATATGAACGCCATCTGCAAAGAGTGCCATTGAGTGGGAAGATAGTCCCACAATAATTTCAGCCAGCATAACGCAGAAAGCGAAGACTACCACAAAGGCAGTACGTTTTTCTTGTGAAGAACGTTTTATCTTGTTTGACATTGTTTTTTAAATTCCTAATCTATGGTTATGTTTGCTTCTGAATTAAGAATCAAAAGCCTTAACCCTTAATCTTTAGTTGTTTATAATTCCAAAATGTATGAAAGCATTACGTATGCCATCCTCATCTACACTTGTTGTGATATAGTCAGCTACAGCCTTTACTCCTTCATAGGCATTTCCCATTGCAACACCGATACCAGCTGTTTTGAGAATGGTCATATCATTTCCACCATCACCAAAGGCAATACACTCTTCTAAACTGATACTAAGATGCTTTGTCATCTGCTTCAATGCATTCCCTTTGTCAGCTCCTTGTACAGTAATGTCGGTGAAGCTTGGATGCCAACGCGCTGATACACAGTGTGGCATTGATGAGATGATAGCCTTCTCGTATTCTTCATTGAAGAAAGGTGTAAGCTGTAGAACAGGTTGGCTGAGAAGTGGTTCAATAGGTTTATTGATGTCTATATTGTTAACCCCTAAGTCTTGGACGAAAATCTCGTCAAAGATAGGTTTATGATTATGAAGTGCAACAACATCACGACCACATACCAAAACGGCATATTCGCGACGGTTAGCATCCTCAATCATAGCTCGTACCTCGTTTTCGGGAATAGGCATCAAAGTGATATCTTCTTCGCCAATAAAGGAACGTGCACCATTAAAAGTGATATACCCATCAATAAGATGTCGGATAGCATCAATGTTATTGATGATGGCTACAGGGCGTCCCGTGGAAATGAATATCTTCACACCTTTTTCTTTTGCCTGCTCGATAGCCTTTATCGTAGATGCTGGAATCTGGTGCGTTTTAAAGGAAACCAACGTCCCATCTATGTCGAAGAATGCAGCTTTTATTGCCATGATGAATTTCTTTTAGAGTACAAAGATACAAAAATATCTTGTAATCAAATGAAATTATGGTTATGCAGTCCATCTAAATAAATTAAATACTGCTCATTACGGCTCGTTCCTTATTTTTATTGTACCTTTGCACCCATGAGTAAAGGTAAGTTAAAGAAATTTGCAGAGATGGAAACGTTTAAGAACGTCTTCCAATATCCTTATGGCGTTATCAGTGAAGTTCCGTTTGAAATGAAGGGTCATTGGCGTGAACAGTATTTTCATAATGATAATCCGATTGTACTTGAATTGGGATGTGGTAAGGGTGAGTATACTGTTGGTCTGGCACGTGTTTACCCAAATATTAACTTTATAGGTGTTGATATCAAGGGTGCTCGCATCTATACAGGTGCTAAACAAGCTTTGGAAGAAGGGTTGAATAATGTAGCTTTCTTGCGTACCAGCATTGAAATTATTGATCGTTTCTTTAGCGAAGATGAGGTACAGGAGATATGGCTTACCTTTTCGGATCCGCAAATGAAGAATGTGCATAAGCGTTTGACTTCTACTTTCTTCATGAATCGTTATCGTCGTTTCTTGATAGATGGAGGTATTGTTCATCTTAAGACAGATTCAAACTTCCTCTTTACATATACTACCTACATGGTTAATGTGAACAAACTACCAGTTCTGTTCCGTACAGAAGACCTCTATGGCAATGAGTTAAGCGAGGGGAGGGTAGCTGAAGTTCAGATGGATGAGAAGACACGTGAAATTCTTGGTATTCATACTTATTATGAGAATCAATGGATAGAACGTGGATTGAACATCAAGTATATGAAATTCCAGTTGCCAAGAGTTGGCGAATTAGTAGAGCCAGATGTTGAGATTGAACTTGATGACTACCGCTCTTTTAGGCGTACGAAGCGCAGTGGACTGACTACAAGTAAGTAGCGTTGTTCTGAAGTTTGCATGGTAGAAACATCATAACTCGTCACCTTAGCTGGACGGTATTGTTCAGTGTAAGGTGACGAGTTACGGTCAATTTCTCTGTAAACCAAATGAACTCCAATAGTCGAAGTTATCTCCATTTTGGAGAAATCTTTTTATAATAAGACAAATATTGTGTACCTTTGGCCTGATGTTAATTGTTTATACATATCAAATACGAAGATAATTAATCTTGGGGAGACTTGTGGTCTCCTCTTTTTATTTTTATAACTTGATACTTGAATGTGCTCTTAGGAGGCGTAACCCTCCTGCCGCAGGGCAACCCTCGGTGTTTTCATAGTTTTTGTAAACTATTATTTACCGAGAGTTTTCGCATTTACTAATTGAATGTGCGTACTATTACTTATAATGCATTCTTCTTTACTTTCTCCACGTAAGCATCAATAGCTGCTATAGCTGTGATGTTCACAATATCACGTACAGAACACTCGAAGTCAGTAAAGTGAATTGGTTTATTAAGACCCATCTGGATAGGACCAATAACCTCAGCTTCTGGACTCAATGCCTGTAATAGTTTATAACCACTATTGGCTGACGATAAGTCAGGGAAGATAAGTGTGTTTACGTCTAAACCTTTCAAGCGTGTAAATGGGAATTTCTCATCACGTAGTTCTTTATTCAATGCAAAGTTAACCTGCATCTCACCGTCAATCACCATATTTGGATACTCCTTTTGCAACTTTTCAACAGCTGTATGTACCTTTAATGGAGAACCGTCCTTATCAGAACCAAAGTTAGAGTAGGAGAGCATTGCGATCGCTGCCTTATCATTAAAGAAGCTAACAGAGTTAGCAGCTAACTTTGCAATGTCAGCCAAAACTTCTGCATCAGGATGACGATTAATAAGTGTGTCTGCTATGTAGAATACGCCCTTCTTCGTATTCAGAATGTGCATAGTACCAAAGTGTTTATACTCAGGACGAATACCAATAACATCCTTTGCTACCTTAATAGTATTACTATATTTGGTATATAAACCAGTGATAAATGCATCAGCATCACCATTTTCAACCATTGACATACCGAAATAGTTGCGCTCATACATCTTATCATATGCTTCTTCGAAGGTATAACCCTCACGTGCACGCTTTTCTGCTAAGTGCTTTGCATAAGTTGCACGACGTCCTTGCTCCTTATCCGCACGCATATCAACAATCTCAATATCTGAGATATCAAGTTTCAAACGGTTGGCAACACGATTTAAACGATCAGGATTTCCTAATAAGATAGGAACACAGATTCCCTCTTGTTTAGCTTGTACAGCAGCTTTCATCATTGTTTGATGACCACCTTCAGCAAATACAATACGTTGTGGATGCTGTGCTGCTGTAGCATGGAGAGTATGTGTCAACTTTGTTTCCTGACCTAACATCTGAAGCAGATGCTGCTT
Organism: uncultured Prevotella sp.; assembly: GCA_963550695.1. GTDB lineage: Bacteria > Bacteroidota > Bacteroidia > Bacteroidales > Bacteroidaceae > Prevotella. The sequence continues at coordinate 6,151 of CAUVDL010000014.1, read as the reverse complement.
GTAAGCTTTGAAATCCTTGATAGGAGTGCGTGCTACACCACTGTCCATAGCTGCCTTAGCAACGGCTGCGCTAACTTCCGTAATCAGTCGTGGGTCAACTGGTTTCGGAATAAAGTATTTAGGACCAAACGTGAGGTCATTTACATGATAAACCTGATTAACAACGTCTGGTACAGTCTGCTTTGCCAAATCAGCAATAGCATGGACAGCAGCCATCTTCATTTCCTCATTGATAGCTTTGGCATGAACATCCAATGCACCACGGAAAATGTATGGGAAACCAATCACATTATTAATCTGGTTAGGATAGTCTGAACGGCCAGTTGACATGATTACGTCTGGACGTGCTGCAATCGCATCATCGTATGATATCTCAGGAACAGGATTAGCCAATGCAAAGACAATAGGATTCTCATTCATTGAACGAATCATATCCTGTGTAAGAATATTACCCTTTGACAAACCAACAAAAACATCAGCTCCCTTAATAGCTTCCTCTAAAGTGTGAACATCTCGACGATCAGTAGCGAAAAGAGCCTTTTGTGGTGTAAGGTTCTTTAAATCAGAAGTGATAACACCCTTTGAATCGAGCATTACAATATTTTCTTTCTTCAAACCTAAAGCCATATAGAGCTTTGTACATGAGATAGCTGCAGCTCCTGCACCGTTAACAACTAACTTTACGTCAGCAATGTTCTTACCAGCTACTTCCAGTGCATTCTTCAAACCTGCAGCAGAAATAATAGCAGTTCCGTGCTGGTCATCATGCATAACAGGTATGTCAAGAGTTCTCTTCAAACGCTCTTCAATAGCAAAGCATTCAGGAGCCTTAATATCTTCAAGATTGATACCACCAAATGTTGGAGCAATCTTTTCAACCGCTTCACAAAACTTATCTGGATCCTGTTCATCTACTTCTATATCGAAAACATCAATGCCACCATATATCTTAAATAGCAAGCCCTTACCTTCCATAACAGGCTTACCACTCATAGCACCGATGTTACCCAATCCTAAAACAGCCGTACCATTACTGATTACAGCGACCAAATTTCCTTTATCGGTGTATTTATATACGTCATCTGGATTCTGCTGAATTTCCAAGCATGGGTATGCCACGCCAGGTGAATATGCCAGACTAAGGTCTGTCTGTGTACTATAAGGTTTTGTAGGCGTTACTTCAATTTTGCCAGGACGGCCGCTGTTATGATATTCCAAAGCGGCTTCTTTTGTTACCTTGACCATAATTAATCTTTTTACTTTTAATATTACAAAAATGTATATTTGACTTACAAAGTTAGTAAAATCCACTCTAAAACAAATGTCATTATGAAAGTTTTTTGTAATTTTGTCGCAAAAATAAAGTTTAATGTATAATACAGCTACAGAAACCACTTATCGGCAAGAACTTAAAGAGAAGATTCTCATGACTGCCATTGCCCTTTTCCATAAACATGGGATAAGGTGTGTCAAGATGGATGATATTGCCAACGAACTTAAGATATCGAAGCGTACACTCTATGAAACATATAGCAATAAAGAAGAACTGCTTTTAGAAGTAGTACGACATGACAAGCAGAGAGAGAAACGACGGATGGACGAGATTGCCAAGACGGGATTAAATGTAATTAATATTATCATTGAAATCTGCCGTTTTCGCATAGAGGAGTTTAGTCAAATTAACCCTCTTTTCTTTGAAGAAATTCATAAATATCCAGAGTTGCTCGCTTATGTACGTAGGCTACATGATGAAAGGGAAACCGATGCTCATGCTTTTATACAGCGTGGTATAGAAGAAGGTTTATTCCTTCCTAATGTAAACTATGATATTGTGCGTACACTGACTGTTGCATCTCAGCAAGCAATTATGAATCAATATCTTTATAAAAAATATAATGTAAAGGATCTGGCATATGTAAGTATATTATTCTTTATTCGTGCTTATTGTACACTGAAAGGTGTTAAGTTATTGGATGAAGAACTAAATTCTCTTCCGTTGTCTTAAAGTGAATAATCAACAAACTATGTTTAAGCATTGCAAAAGTGATGCACTTAGTTATAAGATAATTAGTAAATGAAAGATAATACATATAAGACATTGCTGTTAACATTATTAGTGGCATTGTTCCTTTTTGTGCTTCATTTTCTTCCTACCTTCAAGATAGGAGATGCGAAGCTTCGAGAAATAGATATTTTGAGTGACCTTGCACATAAGAAGAAAGTACTTGAAGACGTTATTCCTTCACCAAAGAAGCCTTCTGCCATCGTTGCTTACGATAAAGACGGAAAGGTTATAGATTTTAAGGAAGAATGGCCTAAGGGTACAGAACGTATCGTTGATTATTCTGCTGGTAAACCTGGTGGACTTGATCATTTTTACAGTCAACTTAATTTATTGGTTCAGAAGCAAGCGGTTGGTCGTCCTGTACGTATTGCTTATTTTGGTGATTCATATATCGAAGGAGACATCTTATTAGCAGATTTACGTGAAGACCTTCAGAAGCAGTATGGAGGCTATGGCGTAGGTTGGATAGATGCTGGTAATGATCTTGACCAATACAAGCATACTGTGGATAATAAATTCACGGGACTTACCGAACATATGGTTAAGAAACCAGCAAGCTATGATGTTAATCAAGCTGGTATTGCTGAGCGTTATTATACAATGAATGGACAAGCTACTATGTCTTATGCCCCTTTTTCATTGTCTCATGACTATAGTCGCACGGAGAAGTGGGCAAGTACATGGCTTTATCTTCGCTCAAAGGGAGGTGCAAATGTAACCTTTGAGATTGATGGAGGAAAGACGTCAACACAGCGTGTAAACCCATCAGCAGAGGTGCAAGCAGTAAAGATGGATGGTGTTACTTCTCATGCAACTATTAAGGTGGATGGTTCTAACACAGTTCTTTTTGGTACTTCACAAGAAGGACGCGAAGGAATTGTTATTGATAACTTTAGTATGCGTGGATCTTCTGGTACAACATTGGCAAAACTTCCAGAACAGATGTTGAAAGAGTTTGCCCAAGTTCGTCCGTATGATCTCATCGTTTTCCAGTTTGGTGTCAATGCTGTAGATTCAGAGACTACTCCTGAACGATTAAAGAAGTATATAGCTAATATGAAACTTGTTGTAAACCTCTTCCACAAGTGTTTTCCAGAAACAAGCATTCTTATTGTTAGTAGTCCAGATCGTGGATCAAAAACATCACCAGATGGTACGATGAAGGGAGTTGAAATGTTGGTGGGCTATCAAGAACAACTTGCTGCCGATTGTCATGTAGGTTTCTATAACCTTTTCCGTGCGATGGGTGGTCCTGGTACTATGATGCGTATCGTAGACGAACAGAGTATGGGTACAAAGGATTATGTACACATTAATTATAAAGGTGGTAAATATGTAAGTCAGCGTATCTTTAAGTCTATCGTAGCAGGACAAAAGAATTATACAAGACGTCAGAAACTGATTGAAGAATAAATATTTATTAGTACAACATAGAAACAAATGGATATAAGTAATTTATTTAGCCAATTAATGGCTATATTAAAAATCTTCCTAAAGAATATAGATTCATATGTCTCAGGCCTTGATTTTACAAAGGTAGCTGATATCCTGCTCTATAATTCACGTGAACCGCTCCTTTTCTCATCAGGTGCATTTCTTTTTATCTTCCTTGTCTTTATGATAGGTTATTATTGCCTGCGAAACAAGGTCGATGCAAGACTTCTCTTTGTGACACTCTTCTCTTACTATTTCTTTTATAAGAGTAGTAGCTTCTATTTCCTATTGTTACTAATCGTAACTGTCAGCGACTTCTATATTGCAAGACGTGTTGCTAAGGGAAAGCATCCTAAGTTATGGTTGGCTTTGACACTGTTAATAGATCTTGGATTATTGGCTTACTTTAAGTATACCAACTTCTTTGCAGGAATGGTAACTCAGATGATTGGTGGTAACTTCCAGCCTTGGGATATCTTTTTACCGGTAGGGATTAGTTTCTACACCTTTAAGACAATTTCATACGTTGTTGATATTTACAGAAAGAAGGCTGAACCAATGGAGTCACTTCTTGACTATGCATTCTATGTCAGCTTCTTCCCAACACTTCTCGCTGGTCCGATTACGCGTGCAACAGACTTTGGTCCACAGATTCGTAAGCCACTGCATATCAGCCGTGAAATGTTTGCTCAGGGAGTATTCTTTATTATTATAGGTCTCTTTAAGAAAGCGGTCGTCTCTGATTATATCTCACAGAACTTTGTAGATCGTATCTTTGACAACCCAACACTCTTTTCTGGTGGTGAGGTTCTTCTTGGTCTTTATGGCTATTGTATTCAGATTTACTGCGACTTCTCGGGCTATTCTGATATGGCAATTGGTATTGCATTACTACTTGGATTTAAGATTCCGATGAACTTCAATGCACCTCTTACAGCCGATTCTATGACTGATTTTTGGCGTCGTTGGCATATTTCGCTTTCAACTTGGATTCGTGATTATGTCTATATCTCACTTGGTGGAAACAAGAAGGGAACACTTCGTATGTATTTTAATCAGATGGTAGCTATGACGGCTTGTGGCCTTTGGCACGGCGCTTCGTTGAACTTTGTTGTTTGGGGTGTCTTGCATGGTGCATTGGTTTGTGTACATAAGTTCTGGTCACAGACAGTTATGAAACACGATCGCCATTACCATCCATCAGGTCTTCGTCGCTTTATTTCAGTATTTATCACCTTCCACGTTCTTTGTTTCACATGGCTGTTTTTCCGTTGCAAGGACTTTGATGCAGTGTGGGTTATGGTAAAGCAAATGTTTACGAAGTTCAATCCTTCCGTACTTCCTGACGTCTTCATGGGTTACAAGTATGTATTCTTATTAATGATATTTGCACTTGTGACACATTGGATTCCAGACTCATGGCAAAACCGTTGTGTTCGTATCTTAGAGAAGGGCGGTGTCTTACTCTCTGCAATCGCAATTACGATTGTTATCTTTATTATTATGCAGGTGAAGAGCTCTGATATACAGCCATTTATTTACTTCCAGTTCTAATTAGCTTTTTATATAATAAGACAGCGCATATAGTTAAACTAAATATTAGATTAGCTGTATGCGTTGTTTTATAATCGCTGTCCAAAGTAAGTTGCTGGGAATAACTATCTCAAATTAGCTGGTCTTACAAAGGAGAATAAACTACATGATGAAATGCAAATAGATATTATCGATATTCTTAATCTATAAAAGAACTTATTATCATACTACTGATACTTGTAAACTATTTTTACGTAGTTCAAAATCTATACATGCTCTTTTGGCTTCTAAAAGATGCCTAATTAACTTGCAAAAGATGCCCTTTAAGTCTCTTACTAACGCCCTTTTGAAGTACAATTAAGCACCTTTCACTTTACTACTTTATAAATAATTGGCATCCAGTTGGTTACAAGCCTACCGTTTACACGTGTTTTTGGCATTATTTATGGATGTTTTATTTAAAATTGTGTAATTATTTTTGAAGCACTGTCAGTGAATTTTCGAGTATCAAAAAAGCATTCCATATTTTTTTCAAATACTTGTATTCAATTCTCTTCCAATACAGACTTGTGTAAAGTATATTCCTTTTTATTTGAATCATTTGTCTTTATATAAGGCTGGACAACTTTGCTTCAGCACGTTGAAGGTCTTCCGGTGTATCAATACCAATGGTTTCTACATCCGTGAGACCCACTTTTATCTTGTATCCGTTCTGTAACCAACGTAACTGTTCAAGACTTTCAGCCAATTCAAGTGGTGATTGTGGGAGACGACTTACTTCACGAAGTACTTCTGTGCGGTAGGCATAGAGTCCAATATGTTTGAGGAATGGAAAATGCGAAAGCCATTCTTTGCTTTCCTTACCACGTACAAAAGGAATGATCGAGCGAGAAAAATAAAGTGCATAGCCATCATTGTCGAGTACAATCTTAGGCGAATTAGGATTCTCTACAGCCTCCATTGATTCAAAAGGTTTGCCGAGTGTTGCAATCTGTGTACGTGGGTCGTCAAAACACTGCATAACCGTTTCAAGCTGACTTTTCTGTATGAAAGGTTCATCGCCTTGTATGTTGATAACGACATCAAAGTCTCCACCCACTTTGTCGAGTGCTTCGCAGA
>CAUVDL010000013.1:0-48364 GCA_963550695.1 uncultured Prevotella sp. | reverse complement strand
ACAGGGCTTCGGGGAGGATATTTATGCTCTTTTGAGTTTTACCGGACAGCAATAGTTTTTTTCGTTAAAAGCATAGACAGGGAATAAGACTGAGGCTGATAGTATCCGGCAACAGCCAGCATTATACATCTGCAGTGACCGAGTCCCGATAAATATCAGTGCTGCCTGATGAACATTTGCCGTGCAAGGCAGCCATCAGCGTAATGCCGTATATGATAGCGAAAGGAGTGGAACGGCCTTTTCTGCAGATGTGCTGATACCCGGCACATCTTGTGTTGTCGGCAGACACCAGTCGTGTTGACGGTCCGCTCCATGCCATATATTGTCTGGAGGGGAGCCTGCTTGTTGCTGGAGAAGAGCTGTGTGGGCAGAACTTATCTGAACAGGGGGGCTTTTCCGGAAACGATGCGGAATGGCCAGTTTAAAAGAAGTCATGGGAAATCTTGCGGTTTGAGTTTTATCGGACAGCATCAGATAAACATAAGTGCAGGAAAAGGGAATGTATGGTCTCGGTAAACCATCAGCTCCTCACGTCAAGCCCATACGCTCTTCACGATAGCCATCTGCGCATTTAACGGAAGGGCCTGGAATATGCCGTTCGCCTGTTATCTGTTTTACTGGTAATTTCAGATGTCCTCTTTGAGTATGTATTTCTTTAAATCATCCTCAATGACTTTTGGAACGGCTTCTTTGCCCTCATAGGTCTTCATCATCTTACCTTGGTGGATGTATGCCAGAGTCTCGCAGATATCGGTCAAGGCAGAGATGATGTGAGAGGATATCAGGAATGTGCTTCCCTCTCTCTTTCTTTTGACTATCCAGTCTTTCAGTATGATGACACCTGCGACATCCAATCCGTTGAAAGGCTCGTCCATGATATAGAAGTCACACTTCTGCATCATCAGTGCCATGAGCATCAGACGCTTTCTCATTCCCAAAGAGTATTTCGACGGATAGCTGTTCAACGGAAGATTAAACAGCTTGTTGTACTGATTGATTTCTTCACCGGTACACGGAAGATGGGCAGCTTTCAGGCAGAATTCCAGAAACTCCTTGCCGGTAACCAGCGGGTAAAAGTAAGGCGTATCGGGCAGATAACCTATCCTGCAATGTTCTTCCATGATGACGTTGCCCTGATAATGTTCCAGGCCCGCAAGACACCTGAACAATGTGCTTTTGCCGGCACCGTTCTCTCCTACGATGCCATACGCTTTACTTTTCTCTAACTGGAGGGTCATGCCATGAAGAATGACAGACGAGCCGTATTTCTTCCTTATATTGTTTATCTGAATCATGCTGAATATTTGCTGTAGACCATAAAAGATAACAGAAGGGTGGTGAACGCAGCCAAGGGAATCATCACGGTCTTCATATATCCTACGGCATCGACCATGAACAAAGCTGATAGCACAATCATGATTACAATCGGATTGTCTATTTTGAAATACCTGATAAGTTCCGACTGGAAAAGAAAGAGCGTGGCAAGGATATATATCATGACGACTTCTCCGATAACAAGAGCGTCAGCTTTGTGTATCAGGAGGATAGCGAAGAAGGGACATAGCAGTGCGAATGTATTCCCGACGGCATATATTGACTGTAAATGAATCATTCTCAAAGGGGAAGAGTAAAACATCAGATGGCTCTTCCTGACAGGCTGACAGATGAGGAATCCAAGCAGATATACGAAGAGCAGTAGTGTGGCATAGGTGATATTGATATTATGGTACAGCAGCCCCATGCAGGATGATAATATCCCCAGCAGGTAAGGGATAAGCAGCGTCCTCATACTGCCGGCATACTGATAAGAGCCTTTCAGCAGGAAAGGATAAGTGAACATTGTGAACTGCAGCCGGGGTCTGGGCAACATAGGCAGGACAATCGCTATTGCCACACAGACGAGAAGTGGCACCCAATAGAGGCGGAGCGCACAGATAGCTATTAATGGAGTGGAAAGAAGGACATACTCTGCCATCAGCAGCCTCTTCTCACTTCCGTACAATATCTGCAGGAGTTCCCTGTCGCCTCTGCTATAATGGAATCCGGCCACGAGAGCGGCATCAACCAGTATGATATTCGTCTGCGGAGCCAATGACAGTATATAGAGCAATAAGCCTGCGACACACAGCAGAAGGACAGAGATGATTATTCCAAGTCCCTTCATCAGACGGTAAACGATTAGAAGCTGTAATTTCAGGAAATTCATGTGCTTTGACCGGATAGCAAGGAGTCGGATTCTACCTTGTCCTTTATGAACCATTACATTGATGAGACCAAGGAGTGAAGCCGTTGTAGGCTGTCTTCAGAATTTTGACAGTGAACCGCTTTCTTTACTCTTGATGATTAAGAATTTCAGACAGAGATACCCTAAGAGCAAGTATAATCCATCATTGCAGAGAATGACCGTCAGGGTATTCGGTGTCAAAGATGATCCACGGAGCAACAACTGCTGTATGGCCGCATTCGCCTCTGCAAAGGGGAACAGCAACGTGAGTGCTGTCTTGGAAGAGATAAAGACTGCCCCGTAGGTCAGGATACCAAAGACGATGGAGGATACCATGCTGTAGAATGACGATATGCTCTTGTATTTTAATGCCAGTGAGGCGCACATGATTCCCAGACCTATAAGGGAGAAGATGGATATGAGAAACAGCGGAAGTACAGAGAGCCATTGGATGAAAAAAACCGCTTGCACGGAAGGGACCAGAAGAACGCAGATAAACAGTGTGAGAACGGACTGGATGATAGTAATCACACTTGACACAAGCCCCTTGACCAGAAGTAATGTAAAGAAAGATCTTGAATTGAGATACAGCTGTTCTATTGTTCCCTGGACAGTCTCCGACACGATGGAATCCACCACGGAGATGAAAGAGTTGTTGGCGATGAGCCAGATCATGAACGAGCAGATAAACGCCCATGTCTTGACCTCCGGTTTCCCCCGGAGGAGGACATGGGAGAGCAATACCATGAGCACAGCCCAGAAGAGAATATTGAACAGCGTGTTGAATTTATACCTGAAAGTCAATTTGATGGATTTGACAAACTCTGCCTTCAAAAGTTCCCAGAAATATATCATGATGAATCAGTTTAAATAAAAATCTTTTAGGTTCTCTCCTTCTATTTCCACGCTTGTCACCTCGTGTCCTTTTTGGTTCAGTCTGTCGATTTCCTTGCCCAATAGGAGTGCAGTGGTGAGAAGTCTGATTGTACAATAGAGGTCGTGCCGTTCCAGAATTTCATATCTGGCGGCCTGTAACTTATCAATATCGGGATGCAGGATTTTAAGAATGAAAGAGTTGTCGAAGCTCGCTGTATCTTCTTTCCTTTTCATGACTCCGTCTTGCAGCTTGAATACCTGCCGGGCGGTGCGTTCTATGAAGTTAAAGTCATGAGAAGTCATGATGATCAATCTGTTTGAAGTGATTTCCGGGGATGACAGGAAACTGCTCAGCCCGAATGCACTCTCAATGTCCAGCCCAAGGGTCGGCTCATCAAGGAATACGACGGGGGTGTTCATGCTCAGCGCACAGATGATGGCGACCTTTTGCTGCATCCCGCGAGACAGATTCTCTACCAGCTGATTCCTTTTGTCGTATAATCCTAATTCGTTGAGAAGTTCCTTGCTCTGACTACTTACGGCATTGAACGGGATGCCACGCACGGCGGCGAAATACTTTATGTTTTCCCATGGCGTCAGCTTGTAGTAGATGTTCCGGCTGCCTTCAGACAGCAGCGCAAAGGTCCTGTTCTTTTCTTCCTTGCTCATTGTCTGGAGGTCTTTCCCGAAATATTCTATCTTCCCCTCTTCATAGTCCAGCAGGTCTGTGCAGGATTTGATAAAAGTCGTCTTGCCTGCTCCATTCGATCCCAGGATGGCGACAACGCCTTTCTCCAAAACGATATTCACATCTTTCAGGACCTCATTCCTATTGGATGAGGTCCTGAAAGTCTTTTTCAAATGATGCACGGAAAGTGCAGTTGTATTATTCATATATCTCAAGTACTAAAGTTTCCCACCCAAATAAATAGATAGAAAAATAACAGTCTGTCGAATTTTCTTTGTAAATTAGTAATCGCAAACAACTGATTTTAAAGACAAAACAACAAAGCTGTTATGGAAACAAAAATAGAGAAAATAAGTGAGTTATCCAAACTTTTGAGTGTTAAAACTCGTATGAGTGATGATTTGTTTCATCTTTTTGGTAAGTTTGGCATCGGTCACCTTTTATCTCGTCTGTCATTGGAGAAACAGGACGGAGTTTCGGCTTCGGAGTTAATCCTTTCTCTTTGCCTCTTCCGCATTGTCGGTGAGAGCATCCATAGTATATGCAAACATAAGATATATGAGCTTTCAAATCATGGTAAGAACTGTTTCTATCGCATGATGATTCGCCCGCAGATGGATTGGAGACGATTGATGAACCACTTTGCCCTGCGTTATATGTGCCTCTTGCGTAAGTATGGCGAAGCTCCTCAACCCGATACCACGACCTGTTTCATTATAGATGACACCGTGCTTGAGAAGAGTGGTGTGAGAATGGAGGGTGTCAGTCGTGTTTACGACCATGTAAAAGGCAGGTGCGTATTGGGTTACAAACTGCTACTTTGTGCTTTCTTTGACGGCAAGACAACCATACCCTTTGATTTTTCACTGCATCAGGAAAAAGGGAAACAAGGCGACTGCGGGTTGACAAAACAGCAACATAGAAAGGCATATCATATTAAGAGGAATACCGGCAACCCTGATTATAAGCGCTTTCAAGAGTGTAAGATGTCTAAGATGGAAGTTGCCATGGATATGCTTCGCCGTGGATGGAAGATGGGTTTGCATGCGAAGTATGTGATTACCGATAGTTGGTTCACCTGCGAGCAACTTATGTCATGTGTTAGAAGCATAGGTAAAGGAGCAATGCACTTTGTTGGACTTGCAAAAATGGGAAAGACGAAAAACACCGTATCAGGCAGGAAGAAAAATGCTGCAGAACTCATTGCTACTTATGAACGCGAACGAGGAAAGAACTGTCGTAAGTACAAATGTCGATATATTCAGCTCAGCGGACACTTAGGAGATGTACCTGTTAGAATCTTCCTCATCAAATATGGTAGAAACTCCGCATGGAACGTCCTGCTCACCACGGATACTACGATGTCTTTCGTAAAAGCCTTTGAAGTGTATCAGATTAGATGGAACATAGAGGTGATGAACAAGGAGACTAAGCAATATCTCGGATTAGGAGGTTATCAAGGTTGCGACTTTAATGGTCAGATAGCCGACGCAACGCTGTGTTACCTTACATATACTGTCATGGCTTTGGAAAAGAGGTTCACAGAATATCAAACCATGGGCAAACTCTTTTCGGACATGGAGGACGACCTCATGGCACTCACGTTATGGAAGCGAGTTCTTACCTGTATCGAACGCATTCTTCGTATTTTAGGAGAAATACTTGGAATGACGTCCCAACACCTTATGGCTACAATCAGCGGAAACGACAAAGAGATGAACAATATCCTTGTAATGACTGAAGCGTTAAAAAAGTGGGATGAAGTATATGGACAGACTACATAACTTCTATTAGTCATGTGTTAAAAGTCAATGAATATGGGGAACGACAGGCAAAGGGAAATGAGAAAAACCAGTGTTTGAAGGGGTGGGAAACTTTAGAATGGTTCTTATCACTCCATATATATCAGAAGGACCTTATCTAATATGATAAAATCATTTCCTATTTATAAAGAAAAGCAAATAAATACCTATTTTTGAGTATTGTAGAGTTAGTAGATTCGTCCTATCTTTGCAAGTCATGGACTTCACGAATAGGATAATAGCGTCTATTGTATTTTGCGGACTAAGTATCAATGGAATTGCACAGACACTTACAGGTTGTGTTGTTGGCAAAGATGATCGTAAGCCTATCGCTTACGCAACAGTCACATTGAAGGAGAATCGCTTATACGCTTTTACGGACGAAAAAGGTTGTTTCACGATAAAAAACGTACCGAAAGGAAAGTGTACAGCGGTAATATCTTGTCTTGGTTATGCAGAACAAACAATAGTTGTCACCATTAATGCTGATGGTGCCACACTCAACGTGCGCCTTGCCGAAGACAACCTTCAACTCGATGAAGTACAAGTTGTTGCGCATCGAAAGAAGGATGAGATAACCACCTCTTACACCATTGACCGTAAGACATTAGACAATCAACAGATAATGACTTTGGGCGATATTGCTCAGCTTTTACCGGGCGGTAAGAGTGTGAACCCTTCTTTGATGAACGATAGCAAGCTTACTTTGCGTAGCGGTTCATCAGAGCGAGGTAATGCATCGTTTGGTACAGCCATAGAAGTGGATGGCGTTCGACTAAACAACAATGCTACAATGGGCGAAACGGCTGGTGTGAGTACACGTGGCGTAAGTGCTTCTAACATTGAAAGCGTGGAGGTAGTACCTGGTATTGCCTCTGTTGAATACGGCGACCTCACCAATGGCGTAGTAAAAGTGAAGACACGTAGAGGTAGCTCACCTTTCATCTTAGAAGGAAGTATCAACCAACACACTCGCCAGATAGCCCTTCACAAAGGATTAGACTTAGGCAAGAATACAGGACTCGTCAACTTCTCCCTTGAGCATGCACGCTCTTTCTCGGATGCAGCATCGCCATACACTGCTTATCAGCGCAATGTACTGTCACTGCACTATATGAATGTCTTTATGAAAAAGACACAACCTCTGACCTTAGACATAGGGCTGAATGGAGGCGTGGGAGGCTATGATTCAAAGGCAGACCCTGACCGCAACTTGGACAGTTACTATAAGGTTAAGGATAATAACGTGGGGGCTAATGTGCGGCTTGACTGGCTGCTAAACAAGTCATGGATAACCAACCTTAATTTTACAGCAGCCTTCACCTACGCTGACAAACGCTCAGAAAGTTATAGCAACGAAAGCAGTAGTTCTACACAACCCTATATCCACACTTTGACAGAGGGATATAACATTGCTGAAGACTACGATAAGAACCCTTCTGCCAACATCATTCTTGGTCCTACGGGTTATTGGTATCTACGTGGCTTTGGCGACTCAAAGCCATTAACCTATAGCTTGAAGCTAAGGGGTAATTGGAACAAATCATTTGGAAAGTTCCGCAATCGCTTGCTTGTTGGTGCAGAGTGGACCAGCAGTAAGAACAAAGGAAAGGGAACATACTACGAGAATATGCGCTATGCACCAACATGGCGAGAATATCGTTTTGATGCCCTTCCCGCTTTGAATAATATGGCACTCTATGCCGAAGACAAACTTTCAATGGCTATTAATGATAAACAGAACATTGAATTGACAGCGGGTGTACGTGAAGATATTACCTCTATTCCAGGCTCAGAGTATGGAACAGTAGGTAGTCTTTCGCCACGACTAAATATGCGCTACGTGCTTCGCTTTGACCAAGAAAGTTGGATTAATAGCCTTAGCTTACATTCAGGATGGGGCAAGAGCGTGAAACTTCCAAGTTTCCAAGTACTCTACCCTTCTCCATCTTATCGTGATATGTTAGCATTCTCATCTACGAGTGATGCTAATAATCGTTCTTATTATGCTTATTACACCTACCCTTCAAAGGCACGATACAATGCAGCTTTGAAATGGCAACACGCCAACCAGTGGGATTTAGGTATAGAGCTTAGATCCAAGATTGCCGATGTCAACTTGTCGTTCTTCCATAGTAAGATATTCAACCCTTACATGGCAACGAATGTTTACTCGCCTTTCACCTATAAATACACATCACCTGCTAAGCTTCAGGCAAGCGGAATTGATGCGACTAATCGTCTCTTTGCGATTGACCCACAGACAGGTATTGTGACTGTAAGCGATGCCAGTGGTATGAAAACACCAGTCGTTCTCGGTTATGACGAACGTAACACCTACGTCACCAATACGAAATATGTGAATGCTGATCCATTGAGTCGCTATGGCTTAGAATGGATTGTAGACTTCAAACAGATTAAGGTTCTCCGCACACAGGTGCGTGTAGATGGTAAGTATTATCATTATAAGGCGCAAGACGAAACCCTCTTTGCGGATGTACCTGTAAGTCTAAACACACGCCAGTCAGACGGGAAACTCTATCAATATATTGGTTATTACCGTGGTGGTGCAGCTACTTCAACTAATTATACCGCCAATGCTTCACCATCAAATGGCTCTGTTAGTGGTCAGGTTGATATGAATGTCACATTGACGACACATATACCAAAGATTCGACTTGTCGTTGCTTTGCGCATGGAAAGTTCACTCTATACATATAGTAGAGCTACCAGCAGTCGAGGATATGTTGTGAATAGTGGCAATGAATACTTTGGCGAGCCATATAATGGTAAGGCAGAAAATCAGACAGTAATCGTCTATCCAGAGTATTATAGTACATGGGATGCCCCAGAGACATTGGTTCCTTTTGCTGAAAAACTACGCTGGGCAGCAACGAATGACAGAGGATTATACAACGACCTGACACAGTTGGTTGTGCGAACAAACTATCCTTATACGTTGAATCCCAATAAACTAAGTGCTTTCTGGTCGGCTAATTTGAGTGTGACAAAGGAAATTGGCAAACACGTATCTATATCGTTCTATGCCAATAACTTCTTCAACACACTTGCTCAGGTACACTCTACTCAGACAGGACTTGAAACGAGTCTCTTTGGTAGTGGGTATGTTCCGAGTTTCTATTATGGACTTTCATTAAGATTGAAGATATAATGAGAAAGATATTTTGTTTACTTGTAGTATGCGTGATAACGCTGTTGGTTTCGTGCGCTGACTATAATGAAGGACTTGATGTAGTCAACTTTGATGTGAAGTTAGAGTTCCCAAGCACTTATGATGGCTCGTATGAAGGATTGCGCGTTGAGTTACAAGATGCGGTGGCAAGCACCTTCGTTGATAGTACAGACGTACAAGGAGTAGCGCATTTCTGTGTTCCTTCTGGCTTGTATAAGGTCAGCAGTTCAGCAAGAAAGGAAACCGAAGACTATCGTTACTTCTTCAATGGTGCCAAGTCGCAGGTGGTCGTTGCAGTAGACTCTCCTCGCGTAGTAACCTTACCATTAGTAATGTCAAAGAAACGTATTGTGAATTAAAAGAGAAATAAAGATAGTATAAATTAAAAACAATGTTTATGAAGAAAATAAGTTTTATAGGGCTTATCGCTTTGGCACTGTCGTTCATACCCCTTAGTGGCTTTGCACAGACAGTACAAGAGAAGATGATAACCTGCCTTGTCTTGACCGAGACGAATGGCACAAAGACCGAGTTTGCTTTGAATTCACACCCTGTTATAACCATAGAGGCGAATGACCTTGTTATTACTTGTGAGGGTAAGAAGTTATCAACAGCACTGACAGGAGTACAGGACTACCACTTCATTGAGAAAAAGGTTACAACAAGCATCAGTAGCTTTCCTGCAAATGACCCCAAAGGTGAGACATCTACTCCAAGTTTCTCATTCAGTAATGCTGAGATAAGTGGGTTGAAAGCAGGCGCAAAAGTTGCCATTTATAATCTTAATGGTACACAAATCAGCTCAGTAACAGCAGATGGTGAGGGACGAGTTGCACTTGACCTGTCATCATTACCAAAGGGTGTCTACATCCTTCGCACACCTACCAAGAGCTTTAAGTTTATGAACAAGTAAGAATAACATTAGAAATTAAATAGAAAAAGATATGAAGAAAATATTACTTCTCCTTGTTGCTGTATTTGCTTTTGTCAGCAACATCAACGCACAAACATGGAATATGGTTGTGACACATAAGGATGGTACTGTCCAAGTTATCAAGGCTTCAGATGTAAAGAACGTTACTTTCCAACTACCTGATCAGAATGCTGACCAGATTATCATCAAAGAATTGTACACAACAGGTGTACCAAACGATAAAGACCCCAAGAAGTTTTTCCAATCTGACAAGGGTTTTATCCTCTACAACAATGGTGGTAAAACAGCGGTAATCAACAACTTGGCTATTGGTATGTTAGATCCATACAATGCACATGCTGCAAATGCATGGTATAGTGCAAGTGCGACAGAGCCATCTTACGTATCTCAGAACTGGGTTCCAGCAACTGCAGGTATATGGTATTTCCAGAATTCATTGGTGATTGAACCTTTTTCACAGGTTGTTATTAACTGTATGGGAGCAATAGATAACACCAAGACCTATTCAAAGAGCGTCAACTATGCTAACAAGGATTATTACACAATGTATGATCCAGAGTCTGGCTTTAACAATACATCTTATTATCCAACACCAGCTGATACTATCCCAGCCAGCCAATATCTTAAGGCTGTTAACTTTGGACAAGCTAATGCTTGGCCACTTAGTCAGACATCTCCAGCTTTCTTTATCTTCCAGACAAAGAACACAACACCTGCTGCTTTCGCAAAAGATGCAAACAATATCGTTTACGTACCGGGCAAAGCACAGACAAAAGCCAATGCTGTATTGAAGGTTCCGGCAGACTGGATTATCGATGGTGTTGAGGTTTATCAGGATATTAAAGAGAGCGAGAGTAAGAAGCGTTTCGGCTCTGACATAGATGCTGGTTATGTAAAGCAGACTATCAAACTTGGTCATAGCGTATATCGTAACGTGGATGCTGAAGCGACAAAGAAGATTGAAGGCAATACTGCTAAGTTGGTTTATAACTACAAGTATGGCACTGACCCAAGTGGCATTGATGCTGAAGCATCTATGAAGAATGGAGCAAAGATTGTCTACATGGACACTAACAACTCTACTGCTGACTTCCACGAGCGCAAACAGTTCTCACTTAGAGACTAATCATACAGAAGATAAAAGAACATAACCTGTAAGATGAGATATAGGTTCATGACACTTATACTGGTAGGGGCATCCCTCTCTGCCAGCCTCAACGCACAGGAGCAGACTAAGGATAGTCTGCTCCATCGTGATTTTAGCTTCGTTGCCAACAGCGATGCATGGCTAACTAATGACAATGCTGCAGCCTTAGCACGATTTAAGACAAGGAACATCTCTTTGGCTGAAGTGTATGCACAGTATGGCAAGGGAGGCTTTGTCAACTATGACGAGTCGCCACGTACCATACAGGCAGGTGCCAATGTGTCTTCTTTCTATCGTTTGACAGACAGGATTGTCCTATCGGGAAGTATGCGTTATGACAACTCCTCTGGGCGCAACATGACTGGTTCAGCATTCATACAGACCCAGCGTTTGCCCTTTGATATTGTCGAAGACTCGCTAAACCATGCTGGCACAAAGCATCGTGACACCTATAATCTTATGGGAGCATTGTCTTGGGAGCTATACAAAGGGATTGCTCTTGGAACCAAAGTAGACTTTACTGCAGCAAACGCTGCCAAGTATAAAGATTTAAGACATAAGACAAAGCTGATGAACTTAGTCCTCACAACGGGCGTATATATACCACTACGGTCTGTTAGTCTTGGTCTTAACTATACTTATCGACGTAACACGGAGAGTGTAGTTTTCAGTACTTACGCTTCAAATGCACAAGAGTTTTCGTCTTATATCAACTATGGTTCGTGGATTGGCAAGACCGAACAGTTTAGCAGTTCAGGCTTTACCGACAGCAGCAGAGAACAACCGATGCTCAATGAATATCATGGTTTAGGACTACAATTTAGCTGGGATATCCTTCCTAATCTCTCATGGTTTAACAACTTTGGCGGTACATATCGCAAAGGTTATTACGGCAGGAAGTCACCCTATACGATAGTTCACTCCGATCATCATAGCAACATCTATGACTATCATTCACGCCTATCTTTGACTCTCGACAAGCAGATACATCATCTTGACTTCAGCTTTTCAAGCGAGAATCTTGTCAACGAGATGAATGCTTATCGGTCTAACAAAAACGAACAAGGGGCATACTTCTATCAATATCTTGACCCTGTGAAGAGTGCTAACAAGGCGTGGAACGATGTACATCTTGGCTATACGGGCTATTATGGCGTTATAAACGAGTTACCTCTCTGGACGATAGAAGCGGGCGCAAACCTCTCTCATCGCAAGCAGACTGGCTACAGCTATCCTTACATCCGACGTCAGGACATCCACACAACAGAGGCTTATACAAGTCTTACACATAACCTCCTTTTCCGAAAGGGAGTACTTTCACTACAAGCTGGCTTTGCCTATAAGACGGGAAAAGGTAACGCTTTCGAGGATGGAACATTGGCACAACCTTCTGATAAGCAGAAAGGCTTCCCTAAGATGGACGTACTAATGTATCGTGAGTATAAGTATCTTACAGACCCGCAATACTCCCTCCAACTTGGCGTTAAGTATGCCTTTGTACTTCCGGGGACAAAGATGAAGACGTACACCGCCTTTGACTTTACCCATCGCCACACCAATGACGGCAATGCTTACCTTGTAGGTAGGAACTATTCAACGGGCAGACTGACCATTGGTTGCACCTTCTAACAGTCTTACTGTTGGTCCGCACGAATGGTGCTAAGCGTTCGCACAAGTGGTGTTGAGCCTCCGCACCACACGTGCGGAGCACTTAAAAGAGCGCAATATGCTATTAAGACCAAAGCAAGTAAGCCTTAGTAAGACGACAGCCAACCCAGAGTAATTACCAAACAGACATAAAAGAATTATAAACGGAATCAATCACATATTATGTTAATAAACAAAAGAATCATCAATGCGCTTGTGCTCCTGCTCCTCGTGACAGGTGCTATGGCGCAGAATGTCACTACCGACAACAGCTTCCGTATGGGTAAGTTGAAGAATGGTATGACCTATTACATACGCCACAATGCCAAGGAGAAAGGGATTGCCGACTTCTACATTGCACAGCGTGTGGGAAGTATTCTTGAAGAACCAAACCAAAGAGGACTGGCTCACTTCCTTGAACACATGGCTTTCAATGGAAGTAAGAACTTCAAGAACGCACCTTCTTCACCAAGTATCGTTCATTGGTGTGAGGCACATGGTATCAAGTTCGGTACCAACCTCAACGCTTACACCTCCGTTGACGAGACCGTTTACAACGTCAGTTCAGTACCTGTAAAGCAGGAATCAACCATTGACTCCACCCTACTTATCCTTCATGACTGGAGCCACTACTTGGACCTTGATGACAAAGAGATAGACAAGGAGCGTGGTGTTATCCACGAAGAGTGGCGTACACGCCGTGCAGGTATGGCTTCACAACGTCTAATGGAAGAGGCATTGCCAATCGTCTATCGTGGTACAAAGTATGAGGACTGTCTGCCAATCGGTAAGATGGAGATTGTAGACAACTTCCCTTACAAGGCACTCCGCGACTATTACCACAAGTGGTATCGCCCAGATTTGCAAGCTATCATCGTTGTGGGTGATATTGACGTAGACAAGATGGAGAAGAAGATACAGTCTGTCTTCTCAGCTATCCCAATGCCCGAGAATGCTGCTCATCGTGAATACTTCCCTGTCAACGACAACGACAAGATGATTGTGGCTTCGATGAAAGATTCTGAACAGCCTATTATGCTCGTTACGCTTTATATGAAGCGTGAGGCTACACCAGATGCAGAGAAGTCTACTGTGAAGTATCAGCGAGATGGATATGTTGACGACTTGGTTTCTTATATGATTGGCGAACGCCTTAACGAGATGCAGGACAAGAATCCAAAACCTTGTTTGAGTGCTTCTGCACGATTGGGACAGTTCTTGATTAGCCGTACAAAAGATGCCTTTGTTCTTTCTTTCGGTGCTCGTCAGGAGGATGTAAAGGGTTCGTTCGACGCAGCTGTGGGAACAATTGAGCAGATTCGCCAGCATGGATTTACTCCTTCAGAACTCACTCGTGCCAAAGCCTTCCGCCAGAAGGTGATTGACCGCCAATACAATGAGCGCAACGATCGTCGCAACGCTTATTATGTGCGTCGTGCTAAGCAGAACTTTCTCGATAACGAACCAATAACAACCGAGGCTTACGACAAGCAATTGGATGACCAATTTTTTAACGAGGTGACACTCGACGAGGTGAATGCTGCTATGCGTGAAGCTATCACGAATAAGAATCAGGTGCTTGTTATATATTCTCCCGACAAAGCTGGCGTAAATGTTCCCTCAGATGCGCAGTTTGAGCAGATGGTTCTCGATGCACAGGCAAAGACCTATCCTAAGTATGTTGAGAAGAAGTTGGACGATAAGCTGATTGAGACACTTCCTAAGAAGGGACGTATCAAGAGTGAGAAAGCAGGCTTGCACGGAACAACGGAAATCACACTGAGCAATGGTGTGAAAGTTTACTTCAAGAAGACCGACTATCAGAAGGATGCCGTAACACTGAATTTCTTTGCAGAAGGAGGTTCATCCCTCTATCCTGTTAAGGACTTGATTAACACACAGTTTATCTCAGCAGCTGTAAAAGAAGGTGGTGTTGGTCGTTTCAGCGCAACAGAACTCAACAAGTTCTTAGCTGGCAAGACCGTACGTATCAACGCAGGTGTAGGCAATGAAACGCAGTCTATCAGCGGTAACTCATCTATCAAGGATATCCGCACACTGTTTGAACTTACTTACTTGTATTTTACCAACCTCCGTCGTGATGATCAGGCGTTCCAGTCAGAAGTTAACCGTATGCGCTCTTTCCTTACCAACCGTGAGGCAAGTCCAAACGTTAGCTACAACGACTCTATCGCTGCCATCGTTTATGGAAATTCGCCACGTGTACAACCACTTAAGGCAGCTTCTCTTGACAAAGTAAGCTATGACCGTGTTCTCGAGATTTATAAGGAGCGTTTCAGCAATGCCTCTAACTTCAAGATGATTATCATGGGTAACATTGACATCGCTCAGTTGCGCCCTCTCTTGGAGCAATACATTGCTTCACTGCCATCAACAGGTAAGAAGGAAACCTTTGCGAAGACTTATCCTGACGTGCGCAACTGCAACGAGACCCACCGCTTTGAAAAGAAGATGAAGACCCCATTGGCACGTGTAACCGTCTTCTACACATGGGACGAACCTTATACAGCGAAGTCTGATTTGGAACTCGACGTCTTCAAGCGTGTACTGTCAATCGCTTATACCGACTCTGTCCGTGAGGAGAAAGGTGGGGTATATGGCGTGAAACTACAGCAGAGTCTGAACGCAACAAGCAATCCTCACGCTCTGTTGAAGATTGCCTTTGATACCGACCCAGACAAGTATAACATGGTTATGCCTATCATCACAAAGCAGATTGAGCACATTGCCAACAAGGGTCCAGAGGCTGTAAGTCTGCAAAAGGTGAAGGAATATCTCTTAAAGCAGTACGACCAGTCTTCTGTTACCAATGACTACTGGCTCTACGTGATATACAACCATTTGCGCCATGGAGTTGACTTTGACAAGGACTACAAGGCTATCGTGCACAACATCACAGCTTCCGACATCCAGCGTATTGCCCGCAACCTTATCAAGAGCAACCGCCGAATAGAAGTTACAATGCAGTCTGAAAAGGGAATGTAAGCCGTTCTATATTATAGATTGCATAAAGTAACCCTACTTAAAACAGCCATATCGAAGCAAGAGCGCTTTGATATGGCTGTTCTTCTTTGCTATTGGTGTTCGAGAGAATTTATCTCTGACCTTACTAATATAACGTCTACCCTTTGAAAGATTTTCGATTTCTCTTTATCTGTGTAGATTTATATTTATCTGCTACTTCGTTGTTGGTACAATACCTGCATCAGTATCAGAGTTATGAATACGTTTGTTCACCTCAGAGCCATGCTTTCCAAAGTTCAGGTTGAAATGAAAGTCTATGCCAAAAACTTTACATAGATTTTTCGACCATACCATTTGATTATAAGGAGCAAGATGGGAAAGATTTTCTACAGACATTTCATAACGTGAACTGAAGATGTTCTGCAACTGGAGTTCTACACCCCATTTTTCTCTATTGTACCCAAAAACTATACTATGTGATTTCTCATCTTTGTTAAGTGTCTCCCCCCACAGGCTATGAAAACTTGTCTCAAGATTGGCGCCTACATACCAATTCTTGTACATTCCCATTAAGTTGGCACGCAAGCCCCAGTTAGTATGTGTATGCGTATAAGTATTGCCATTGCTGATATAGCGATTGACAAATGGGGTTAATTGAATGGATATATAATCCTTCCAAGGTTGTACTTTTAGGTTTATTTGAGAGTTCAGACGATGGAAGCCTCTTTGATTGGCATAACTCCTAACATAGAAGCCATTCGAATAAGTTGTTTCTTCCATATATGGTTTATCATCATAGCTATAACGAGTAAACCATTCTGCACTAATATATTTTGATCCTACGCTAATTGATAGTTCATTAGAGAAAAATCTGACCGCCTGTAGATTTGGATTTCCACGGCGTATTTGGTAAATGTCTATGTGTTGTTCAACATCGCTTAATTCGGCAAGTGAGGGTGCGTAGCCTCCCATGTAGGCTTTGTAGCGTATTGACAGATAATTGTTGAAACGGTACCCCAGCTGAATAGTTGGACGAAATATATATTTTACCTGTTTGGCATTTCCTTGGCTAACATAGGTTCTCATAGCACCTACACCTACCATATAATCCAGTTTTCCTAACTTTGAAGCCCATTCTCCAAAACCATAACTCTCACCTGTATTCATCTTTACGCTTGAGAATGTGTTTCCATCGTACACATTTTTTGTGTACATCTGCTGATGTCGCAGACCGAATGACAACCGCGAATCCTTGATTTTCTGCTCGTAAATAACCTCAGCTATAGCCGAATATTTATTACCATCGACATGAGAAGATATTTCCTGTACCGAATTTCCCTGAGATTGGCGATATAAACGGTCGTTCTTAGTATTGATATATGTTCCTATCAGGTCAAAGAAAAGATGCTTATCCTTGGTAAACTCATGTTGATAATAAATATCTAACGATGGATTGTTGCTCCTTGACTTGGTGCGGTCCATGATATTGAATGTGTTGCTATTCTGAATAAGTTTGGAATTTCTATCAAATACCGCATGAGGCGTATTGTTATATAAATCACGAAAAGTAACACTCAATATGTTTCCGCTATTTATGTAATCGTATCCTATGGATAGATTGATGTTATCATATCGCGCCTTTGTCTTTTGCCCTATCTCATAGTTGTTGATACTGGGTGTCGTTGCATTGAAAGCCTCCATGTTTTCACGTAACCAGTTTATATCACGCCGATTCCAGTTTATAGACGTCTTAAAGTTTGACTTACCAACATGATAATTACCCGATAGCTGATAATCTCCTATACCTAAAGGGTTAATAGTGTTCATCAACTCTCCGGAGATACTTCCTCCATTCTTCTTTTCCTTTAAGATAATATCAATTACGGCAGCTACATTTCCATATCGTAAACCAGGGTTATCATGATATTCTATTTTCAACACATCTGCCGGCAAGAGAGCCTTCACCTCCTGTATCTCTGCCTTTACACCATTAATACGTAACTCTACTGCATCCCCCATTGTGGTAGTCACCTTACTGTCGAGAGTATTTACTGAAATGCGTGATAGCTGAAGATGCTGCAACAAACTTAAACCATTGCTTGATGTTTTTTGCTGAAGCAGATTAGGGATAATAATTTGTCGGTCAACTTTTTGTATTACGTTGTTGGCTGTCACGGTCACGTCATTAAGTTGCTTACTCTCTGGCTCCAACACTATTGTGCCCACCGATAGATGCTTAGAAATGTTTTGGCATTTAATTTCCTGTGTAGAATACCCTACAAAGGATATCCTTATTCTATAGCTCTCTCCTTCATGCGTATTCAGCTCAAAGCTGCCATTCATATCAGTTACCACTCCACTAATCATCTTATTTTCGCTTTCACGAAATAACGAAACCGTTGCAGTTGGTAATGGTTGCTTGTTTTCATCTACTACCGTTCCCGTAGTTTGTGCAGCAAGGATAACAGAACAGCCAGACATGAACAGTGTAAGAATTTCTTTTTTCATAAAAATTAGCTTATTTATTATATGTATTGTCTTATTATAATTTTGGAGTCAGTATCATGAGATGCCGACAGCATTTCTTGTCTTTCGATGTTGTAAAGGTAATATTTTTTTTCACTACGCAAAAGTATAATTCTTAGTTGTTTGCTTAAATTTAACATCAAAGTGTGATCATGTTGCTTTATAAATACAATATTCACATAATTTCTTTTGTTTCTTGATTTATATGGCAAAAATACTTCTTATCCAAAGATCACCTATCACACTTTTGTGTAAATTTGCTCCTCTCTCTTTGTTTTTTACACTTTTGTGTAATTCTCTTACGATATTCTGCATTAAAAATGTACTTTTGTAGAAAATAAAATAGAGGGAGCTTATTAAGTTGAACATATATGACAGATATAAAAGAATTCTTTATAGCGTCGAATACTGTAAGCAATACACCAGATTATGATTCTAATGTACTGTCCACATTGATTCATACAGTAGAGTCCTTTGCACGTGTAACCTATCAGAGCATTTATTTGATAGACTATTATAAGCAGGAGTTTCTTTATGTATCAGATAATCCTTTGTTTCTTTGTGGTCATACAGCAAAGGAGGTGAAGGAATTGGGATATAGTTTTTATTTGAAATATGTACCAGAGAAAGAACAAAAAATGCTTGTTGAGTTAAACAGAAGTGGTTTTAAGTTCTTTGATACTTTCGACAATGTTGATAAATACCAATGTTCCATGTCATATCATTTTCATCTGAAGAGTGGAACAAGGAGCAGACTGATCAACCACCAGCTTACTCCTATACTATTAACTGACAATGGCAAGATATGGATAGGTATGTGTGTTGTTTCTCTATCTTCACATAAAACAGTTGGGCATGTAGAGTTCCACAAGAATGGACTCCGCAATTATTGGAAGTACTCTTTCGAAAGCCATCGGTGGATGGAATGTGAAGGAGTTTCGCTAAAAGAAGAGGAACTCGAAGTGCTTAGATTGTCAGCAGCGGGACTAACAATGACAGAAGTCGCAGACAGAATGTGCCGCTCATTAGATTCTATTAAAACCTACAAACGCCACGCCTTTGACAAATTAGGCGTGGCGAATATCACCGAAGCTATTTCAAGAGCTATCTTAAACAAACTCTTCTGAAAATAATAATTTACGGAAAAAACGAAGATGCACATTCAATTAGTAAGTGCATATTGATACTCATTTGGCTTTGAAAAGATGCCCATCGATTAAATGGTCCCTACATGCCTCTTACACTGTCTGTCGTTTAAAAAGCATTTCCCATTGAAAACAACTCTGCTGTCACTACTGTCATCCTAATTCATCATTTAACTTGCTATGTAACAGTAGGATTACATGAAATGTTAAATGTGACAGCAAAATGAAATTAAAAATACACGTGTAATAATAGGTATAATTTCCTTCTTACTTTAGCAGACTTTATCACACTAAAATACAAAGAGTCCTAAATAACCCCCATCAGACGTAATATAGTTGGAGTGAGCAGAGCTGTGAAGATACCATTTAGGGTAATACCTAAACTCGCAAAAGCACCATACTTACTACTATACGCCATCGCTGTTGATGCACCCACGGCATGAGAAGCAGCTCCCATAGAGAGACCTTGTGCAATAGGACTGCTTACATGACCATAGGACAACGTCTTAAAGCCTACCAATGCACCGATGATACCTGTGATAACCACCACAGCAGCAGTAAGAGAAGGAATACCTCCAAGACTCTGTGTCACTTCCATCGCAATAGGTGTTGTGACAGATTTACTTGCCATTGAGAAAACGGCATTGGTAGCTTCAAAAGCTTGATAAAAAAGTCGCTTACCAATGAGATGTTTATGCGCAGCGAAATATGCAACAGCAACCAACGACGGATAAAGTCGATGGCAGTACGGCTCACGGTAAGCATCAGTTGTCCTAAGAGTATCAGCCATATAAAACCGATATTCTGGTTTTTGATGCCCACATCCACGATAGATTGTGTGAGGAAAGGCAGAATAAGCTGTAACAAACTGCCCACGAGCAAACCTAAGACAATCTGCCCGAAATATTTTCGGTATTGTTTGATATAGCCAAATAAGAACTTAAATGAGCGTTCCTCTGTTGGCTGTTCATCTGTCTGCTTTTCATAAAAGGCTGGTGTGGGCTCTAAGAACATGGCGATCCCTTTCTCCTCACCGCCCGATTGAGTGCTAATACTGTGCTTCTTAAACTCCTCAAGGTTATATTTTACAAGTCCTTTGCCTGGGTCAGCAATATAGAGGGTCTTTCCATTCTTGACCTTATATAGTACCACAAAATGGTTTTGATTCCAGTGGAGAATGCAAGGAGAAGTTATGACTTTTATTTTTTGAAAACTTGCTTTACCACAGGTATAAGTAAATCCTAAAGTAGATACAGCCTCCCCTATGCTTAACAAAGAAACACCTACAGAGGTAGCATTACATATTTTTGATAAATAATATATAGAAAATTCCTTTCCATAATGTTTGCATATCATTTTAAGGCACGCCACTCCGCATAGCATGGAATCGTGCTGGCGGCATACTACTATTTTTTGTTTCATATTTTAATTTATAATCTTCCTCGTTCATCATTTCCAGACTTACCTCCCTTGTATCGACTTTTAGTCGAGTTGAAGTTATATTGCAGTGTAAAATAAACAGCCCTTGAATCGTATTTCATTTTTTTGTTTGAGAATATGTTGTTAGAAAATATGCTCCATGTTTCTTTCTTAGATTTGAATATATCATCTACACCTAGTTTTACAAGTAGTTTTCCAAATTGCTTGTTTACAGAGCATGACACAGATATTTCTGGTGCTATTTTCCTTAACATAATATTACCCGAGGAGTTTCCATCTATATTTAACGTTACGTAATAACTCTTTGGAAGAGTGATGAGATTCTTTAAGGAATAGATGAAAAGAGCTGAATTATATTTTATTTCATTTAAACGCATATAGGGTAAACGACCCTCGAGGGTTAAACTAGGTCTCCACCATTTGATTTTTGGAGAATATGACAGCGATGCACTTACAAGCTTATAGTCTTCGTTGGTGAAAGAGCTGATGGCTGCTTCGTTAGCACTATTCATGTATTTATAAAAACTTATGGCATCTTTGTAATAGTTATATGATATTGAAAATGACAAGTCCTTGTATCCAAAGCGAAATCCAGCATCATATTTATGAGTAGGCTGTAAGGATGGATTGCCACTTTCGTACGAATAGCGATTACTATAACTTGTGCTTGCACGAAGTTCCTGATAAGAAGGACGCGTGATCGTAGACCTAAAGTACAAAGCTATTGAGAGTTTATCTCTTGTGTATGCCAGCGAGATAGTTGGCATAAGATTGCTATATGATTTACTTTGCATAGCTTGACGCTCATGATTAAGGAAATAATCAAACTTAACATGGTCATATCTTAGTCCCACATTGGTGCTTAGATATTTAGTCCAGTTTCTTTGTGACTCAACAAAAAAAACTAGCGCATGCTGATGCGAGCTATTTTGTGAAGACTGAATGGTCTTAATTAGCGGATTCCCGAAAAGATTAAAGTCCTGTTTGTTATCTGTGTAGGTATATTCATTTCCAAACGTAAGCGAAAAAAGTGTTGATGGATAAGTCCACGACGCACGTTCTGCAAATAATTGCGCTTTTCTATCCGTAACGCTAGAAACAATTAGTTCACCCTCTCTACCATCTTCTTGCGTTGATAAAGTTGTTTTTATATTCGACGATACATACGATAAGTCAATATCTAAGATAGAAGCGTTTCTAAACTCATTTCGTATGTAGGAGTTTATGTAGTGCGTATAACCATGACTATTCTGTTCTAGCGAGGTTTTAAAATTATCTTGTTTATCCTCTGATATAATGATGTTGGTAGTATTTTGCATGAAAGGAACTCCTATCGTTTTCGAAAAATTATACCTTATTCCCGAGGAAAGCTTTCCATCTGGAGACATATAGTTGATTCCAGCAGATGAGATTAGATATTTAGGTTGGTAAGTCTGTTTGCTGACACTTTCTATGTTTGTTAAATTGGGTTGTGTAGGCAGTAAAATGAAGTTTTGCTGATCTTGCTTTTGGTGATCATTAATATAATCAACAGATGCAAATAAATCTATATTCTTAACATGATAGTTAAATGTTAAATATCCTGTTTGGGAAAAATCTGTTCTCTGTCTACCTGTCCATTGAGCAAGTCCTGTTAGTCCGTTTTTATTGATAGGTATAGTTGTTATAAAAATAACGGCATTTACATCATTAGAAAATCTACTTCCAGGGTTTGTAATAACTTTTATATATTTAATCTGTGAACTCCGCAGCCCATTAAGTTCATTGTTATCCATTATCTGCCTATTGTTGACGTAGATTATAGGACTTCCCTTTCCAATTACACTAATTTTGTTGCCGTCAACGTGAAGATAGGGTAATTGAGCTAGAATGTCTTTAGCTTCTCCAAGGGCAGCGAAAGGACTGCCCTGTATATTTACCGATAAACCATCGGGGGTGTTCTTAAAGACTGAACGATTTGATTTTACAACAACTTCTTTCAACTTATTCACATTTTCCTCTAAGATAATAGTTCCATTAAAATCTCTTAAGCTAACAAGGGATGTACGATAGCCAATATAGGATACTCTTATAAGTGCTGCTGATTCCGTTTTGACATGCCGGAAACAACCAGTACTATCACTTACACAACCGTTTATATAGGTAGAGTCAACTTTTAATAATGCGATATTGGCATATTCAATACCATCACCGTATTTATTTACGATTTTTCCTTTAAGAATATCTTGACTTTTGCATGCAAAGTGGAAAGATAGAGTTATTAATATAAATATTAATCGTTTCATAATCTTATATTTTTAAAGTATTACATCCATTTCAACAGACTCTAGACATCGAGGGTCTGGAAATTCTCCTTTGCCGACTCCAAGTGTCTTTGCAATATCAACAAAGCAAACGCGCCTATCTATCGAGGAGCGACATTTTGTATAAACTTTGCAAGCTGAGCAAGGGGAGGCATTGCAAACCGTAGCTTGTTGAGGTTTGAAGAGCTTAAGTGCTTTTGATGATTTCCAACAAACTCGTTTTGTCTGCCATGAAGATGCATAGTCCTTAAATGTTGCAATCTGTTTTTCCATAATGCTTTTTGTTTCTTGATTTATACGGCAAAAATACTTCTTATGCGAATATCATCTAGTACACTTTTGTGTAATTTGGCATCTTTCTCTTTGTTTTTTACACTTTTGTGTAATCTTTTTGCGGTATTCAGCATTAAAAATGTACTTTTGTAGTGAAACATATCAGAGAACCTTAACACGTTTAGCATATATGACAGACATAAAAGATTTCTTTATAGCATCGAACACCGTGCGCAACGCACCTGACTATGATTCCAATGTACTCTCTACATTGGTGCAAACCGTAGAAGCTTTTGCTCGTGTTACCTATCAGAGTGTTTACTTGATAGACTATTACAGGCAGGAATTTCTTTATGTGTCGGACAACCCTTTGTTTCTTTGTGGTCATACAGCAAAGGAGGTGAAGGAATTGGGATATAGTTTTTATTTGAAATATGTACCAGAGAAAGAACAAAAAATGCTTGTTGAGTTAAACAGAAGTGGTTTTAAGTTCTTTGATACTTTCGACAATGTTGATAAATACCAATGTTCCATGTCATATCATTTTCATCTGAAGAGTGGAACAAGGAGCAGACTGATCAACCACCAGCTTACTCCTATACTATTAACTGACAATGGCAAGATATGGATAGGTATGTGTGTTGTTTCTCTATCTTCACATAAAACAGTTGGGCATGTAGAGTTCCACAAGAATGGACTCCGCAATTATTGGAAGTACTCTTTCGAAAGCCATCGGTGGATGGAATGTGAAGGAGTTTCGCTAAAAGAAGAGGAACTCGAAGTGCTTAGATTGTCAGCAGCGGGACTAACAATGACAGAAGTCGCAGACAGAATGTGCCGCTCATTAGATTCTATTAAAACCTACAAACGCCACGCCTTTGACAAATTAGGCGTGGCGAATATCACCGAAGCTATTTCAAGAGCTATCTTAAACAAACTCTTCTGAAAATAATAATTTACGGAAAAAACGAAGATGCACATTCAATTAGTAAGTGCATATTGATACTCATTTGGCTTTGAAAAGATGCCCATCGATTAAATGGTCCCTACATGCCTCTTACACTGTCTGTCGTTTAAAAAGCATTTCCCATTGAAAACAACTCTGCTGTCACTACTGTCATCCTAATTCATCATTTAACTTGCTATGTAACAGTAGGATTACATGAAATGTTAAATGTGACAGCAAAATGAAATTAAAAATACACGTGTAATAATAGGTATAATTTCCTTCTTACTTTAGCAGACTTTATCACACTAAAATACAAAGAGTCCTAAATAACCCCCATCAGACGTAATATAGTTGGAGTGAGCAGAGCTGTGAAGATACCATTTAGGGTAATACCTAAACTCGCAAAAGCACCATACTTACTACTATACGCCATCGCTGTTGATGCACCCACGGCATGAGAAGCAGCTCCCATAGAGAGACCTTGTGCAATAGGACTGCTTACATGACCATAGGACAACGTCTTAAAGCCTACCAATGCACCGATGATACCTGTGATAACCACCACAGCAGCAGTAAGAGAAGGAATACCTCCAAGACTCTGTGTCACTTCCATCGCAATAGGTGTTGTGACAGATTTACTTGCCATTGAGAGAACGATAACATCTGGAGCACCACAAAGTTTGGCTACTACTACAACACTCACGATACCCACTAAACAACCCACAAGCTGTGACAGAACGATCGGTAACCACAAGCGTTTAATAGCATCAAGCTGTAAATAAAGTGGTACTCCTAAGGCTACAACTGCAGGTTTAAGCCAAAAGTCTATCAGCTGCGCATCTTGTTTATAAACAGCAAAAGAAACACCTGTTATCTTAAGATAAATAATAATAAGCACAATGGCTATCAAAATAGGGTTGAGCAACATCCACCCTGTACGTTGCTGCAGACGTCTAATATAAAAGAAGGCAGCAAAAGTCAATGCCAAAATAACATACTGGTTAGAGAATATATCTCTGCCATCCTGTATAAGATCAATGGTTTGACCAATTGTTTCATTCCATGAATTCATTATTCTTCCTCCGTTTTAGTTATCGTATCTTGTCCGTGTAACGCCTTGTCAAGCTCTATCAACTCAGCCTCTTCTACAGCTTCAGCTTCTTCTGTCTCCTCTATAACTTTCTTCATCTTCTGCGCACGAGCACGATGATGAAGTAAGTCCATAGCCATCAACCGACGTTCAAACTTAATAACGAGCTGATGCATCTGCCCCGTAACAACCAATACCAAAAGAGTACTGACAACTGTTGCAGTAACAATAGGGAACCATTGAGCCTTAATAAGATCAAGATAGAGAATAAGAGCCACCCCTGGTGGAACAAAGAAGAAACCAAGGTTGGCTATAAGGAGCTCTGAAAGATGCTCTACCCATTTTAATTTTACCCATCCTAACTTTAAGAAAAGGGTCAGTAGCAACATACCAATAATACTGGACGGCAGTTTTATACCTGTAGCCCAAACAATGATTTCTCCCAATGCCAAGCATCCGAAGATTACAAAAAACTGTCTTGCCATGCGAAAAAATTATTATTCAATACAACCACCAAAAATGATTGTTTGAATAGTTGTAGCATTTAATAAGTGCGTGCAAAGTTATAGCTTTTTTGACTATCAAGCACTAATTTTTCCTTTTTTAATACTTGAAAGAAAGTCATTCAATGATATTTATCAAGCAGATAATCAATGAAATCGGAAAAAAATGCGTAAGTTTGCAAATGATAAAAAGCTATACAACGTTCGTAATGACAGAAACAGACAATAATATTTCCGATAAAAAACTGCGACTAACTATCAGATTTAGCAGAAACAACATGGCATTTGCTGTGGGTGACCCACAAGAGAATGGTATGCTCGTTTATGAACCATACGAGATGAATATGGGTATCTCTGTTGCTGCCAATCTACGTGAAGCCTTCAAGGTTTCTGAATTGCTGCAGAGCGGATACAAACGTTTGTTAGCAGAGATTGATACCCCTGTGATGCTCATGCCTATTGATGACTTTGGCACACAGGATATCGAAACACTTTATCATCACACTTATCATAGACAAGGTAATGAGGAGATTCTATCAAGTATCCTACCAGACTTGAACGCTGTTTCTGTCTTTGCAATTAACAAAGACCTCAAGCTCGTTATCGACGACCATTTCAAGGATATCCGCATACAACCGCTTATGCAGTCTGTATGGACTCATCTCTATCGTCATTCTTACGCTGGTCCACGTAGAAAACTCTATGCCTATTTCCATGAGAAGCGTATGGAGGTTTTCAGCTTCCAACAGAACAGATTCCGTTTCAGCAATTCATACGAAGCAACCAATGAGCATGATGCTTTGTATTACCTCCTTTATATATGGAAACTAACAGGGATGGATGTAGAGAAAGATGAGTTATATCTTGTTGGTGATATACATTACCAAGACTGGCTCATTGACAAAGTAAAACAACATTTGAAGTTCTGTAGGGTTATCAATCAGGAAGTTTACTTCAACAACAGCCAACTGGCTAAACATACAGAGATACCTTACGACATGAAAGCAATTTATCTGGAATAAAAGAAGGAAAGACAGATTAAGATGTAGAGTGAATTAAGTCCACACATCTCCCACAGATACAAATCCCCCACAGATACAAATGTCTTAACTCCATTTCACTCCTTAATTCATTTCACTCCATATAACTCCTTCACTCCTAAAAAAGAAACTATGCGAATTATAACAGGAAAATATAAAGGCAGACACTTTGATATTCCACGTACCTTCAAGGCACGTCCTACAACAGACTTTGCTAAAGAGAATATCTTTAATGTTATCAATGCTTACGTGGATTGGGAAGAAGCAACTGCACTCGACCTCTTTGCTGGTACAGGTAGTATATCCTTAGAGCTCTTATCACGTGGTTGCCAACAAGTGATAAGCGTAGAGAAAGACCGTGACCATGCTCGCTTTATCAGTCAATGTATGGAAAAGCTTGGCACAAAAGAGAATATACTGATAAAAGGAGATGTGTTCCGTTTCTTAAAGAGTTGTCATCAGAAGTTCGACCTCATCTTTGCTGACCCTCCATACGCATTGCCAGAGTTGGAGACCATTCCTGACCTCATCTTCCAATATGACATATTAAAGGAAGATGGACTACTTGTCTTTGAACATGGTAAGAACAATGATTTCTCCGCTCACCCCCACTTCATTGAACATAGAAGCTATGGTAGTGTGAACTTCACTTTGTTTAGATAAACACAGCTTTATCCGTAAGACTGCCTATAAAAGAGTTATATCGGAAAGTTAACCATATTGTCTGATTTAGTTTAAAGGCTTCTTGGTCCTTACCTTTACAACAGTGGACTCAAGAGTCTTACCATTGATTCCCACAGGCGTTGTAGGAAGGAACGATGCGTAAGATTTCGTA
The DNA here is from genome assembly GCA_963550695.1 of uncultured Prevotella sp. Taxonomy (GTDB): domain Bacteria; phylum Bacteroidota; class Bacteroidia; order Bacteroidales; family Bacteroidaceae; genus Prevotella. The sequence goes on along the minus strand of CAUVDL010000013.1, from coordinate 20,764 downwards.
CATCTTCCAGAGCAACACACTCTTCTTGGTCTTTTAAGAAAATATCCTTTACTTCTAATGCTATTTTCTTGTCATAGAAGAAAGCATTTGCTTCAAAGTCATTCTCAAAACTACGGAAGTCAACATTAGTAGAACCAATCGTTGCTATACTATCATCAGCAACAAGAAGTTTTGAATGATTAAAACCGGCCTTATATAAATAAACTTTTACTCCCGCTTTTACCGTTGCTAAGACATAAGTGCGTGAAGCCCATTCCACAATCTTTGTGTCTGTCTCGTAAGGAATCATCAGTCTTACATCAACACCCGACAAGGCTGCAGTACGCATAGCAAAGAGAATAGGGTCAGTAGGCAGGAAATAAGGGGTTTCCATATAGACATATTGCTTTGCACTGGCAAGTACCCTGACATAGCCTTGCTCAATCTCAGGCCACAGACTTGTTGGACTACTGGTAACAATCTGAATAAGACTATCATTCTCAGCAACCTTGCTGGCAGGATAATAAACGTGGTCGGTTATCAACTTACGACTCACAAAGAACCAATCTACCAGAAAGGCACGTTGCAATCCATATACCGCTGCACCAGTTATCTTAACATGTGTATCACGCCAAGCCAGTTTCTTTATTCCCTTTATATAACGCTTGGCAACATTCATACCACCAATAAAACCTACCTCACCATCAATAACACATATCTTTCTATGATTACGATAGTTCACCTTACTGGTAAAGACTGGGAAGCGTACAGGCATAAAGGCATATACTTCTATTCCCTCGGCTCGCATACGGTCAAAAAAACGATTCTTTGTTTTCCAAGAACCTACATCATCATAGATAACACGTACTTCAACTCCCTGTCGTGCTTTATCAATCAAAGCATCAGCAACTATCTGTCCCAACGGGTCACTGGCAATAATAAAGGTATCTAAATGGATATGATGCTCAGCCTTACCAATCTCCGTCAACAAAGAAGGAAAAAACTCGTATCCAGAAGTATAAATCTCTGTTTCGTTATTCTTAAATGGTAAGACCCAGTTCTGATTCATAAAGAGCTTGATGAGTTCTCGATACTCATTAGGCAGATGAAGACGCTTTTGTTCTACAAACTCCAACATGGAATGCTTGGTCAGTTGGTCCATACTATACTGCCATATCTTACGCTCCTTACGTGTAGTCTGACCAAAGAAGAAGTAAAGAATGATACCTAACATTGGGATAAACGTTAGCACCAACATCCATGCCATTGTCTTGGCTGGCTGTCGGTTATCCATCAATACGCGTACCATTACAATAATGATGACAACAACGTAGACTGCTAAGAATGCCCAATGAACATAAATCATCTATATTCTCCTTTTCACTAACTCTTTGAATCGTCTGTTCCGCCAGCCTTATCCTTCTCGCGTAACTGCTGAATATATGCCAACTCGTCTAATGCAAAGTCACCTGACTCTGGATCATCTATCATCTGACGAAGCATTTCTTCCGCCTCATCAAATCTATGCAACTCTACCAAGACATAAGCCTTTCGTCGGTAAAGGAACTGTAGAAAAGGGTGCAACGACCGTTCGACATCTCCTTCTTCATCTTCACAAATAGAATTATGTAAATCTTCCAAGATTCCATCTATAGTCATCAGCGAACGATAATCACCCAAATAAATCATACAATTCACATACTCCTCAGCATAAAGAGCGCGATTAATTCCTGTTACAAACGTAAGGTAATAATGAGCCCTATCATACTGTTGCAACTCGTTATAGCAGAAGCCTAACATATAGCAGACCTCTAAAAAGAGGTTCCGCTCTTCCACACTCTTTTGATCTATATTAGAATTCAAAAGATGGTAGGCATTCTCCAAGCAAGAAATAGCTTCATAGTAACGCTTCTGACGATAAAGTGTTCGACTACGATAAACAAAACGACCAGCATTCACACTCTCCACATTGGCAATCAGTCGTTGCTCTTCAGTTAACTGGTTCTCCTCACCATTAGCTACCTTACTTTTAGCCTCCTTCCACATATAAACGAACTCATCCTGCAACTGCTTTGTTGATCGTAGGTCGTATGCCAGTAAGACAGAATGCGATTGCACCTGCACTTCTCTTGTATGAAGAGGTCTACCAATCCCTGACGGCAATGGTAATAAAGTAGCAACCACCTGATAATAAAGCACATCTTCACAACCATCTGCCTGCTGAATACTAAAAGTCATACGGCGACGTGTCGTCGGATGGGCTGGGAGGAAGAATACAAGGTCGAGCATAGTCTTCTGTCGAACAAACATTCCATTTGCTATCAGAGTATCGGACAGATTATAGGATGCTATTGATTCACGATTGTTGATAACTGTTACGGTATCTGTTACCACCATCAACTCAGAGAAGACAACATCCACCAAACCAAAAACCTTATCCATCCACTGCTTCAAGGTTGCAGCTTCCTTATCATTCTGTCTCCACTCAGCAGCCTTCTTCTGATGTCTTAGTTCCTGTTCTCGAAGGAGAAAGAAATCACGTGCAACTTCCTTCTCAGACCATTCCAAATCACTCGTAGCCGAACTTTTTGCATCGTTCTTCACATCAATCAGACTTCTAATAAAAGAATTCTGCCATGCAAACATATCAACCATCGCCGAAGAAAGAATATCTTGTGCGCGATCGTCATCTAACAGAAGCGGTGTTAGGATATGCATATCAATGATATTTGTTTCCTCATTGATAGTATAGCTGAAACGAGGACCATCAGAGTTAAGGTTGAAATGGTTGCACACATGGCGCACAATATTTATATCTTTCATCTCAGCCTCAGCAAAGAAGAGAAACGACAACTCTACCTGTGGATGCTTACTGGAGATACGAATACCAAAATGTCCACTCTGAAATCCAAAGCGAACGATTGCAGCATCTTTCTCTTCTCGCCACTCTCCTATACAGTTGAGTTCCTTCAATGCCTTTGAAACAATCCTTTTATTCTCACCCATATCAAGGCTTGAGAGCCTAAGTGGGGGATTGAATAACTTTCTTATCATATTCATCATACCAGAATATTACTACCTGTTTTCTTTGCTAATTCATTACGAAGGTTCTGCGTCCTCATTATCTCGCTCATAATCTCTTGCATCTCTTGCGGATCTTTCACCTGCAAAAGTCGTTCATTCAGTTCTTTCAAGTGGGAAGAAACATATTCTAAACGGAAATCAGCTACAAGATGTATAACACGATCACGCAATGTCTGTTCCGTTTCTTTCACCTGCAAACTCTCAGCAAGCTGGAAACGGTCTACACTCAATCTCACAGCTACAGATGCAATATTGATATCCGCATGCTGTGTGAAATACTCTTCAGCCTTGAACCCTTCTTCACCACAATGTTCTACTGCTTCCTGAAGAATCTTGGTATATAGTTCATTTGAAAATCCAAGACTATCACTTCCAAGGTCATAAGCGATGTATTGTGCTACGGTCAGGTTGTAGGTCTGTCCGCTATTCTCATCCTTCACATCATGGAAGATAATCTTCTCACCATCTTTGACAACAGCTTGGATAAGCATCTGTTCTACCTTCGAAGCTGTCGGTGTAGATGCTATAGCTTGCGCCTCCTCTCGTTGTTCCTCCATGACTGCAGCTCGATGTTGCTGTTGTTCACGTGTCTGCTGTTCCCGATTAGAATAGATATTACGATTCATCTGTTCCATCAACGTACGCTCTGACACGCCTGTACGGTTAGCACATTCACGGATATAGGTATCACGGAGTATCGGATCTTTGATAACAGAAATACTTTGCACTATTGAGCCAACTGCCTCTGAACGCTTGATAGGATCAGTAACGTCCTTTAATAGTACGTTAATCTTAAAGACGATGAAGTCTGTCTGATTATCTTCTATATATTTTCTGAAATCCTCCGCACTGTAACTACGTGCAAACTCATCTGGGTCCTTACCATCAGGGAGTAGCAGCACCTTCACATTCATTCCTTCTGCCAACAGCATATCCGTACCTCGTAGAGCAGCATGCTGACCCGCCTCATCGCCATCATAAAGCAGAACAATATTAGGAGTAAAGCGGTGCAGAAGGCGTATCTGATGTACTGAAAGTGCCGTACCACTGTTGGCTACGACATTCTCAATTCCACACTGGTGCATAGAGACCACGTCTGTGTATCCCTCAACCATATAAACAAGGTCGTGCTTGGCTATGGCTTTCTTTGCTTGGAAGATTCCATAAAGTTCTCTCTCTTTATGATAGATAACACTATCGGGAGAATTAACGTACTTCTGACTAACGCCCTTCGTACGAGAATCCAGCAGACGACCGCCAAAGGCTGTTACCTTACCGCTTACACTCACCCATGGGAACATTACACGTCCATTGAATCGGTCAATAAGTTCTCCATTCTCACGCTCGAAGCAAAGACCTGTCTTAACAAGAAATTCTCTTTGAAAACCTGCCTTTAAGGCTGCATCAGCAAAAGCATGACGATTCGACAGACAGAAGCCTAACTGAAACTTACGAATGATATCATCTCTAAAACCACGGCTGCGAAAATACTGCATACCAATAGCCATACCATCAACATCGTTGTGCAAGATGTCACTAAAATACTTTGCAGCCCACTCATTGACCAAGAACATTGATTCACGTTCATTCTCCTGCTGCTTCTCCTCATTCGTCAGTTCTCGCTCATGTACCTCAATATGATACTTATTCGCAAGCCACTTCAAGGCTTCAGGATAAGTCATCTGCTCATGCTCCATGATAAACTTCACTACATTTCCTGCTGCACCACACGAAAAGCATTTGTAAACGCCTTTCACAGGACTGACGGAGAACGATGGTGTACGGTCATCATGAAAAGGGCACAAACCTTTATAGCTTGTTCCCGTCTTGCGTAAAGAAACGAAATCGCTGATTACTTCAACGATATTCGACGCATTCATAATCCTGTCTACGGTCGGTCTATCTATCATTATGCTACAAAGATAACACAAACCGATGAGATAGCAAAGTAAGAACTGGAAAAAGATAGATACTCCTTACAAGAAAACTTTGCTACAGATAGTTATCACCTATAGCAAAGTTATTCCAAGACCCAGACACATCACACGTGTCTACAACCTGAATAAATGTTTCTCGTCCTTAACGCTTACTTCCTATCAACGACTATATTGATAACATAGTCAGCAAGATTACCGTTTTGATTTGTTATCTTATGACAATTCTTTTTATACGAAATTTCTTCAACTACAGGACAAGGAACGCCATCTATCTTACACTCCTCAAATGTCATCAAGTTAGTTGGGACTCTTTTAGCCCGCCATGATTTCGTATGTCTCTTGGTGTCACCAAAAATCTTTGGACTACAAAGAAAAAGGGTGCATTCCTGTGAAGGTTCCACCTCATGCTGGAATATATCTACATGTAAACAGGAGGAAAGAACTCCTGTTCGTAAATTTATGTAGCATACTGATAATCAACAATATTTTATACGCCATATCCCAGAATCGTTACATCTTTCTTTTATTGCCCTATGAAGCCCTTGATAAAATTCTCACATAGGATTCAATAAACGTTATATTCTTTCTTCACATCCTGCAGCAATTCCTCTTGTTTTCTTTCCTTCTTGCTCACAATAATCTTCATTGCAAAAGGTTGAGGCAATAAAAGAAATTCTGTTCCTTCACTCATCTTATTTTTCTGACAAGGTTGTGCCTCATAAATTGAGGTAACATTATAAGCTTCAACACCTTTTTTCTTCTTTCCGTCAAACTCTTCCTGCATATAATTGGAATAACGGCAACTACTTAGATAGAAGTAATTGTCTGCCTGCTGATACACTGCTTCAATGTCAATCTGCCAGTCCTTATACTTATGCCCGTACATGGCATTGATTGTTGAGCGCACAAGTGCATTAGTACGGTGCTGTACATTATAAGCCAAACCCGTAGAACGTTTTGCTCTGAGGATGACATTTTGTAGGGTATCTATACATAAATAGCCCGAATCTTTCCAATCTTTTTTCGACTTGAACAGAATCCTTACCACATTGACACCCAAGCTTTCAGACTCATTATCCACATAGAACCGATGTTCTTTCACAAATTTCTCATCCATATCAGAAACAAAGTCATGATAAAGCGTGTTTTTAAGGTTACTATAGTCACAACCAGCTGACTTATCCTTAAAGGTGATAACATTCTCCAAAGGAGAGATTTCAAAGAGTTCCTTCTTTCTTATCAGTCCCTTACTCAAAAAGCGATATAACACCGTATCGCCCACATTCTGTGTCTGATACTCATATCTTAGAACTCCATTACTTCCATACTTCTTTGCTTTCGTCTTTACAAATTCCATCAACATTGGTTTAATCCATGCTGGCTCTCCCGCAGGACTCACGACAACTTCCGAAAGCAACTGCATACTTTGCTCCATAAACAGAGTATCGGATAACACTTTCACCTTTTGTTTCTGATAATTTATATGCGAAATCATCAGATTATCAAAAGCAAAATCCACAACAACTTTCCCTTGTTGGTCGCTAAACGTACTCCTCACTTTCCCCATGTAGGTGGTATATACACTTGCTCTGCTCACTGGGATATTATTTGCTTTATCCCAAATAACGAACGCCTTCTGCGCAAATGAAGTCACAGAAAGACATAAAAAGACAATGCTAACAATAGTACGTTTATTCATTTGCTATATTAACTTTATTTATCTGCAAAATTCTTTTATCTTCAAGGAACTGCAAGTATCAAAACTTCAAAAGGGTTAGAACTCACCACGCAAAGGTATGAAAAAAGAAAAGCACACACAATATTATCTTCTTATATTAGATAAATTATGTACTTATAAACATATTGTATCATAACTATATACGCCCTTTTTCACCATGACATATACATGCTCATGAAATTATTTTCATGAAAAAAAATATTTATCTTCATGAAAAGAAATATTTATTTTCACGACAAAAAATATTTATTTACGTGAAAATAATTCTGAGATGAGCAAATATAACAAGATAGAACAAGCTATAAAAGAGCATTCTGATAGAACTTTTCCATTGGAATTAAGGGTTTTATAAATAGTAAAAAAGAAGTTGCCATCCATCAACCCCTACATCAGTTTTACACTATACGCTTAACTTTAAATCGGTTATTAGAATTCTACAGCTGCAAAACAGATAAAAGTACTATTTCGTTAAACGGCAACCTCTCTTCTTACTCTCATAGAATCGCTCCTAACAAACATAAACACAGTTAAGTCGTTTTTGTGCAACTTTTTTTGTTTATGTTGCAAAAAAACAGTACTTTTGCCCTCATCCAAAACAATTGAATATTAAATAACACATTATTATATTTATGAGTTTGAAAATTGTAGTACTTGCTAAGCAGGTACCTGACACAAGAAATGTGGGAAAAGATGCCATGACAGCCGAAGGAACGGTTAACCGTGCCGCACTGCCTGCCATCTTTAATCCTGAAGACCTAAACGCTTTGGAGCAGGCTCTGAGACTGAAGGAACAGAACCCAGGCTCTACTGTAGGAATCTTAACCATGGGTCCTCCACGTGCCGGAGAAATTATCCGACAAGGGCTCTATCGTGGTGCTGATACTGGCTGGTTGCTTACCGACCGTAAGTTTGCTGGCGCTGACACACTCGCTACTTCTTATGCTTTGGCAATGGCAGTACAGAAAATCGGTGATGTAGACATCATCATCGGTGGACGTCAGGCTATCGATGGTGATACCGCACAGGTAGGACCACAGGTTGCACAGAAGTTAGGACTCAATCAAGTTACTTATGCAGAGGAGATCCTAAAGATTGAGGATGGTAAGGCTACTATCCGTCGCCATATTGATGGTGGTGTAGAGACCGTTGTAGCTCCATTGCCAGTACTCATCACAGTGAACGGTACTGCTGCTCCTGCACGTCCTTGCAATGCCAAACTCGTGATGAAGTACAAGTATGCTACTTGTCCTATGGAGCGCAAAGGTGATGAACCTTGGACACAACTCTACGAGGAGCGTCCTTACCTCACACTGAACCAGTGGTCAGTTGCCGATGTCAACGGTGATGAAGAGCAGTGCGGTTTGAGTGGTTCACCTACAAAGGTCAAGACTGTACAGAATATTGTCTTCCAAGCTAAGGAGAGCAAGACACTCACCGGCTCAGACGAGGATGTAGAGGGACTCATCAAGGAACTGTTAGGAGAGAAGATTATTGGTTAAAAAACGACAGAACAACTAACCAACAAAACAAACGACTGGCCCCTCCCCCAGCCCCTCCCCCATAGGGAGGGGAGTAGAATGTCCTAAGGCGTATATTAAGCACAAACATCATAGGGGGAAGAAGTTTAACAAATAACTTTCTAAATAAGCCAGTTGTACAACAGCAAGTGACACATTTCACTCCCCTCCCTTTGGGGGAGGGGTAAGGGGGAGGGGCCAGTTGGGCCAGTTAGTTGGATTAGTGCTTGGTCGAAGATTTTATTTATGAACAACGTATTTGTATATTGCGAAATAGAGGAAACCACCGTACAGGAGGTTTCACAGGAGCTGCTGACCAAGGGTCGCAAGCTCGCAAATGAGTTAGGTGTGGAACTCCATGCCATCGCTGCTGGTAGTGGTATTAAGGGTAAGGTAGAAGACCAAATCCTGCCATACGGCGTAGACAAGCTCTTTGTCTTTGACGGTGAGGGACTCTTCCCTTACACATCAGCACCACACACAGATATTCTTGTCAACCTCTTCACTGAGGAGAAGCCACAAATCTGTTTGATGGGTGCTACTGTTATCGGTCGTGACCTCGGTCCACGTGTGTCATCATCCTTGACCAGTGGTCTTACTGCCGATTGTACTCAGCTTGAGATTGGTGACTACGAAGATAAGAAAGCTGGTAAGCGTTATGAGAATCTGCTCTATCAGATTCGTCCTGCCTTTGGTGGTAACATCGTGGCAACGATTGTCAATCCTGACCATCGTCCACAGATGGCTACCGTACGCTCTGGCGTTATGCAGAAGGCTGTCTATGAGGGTAAGGCAAAGGGGGAGGTTGTCTATCCAGACGTAGCAAAGTATGTACCAGAGGTTGACTATGTAGTAAAGGTTATCGACCGTCATGTTGAGCCAGCACAGAACAACTTAAAGGGTGCACCAATCGTTATCGCTGGCGGCTACGGTGTTGGTTCTAAGGAGGGTTTCGACTTGCTCTTTAAGTTAGCTAAAGAACTTCATGGTGAGGTTGGTGCCAGCCGTGCTGCTGTTGATGCAGGTTGGGTAGACCACGATCGTCAGATTGGTCAGACCGGTGTCACCGTTCATCCAAAGGTTTACATTGCTTGTGGTATCTCTGGTCAGATTCAGCATATCGCTGGTATGCAGGACAGTGGTATCATCATCTCTATCAACAACGACCCAGACGCTCCTATCAACGCTATCGCTGACTATGTCATCAATGGCACCGTTGAGGAGGTTGTTCCGAAGTTGATAAAGTATTATAAGCAGAATAGTAAGTAAAGCCAGCTGACAGACTGAACAACCAACCGGCCCCTCCCCCTTACCCCTCCCCCGAAGGGAGGGGAGTAAAATGCGAGGAAGGGACATGGGATGCTACTGCTATATGCTTATTGTCACGAAATCAAAACCAGTATATTGACTAACTACCGACCTATGACTAAAGAAAATAGAAAGAAATGCACTTACAAAACAGCTTCACCTGACAGATACCATATCCTAAAAGAGTTTGCCAAGGAGAATCGGAAAGAGATGACATTAGCAGAAGAGATTCTTTGGAACGAACTGAAAGGAATGAGAGGTGACTGCCATTTTAGAAGACAACACCCAATAGGTGACTTCATTGTAGACTTTGCATGCCTTTCACAGAACTTAGTCATAGAAATAGATGGAGCTTATCATAAGCAACCTCTTCAAGAGGTAGATGATGAAACAAGAACTACTTATCTCAATGAAATGGGATTTAATGTTCTTAGATTCACTAACGAAGAGATATACACGGACTTTGACAATGTGATAGAACAAATAAACGAATTTATAAACAACGAATAAAAAGAGTCCCCTAACCATAGGAAATAGTACATTCTACTCCCCTCCCTTCGGGGGAGGGGTAAGGGGGAGGGGCCACTATATATTCTTTTTTATCATGGCAAATTATTATACTGACCACCCAGAAATAGCGTTTCACTTGGAGCATCCATTGATGAAACGCATCGTAGAACTGAAAGAGCGTAACTACGCTGATGCTTCTACTCACGCTGATGCACCGGTAAACTATGAGGATGCTATCGAAAACTACAAGCGCATCTTGGATATCACTGGTGACATTACTGCAAACATTATTGCACCTAACTCTGAGTCTGTTGACCTCGAAGGTCCACACCTTATCGACAACCGTATGCACTATGCCAGCAAGACCTTAGAGAACATTGAGGCTACTCGTCAGGCTGGCTTGTGGGGCGTTTCTATGCCTCGCCGTTATGGTGGACTAAACCTTCCAAACGTTGTCTTCTCAATGATGTCTGAGTTGATTGCTGCTGCCGATGCTGGTTTCCAGAACATCTGGTCGTTGCAGTCTTGTATCGACACACTCTATGAGTTTGGTAATGAGGAGCAGCGTCAGAAGTATATCCCACGTATCTGTGAGGGAGAGATGATGTCAATGGACCTCACTGAGCCTGATGCAGGTTCTGACCTCCAGCGTGTAATGCTCAAAGCTACCTTCGACGAGAAGGAGAACTGCTGGCGTTTGAATGGTGTGAAGCGATTCATCACCAATGGCGACTCTGACATCCACCTCGTTCTTGCACGTTCAGAGGAGGGCACACGTGATGGTCGTGGACTTTCAATGTTCATCTATGACAAGCGTAACGGCGGTGTTGACGTGCGCCACATTGAGCATAAACTCGGTATCCACGGCTCTCCTACCTGTGAGCTTGTTTATAAAAATGCAAAGGCAGAACTCTGTGGTAATGCCCGCATGGGTCTTATCAAGTACGTAATGGCATTGATGAACGGTGCCCGCCTTGGTATCGCTGCACAGTCTGTTGGTCTTGAGCAGGAGGCTTATAACGAGGGCTTGGCTTACGCCAAGGATCGTGCACAGTTCGGTAAGAAGATTGTCAACTTCCCTGCTGTCTACGATATGCTTTCTCGTATGAAGGCAAAACTCGATGCTGGTCGTTCTCTCTTGTACCAGACTGCTCGCTACGTGGATATCTACAAGGCTTTGGAAGATATTGCACGCGACCAGAAACTCTCTCCTGAAGAGCGTCAGGAGATGAAGAAATATACCCGCCTTGCTGATGCCTTCACACCATTGGCAAAGGGTATCAACTCTGAGTATGCTAACCAGACAGCCTACGATTCTATCTCTATCCATGGTGGTTCTGGCTTCATCATGGAGTACAAGTGTCAGCGTCTGTATCGTGATGCACGTATCTTCTCTATCTACGAGGGTACAACACAGTTGCAGGTTGTTGCTGCTGTACGTTACATCACTAACGGTACCTACCTTTCTATCATGAAGGAGATGCTTGAGGGCGAACTCTCTTGCGACTGCATGAAGGGTCTGCGTGAGCGTGTTGCTAAACTCGTCCAGCTCTATGAAGAGGCTGTGGAGAAGGTGAACGCAAGCGACAATCAGGATGTTCACGACTTCCTCGCACGTCGTCTTTACAATATGACTGCCGACATCATCGGTTCTCTTCTCCTCATCGAAGATGCTGCTAAGGCACCAGACCTCTTCAAGAAGTCTGCTCATGTCTTCGTTCGCATGGCTGAGGAAGAGGTTATCGGCCACACAGCTTATATCAAGGCATTCAACGCTGAAGACCTTGAGCAATTCAAGGCTGTGGAAGAAGAGAATGCTGAAGCATAAATATCTAACGATATAAGAAATGAGAGCGAAGGTGGAGGAACTAATTCCCCTTCGCTTTTATTTATAATAAACAATAAATCTACTTACAAAATCAAGAACTAACTGAGTATGAATAAAAATCTATGGAATTACTATAAGCAATCTGAGGATGGGCAAAAAGCCATTGATATATTCAATCCTGAGACTGAAAATATATGGGACAACATTGAGAAAATTATTGAATTATTAAAGCAATGGGATATAAATGAGAACTTACAATATCTTTTGAATAGAGTCATATTATATAATATCAACCTAATTGAAAGAGAATTTGTCAAAGAAGATGATATTTTCAGTCGGGAGTTTTTTGAACACCTAATAACTACTTATGACATAAAAGATTTTCATATTGATGATAATGAGAATATCGATTGGCTGGAAGAAGTCATACCTCAAAATAAATTTAGAGACAAAGCATCAACCATAGATGGCTTATCCTTATTCTTATATTTTTATGATTCCTTTTTCACACCTATCCTATTATCAAATCGCTTTGACCTATTCCAGAAAAGCTGTGATGCTCTTGGTATAGAGCTACCACCTATTCCATACACAACTAATTACAAAGAGTACCTTATGTACTATTATGATGTATGTGTTGTCTTAAACGCTTTTCAACAAGAGAACGAGCTAAGCGATGCAGAGTTGTGTGCTTGTATCTATGACTACGGTATGAGAGTACTACAAGAAACATCAGTAAGCACAGAGTTACCACAACCAACCAATATATGGTTAACAGGTGGTGGTTCGGGCAAAGACGATTTTGCTTTTTTGGATTCTTTAGGAAATTCACCTGAGGCAAAAAGTTCGATTTGGGCTTGTAATGAGAAAACACGAAGAGGAGATATTGTTATTATGTATTGCACTTCTCCCAGAAGTTATATTCATTCCATGTGGCGTGCTGGCTCTACGGGCATATTTAACCCTTTCGATTATTACCATTGCCGTACAACTATCCAAGAAGGAATAAGACTTCCTGAAATTACATTTAATGACTTAAAGAATGACGAATACTTTTCAAACTTACCGATAGTACGCAAGAACCTACAAGGCATTAACGGAGTTGCGTTCTCTGCAAAAGATTATTCCGAACTCCTTAGATTAGCAGCATCAAAAGGGGCAAAGACTGACGAATTTCCACAACTATTCATGGGAGAGCATATAGATTTTGGAGAAATAAAGTTAGAAAAGGACGTTGAAGAAAAGATTCTAATCCCAATTCTTAAAAAACTTGGGTATATCGAAAGTGATTGGACAAGACAACTCCAACTAAAAGCAGGTAGAAAGGAAAAAGCTATTCCCGACTTTGTTTTCTTCCCCAAAGGTGAGAAGCATTTTGAGAATGCCCCTTTCATCATCGAAGCTAAATTAGATATGTCTTCTATCTTAGAAAGACAAAAGGCTTTTAGACAAGCTTTCTCATATGCACGTTTGCTCCGGTCTAAACTAATGGGCATCTGTGACAAAGAGCGTTTAATGATTTATAAGATTGAGTCCACTGGAAGTTGTAACATAGAAACTCCGTTGATTGACTATCATTGGCAAGCTATATACTCTGATAATATCATCGGAGCAAAACTTGTACAATATATAGGAAAAGAGATTGTGGCAGCTTTATAAATATTTTTTTCCATATAAAGATTACACATAGTACCCTATAAAAAAAAGATAGCCTTAAAACTCTGCAAAGGTAGCACAATAAATAAGGAGGGATAATTCTGAAATAATTATAAATATTAGTAGTTTTCTGCCCATTTATGACTATCTTTGTCATTCATATTAAAAGGAGAAAACAAGATGAAGAAATATTTTAGAGCAAGTATGTTGCTGATGGGCTTGTTGTTTATCCAGTCAACAACAGCATCCGCACAATGCCCCATCAAGGAGCAGATAATGAATGGAAACGATAACGGAGAAGGTCTGGAAAAGGCTAAACGAGAACGAGATAAGACTCCTGTCAGCCATACGCTGATTATCTTCTTTGACAAGAAGACTGGCAACAAACCTCTACTGAAAGCCATCAAGAAGCAGGGCTGCACCCTACTCTACAAATACAAGGAGTTTAGTGGAGTTGCTGTCAAGGTCGACGAGAAGCACGACGTTGATAAAGCCATTGCTGACTTCAAGAAAGTAAAAGGCGTAACAAGCGTAAACAAAGACGGAATCATGCAGACACAATAACAAGTTTTACTGCCACTTCCAGTCCTACAGCTTGTTGGAAAGAAAAACATAGCTATCAATAAAGATTAAAGAGGAATACACAGACCGTGCATTCCTCTTTAATTTATAAGTGACAAGAAATATAAAATTATACTTGTACTATCAGCTCCGATTCCTACCGACTCATTGTCAGCACAACCTCTTTTCCTTTCTCCAGATTTACAGTTCCGCTATAAACCATATTGCCCTTGCTGATTTGTTTATCAGCAGTAGTATGATATACTTCCAGTTGATAATTACCAGAAACGATATTCTGCATTTTGAAGTCGACATCATAGCGACAGAGGCAGTTTGTCATCATATCCTTGTCAGGATACAGAACGAGGATAATCTTCCCCTCACTACTGCTTACTCCTACATGGAACAGGTCTATAGCACAGTTATCCATGAAGTCTTCAAAACGTCCATTGACGATGTTATCTGCACCGAAGCTGAGGCGCAACACTGATTTCTGTCCTACAAAACTATTATAGTACTCAGGACGAGAATCCAACAAGGAAGCAGAAGTCTTGCAGCCTGACGACTTCACATCACTTACTCCAATACTCCCAACAACAGCGTTTTCCGTTGAACAAGATAACATCAACACTGATAGGCAGAATATAGCCAAACAATTTTTTGATTTCCAATGTTTCATTCTTATTTCTATTTAAAAGTTAGTCAATAAAGATATACATGGCAAATATAAAAAAAACTTCAACTCTTCAAGCAATAGACTATAAAATTTAGAAATATTAGAGAGGAGTTAATCTAAATATAGTGAAATAATATTCTTTGTCTGTTGAGGAATTTATAAAACGAAAGAAGTTGTGGCTGCTTTACAAATATTTTTTCACACACACAGAAAGCTATTAAGAAGCAGGACTGCACCCTTCTCTACAAATACAAGGAGTTTAGTGGAGTAGCTGTTAAAGTTGACGAGAAGCACGACGTTGATAAAGTCATTGCTGACTTTAAGAAAGTGAAAGGCGTTACAAGCGTGAACAAAGACGGAATTATGCAGACACAATAGGACAGACTTAATTCATAATTCAAAATTCATAATTCATAATTATGATTACCGTTGTCTACTGTGTTTATTACTGTGGATAAAGATAGGAATTCAAAGTTCATAATTATGATTACCATTGTCTGCTGTATTTATCATCCACTTTGATTTGAACTTCTTTGGGATTTAACAAAGCAACTTTATGAATGGAGCGGAGGCTTCGCACGATATGTGCGGAGCCTCCGCACATGTCGTGTTGATGCTCCGCACATATTGTGTTGAGGGTTTAAACGAAACTCCTCTACCAACTCTTTTACTGCACAGGGGCTTGTGCATAGACCTTCAAGCCGAACTCGTTGGCATAGGCGTAGACATGTTCGAGGATGTCAGCCATGGCATGCTCGTAAGGAATCCAGTCTTTCTGACGTAGGAAGAAGTAAAGTTCCATAGGGACACCCGCCTGCGTCGCCTCCAATTGGCGTACGAGAAGGGGCATCTGTGCGTTGACATCCTCACGCTTGGCAAGGTAATGCTCCATATAACGACGGAAGAGAGCAGTTGTCACGATCTCACCCTTGAGGTCGTCCGCCTTAGCAAGTCCCTTATCAAGAAGCTGCTGTTTGAGTCCATCGTCAGCAATACGAATACTGCGCACATCAAAGTAAATCATCTTCTTGACCCTCTGTCCCTCTACATCCTGCACTCCCTTCCAGTTCTGGAACATTCCGCTGACCAGTGTCAGGGGCGGCACGGTGGTGATGGTGTTGTCGGACTGGCGAACCTTTACGGTCGTCAGGGTGATGTCAATGACCGTACCATCCACAAAACCACCCGGCAAGGTAATATGGTCGCCAATATGAATCATATCATTACTCGTCAGCCGAACACCAGCAACAAGACCATCAATAGTATCCTTGAAGACCAACATAAGAATAGCAGACGTTGCTCCTAAACCAGCCAACAGCGTCATCGGACTACGATCGATAAGAATTCCTACTACCACAATCACGGCTATGAAGATAGCAAGAATCTTCAATACTCCACAGAAAGACTTGAGGTAGAGACTTGTTGAGTCGCCCGGCTTCGTGTTGAGATAGCGCAGGCGGTCGATGAGTTTCGTCACAAGTCGCGTCGTTGCTATCGTGAGATAGACAGCAGTTATTCGTGTCAAAGCCACCTGTACAACATGGTACTGATAGAAGACAAGCGGCATCAACTGCCATATTACCAAGGCAGGGACAATGTGGCAAGCTGTGCGCAGCACTTGATGGTCAAGGACTACATCGTCCCATCGAGCTTGCGTACGCTTTACCAGACGAAGAACAAGGGGTACGAATAAGTATTTACAGATTCGTTCGGCAATGAAAGCCAACAAAAATGCTACTAAAGTCAGTAGGACATGACGCATTACAGGAACAGTATGTCCATGTACACCGATTGACTCAATAATATTCTCGACAAAGATTCTTATCTCTTCAAGGACATCTTCAAGGAGATGATGGGGAAGTTTTGTTATCATAATTTTATAAGGGGGATTGGGCTAATAAGGCTAATTGGGCTAATAAGGCTAATAAGCCCTACTGGCACAACGCCACACAAATCTTGTTTTGGAAATTACGCATCGGTCCATTGCTGAGTCCACCATTATTAATAATAGAAAAACAGAGCAGATGACCATTGGAAGCAGTGAGATAACCCGCCAACGAGCTGACACCCTTTACCGTACCAGTCTTCGCACGTACGTTGCCAGCAGCCGCCGTACCACGCATTCGGCTCCTCAAAGTTCCGTCTACTCCAGCTATCGGCTGTGCTTCAAGATAGGCATCATAGATATCTGAACGTTGATAAGCATATCGCAAGAGCTTGGTTTCAAGTTCAGCACTGACATAATTGTATAATGACAAGCCAGAACCATCAGCAACATTATAATCACGAGGATTCAGTCCGATACGGCTGAAAAGTGCGTTCTCATACTGGCGTGCGGTCTTTGCACCTGCCCATCGTGTACCACCACTGGCAGCCAACTGATAGAACATAGACTCTGCATAGAGGTTGTCACTTACCTTCATCATACGATGGAGAACTTGTCGAATAGAATGTGTACGCGTCGTTAGCAACTGTGCATTAGTAGGTAACTGACGTTCGCCAGTAGAGCCATTCAACGTCACACCCATATCTTCTAACTTACGAGAGAAACGATAGGTAAATTCGTCCTTACCATCAACGAGCAAAGGGGAGAGATTAGGATTCTTATCATCCCAACACCAACCCTCGCCCAAACGGTCACGATCCTTAAAAGAGAGGTCGGCATAGATGTTACCTTCTATCGCCTTAATACCCTGATTTCGTACGGCACGTGCCATCTCTGTCAAATCCGAAGAAGAGAGCATTGGGTCCATACCGCCAACACAATAGAGGTCGCCACGCAGTACTTGGGTTGAGTCGTCTATCACACCCGTATAATAAAGGTTTGTCTTAAAGTCATAATCAGCCCCGAGTTTATCCAATGTTGCTATGGCAGTAACACACTTCATCGTAGAAGCAGGGCGCATGTGAAGACGTTCACGGAACTGATAGACAGGGACATCATCCGTCAAATCCCAAACCATCACACTTGTTTGTATGGTCTCTAAAAGCGGACTTCGGAGTATGCCATCTAATCGAGCGGTGATATTCTCCTTCCAACTAAGATGGCTATCCGTGGTAAAAGCAGGGATAATACTATCTGTATCTTCCTCTTCCTCGCTGACATCATTCGTCGCAGAAGTCACCTTAGGTTGAACAGCTGTAATTGCTTTCGGATGAAGTATATTTGCAACCTCCGTACTATCTAAATATACCTGCGCTTGTACAGGTAGACTCAATACGACACCGAAGACCAGTGCCGATAAGTATTTTAATTTCATACTTCGTTATCTTTCTTTTCTAATCGTTTTTTCAGTGCTGACAGAAAACTATCAACATTATCAGGTTGTACGCTGACAACACTGCCATTCATCATCTCTAACAGTGCATAATGTCCCAATCGAAAGGCAAAAGGGAGTTTCTCAATAGTCTTCACATCACTGAGCGAAACACGCTTTGTCTGTCCAACTCGTCCTGTCTTTATCTGCAAAACACCGTCATCAGTCAACACGTATTTAGTATGAATGGCACGGTCAACAGCTCTTATAGTTACAACAATAAGCAGGAAACCTAATACAACCATCAGACTACTCGTACGATGCCAAAGACAGAAGAAGGCAGCAAGGGCAAAAACCACGATGGCACCCATGTCATTTATCGTCACTTTATGTTGGAAAGTTCTCATATTAATTGCAAAAGTACAAAAAAAAGCCTTTGTACGTCAATATATTACATAAAAAGATAATGGCAACCAACAAGTGGTTGCCATTATTAAGGGGAAGGTTATTAGCCTAATAAGGCTAATAGCCTTAAACCAAAGTTGCAATAATATCTTCGCGACTACCTGGAAGCATATCAATGACAGGAATCTCAGGCATTGTATAGCAACCCGGAGCAAGGCGCATACTTGCACGTGCTACGTTAACAAGTACCTGTGCTGTGAGCGCAGGGTTATTGATAGACATATCGAAAGAGAAGTGCTGGTTGTGGGTCTTACCACTCACACCCTTACGCGTCATGTGAACGCCATGACCAACATCGTTCAAAGCTGCAACGCTTGGTACGGCAAACACGTGTAGCTCATCATGTGCAAAGTAATCGTCAGCCTTAAGTTCCTTTGTTACATCCTCAAGGTTAGCACCCTCTTCTAACTCAACATAAACCATACGACGGTGGATTCCCTCACCAAGAGGAATAGTCATAGACAAAGCCTCCTTAACGCCCTTCTTGCTACGAGCCACAACAGAGTGACCCATTGAACGACCCGGACCAAAGTTGGTATAAGAAAGACCTTCTGGTGCAAGGCTCTCTAACAAAACACGTACGACAGAGTCTGATCCCGGATCCCAACCCGCAGAGATAACACTAACGGTATTTGTGCGCTTGTTGTTCTCCATCTGCTTCGTGCGATAGTCAAGGATAGAACCGTGAATATCAAAAGAATCTACTGTATTGATACCCAATGCAGAAATTTTCTCTGCATATTCTGGGCAACTACGTGTTGGTGTAGCGAGGATAGCCACATCAACATCCTTCAACTTTGTAATATCATCAACAACCTCGTATGGGGTCAGTTCCAATGGTTTATCCTTGTCACCCTGACGGCGAACAATGCCTGCAATCTCAAAATCCTTTGCTGCTTCAAGTGCCTGAACACTGTAAATGCCAATGTTACCATAGCCAACGACGGCTGCTCTAATCTTTTTCATATTTATTTACAATTAAAAGTTTAGTTCTCATTATCTTCTACAAAAGTAACGTTTTATTTAAAGAAAGTATAGCACAATAAGTATTTTAACATAATTATGTAGTTAAAAAGGACCGACAACCACACTACACTACAACTGGCCCCTCCCCCTTACCCCTCCCCCAACCAACGGTCACTGACCGAAGAGAAGTAAAGGGAGGGGAGTAAAATGTACTGTATGCTTATCATTTGCTTGCAGAAAAGAGACAACTTCCACCGAACCAAACAATCTGTTAACTCGTAAACTCGCATATTATCCACAAGGGGTATCTCGGTAATCACGCCCCTCCCTTTGGGGGAGGGGTAAGGGGGAGGGGCCGATTGATTTTCTTTTTATACCTTAGATAATACAATATTTTGTTTTTATATTACGTTATTAATTCTGTATATACAAAACACCTTACCACGGTAAGGATTATTTTATTAGATTATGATTGAATATATCAGGGGCGAACTGGCTGACCTGACACCTGCATTGGCTGTTGTCGAAGCACATGGTGTGGGTTACGCATTGAACATTTCGCTAAATACTTATAGTGCTATACAGGGTAAAGCGCAAGTGAAACTCTATGTGCACGAGGCTATTATGACAGGTGGACGCGACGATAACTATACGCTCTACGGCTTTGCTAACAAGCAGGAACGCTCGCTCTATCGATTATTGATTACTGTTTCGGGGGTCGGTGCTAATACCGCTCGTATGATTCTCTCATCGCTAACACCTGCAGAACTCTGCAATGTCATTGCCAATGGTGACGAGAAGATGCTGAAGACGGTAAAGGGTATCGGACTCCGTACGGCACAACGTATCATCGTTGACCTCAAAGACAAGATTATGCAGAGCGGTATTGCAGACGAACTACATGTTAGCAGTCAGCCTAACACACCAGCTGTCAACGCTGCTATCAAGGACGAAGCTGTCAGTGCATTGACAATGCTCGGCTTCTCTCCTGCCCCATCTGCTAAGGTTGTTGTGAGTATTCTCGCAGAACAGCCAGACCTACCAGTGGAACAGGTTGTTAAGTTGGCGTTGAAGATGATTAAGTAATAAAGCAAAACAAACAACCAAACAACCAGCCCCTCCCCCATCCCCTCCCCCAAAGGGAGGGGCGTGATTACCGCCTACAACTGTACTTTGTTGGTTACAGGGCTTATCGTTGCTGTATTTAAGACTTATCACCGATTAGATCTATCCACTGATACCTATACAAGTCTATCCCAAAAGAGATTGAAAAGGTGTCAAA
>CAUVDL010000012.1:0-51031 GCA_963550695.1 uncultured Prevotella sp. | reverse complement strand
GGGCATCATACTGATTACCCTCGTAGAGGTCATAATGACACTCGATGAAAGCCTTTAGGTCTTTCTTCGTCTCTACTCTCTTTATCTGAACTGATGACATTTAGTATTTTTTTATTTCGTTATTTTCCTAATCTTAAACATGCAAAAGTACTAAAAAAAAGGAAGATTGGCAAATTTACGCTCCTTTTTATTGACTATCACTATCCTACTACTCAGTTATAAGGACTCGTGTTAGGCGTCCGCACCATATGTGCTAAGCATCCGCACATCGCGTGCTAAGCATCCGCACCACATGTGTTTATAGTTAACACAAAGGTTGTTTATCCTTATCACATATGCAGGATATTATCTTTCGGATATGAAAAATGGCTTCATAAAATCCTTTTTACAAGGAATTATGAAGCCATTTATTATCACTTGATTTACTTGTTATTCTGTATTATTTATCTCACAATAAACTTCTTACCACCACGGATATAGATACCCGGAGCGAGTTGTGCATCTGCTGGCATACGAACGCCCTGTAAGTTATAAACAGCATCATCAGTGGTTGTTACTGTCCATACAGTTCCAATTCCTGCTGTCTTGTCCTCTACATAGAGCATTGGATAGACATCATTTGGATTCACAGGGTTATAGGCTCCAAATGATTTATACTGCTTAGAATACTGAACGGTAAAGCCTTCAGGACTCGTAATCAAGAATGTTCCATCAGCAGTTGGAGTCATCGTCCATACCGTTGCCTTATCTTTTGAATTGACAACATTGAAGTTCCTGTGCTTACCATCTTGATACAGATAACGACCTTTGGCATCTTTAATATAATAACCACTTGCAGCCTGCTCTACATTAAAGAACAAATTATCGTCAGAAGTATTTATTCTTTCCGATGTTGCTGTCACTGCAGAACCCTTCAGATAATCGTATTTTTTTGTCCCTTGGACCGTCATCCCTGCAAAGAGTTTATCATCAACGCTTGCTACAAGAAGATAACGCTTGTTTGCAACAGGAGCGGTCGTTGTCTTAACAAAGATTTCACCCTGTGGTGTTACCTGCGGATTGTCTGGCGTTACAGGGTCTTCAGGAACTATCATGCTTGTGTATCGTGCATCATCAGAAGCTGTTGTTATAGAGCGATAAGGGTTAAACTCTACATCCATACTATCACCCCATACGTACTCAGCAAGGTTAGGATAGTCGATGAAAAGGTTGCGGTTATTCTGAATCTTGTAGATAGCTTCATTGCGTTTGATTTCCATCTCGTCAACACGGTCGTTCTTACTCCACTGACGGAAGAGGTCTGATGACCACTTTTTCAGCGTTGGATAAGCTCCCGTCTGCAATTGATTAGCACCTTCTGAAACAAAGCTAAGGTTCTGATAGGTGGTAGCCATATACATATAGCTGCGTGAGAATTCGCCCTTGAAACGGTCGCCCGGCTCCCACATCTTTACAAGCTGACCATCAGCATAACCTGTTCCAACCTTGTCATAGCCTGCACCAGCTTCTTCCTTTACGTTGACAACAACGCCCATAACAAAGTTACTCTTTGAGCTATTAGCCTGAGAATCGGATGGATAGAGGTTATAGAGGTCGCACCAAGCATCATTCTTATCTTTTCCCCACCAACTCTTAGGGAAAGAATGCTCGATATTCATACCATCAATAGACTTACCAGTATTCGTACTTTCAAAGTAGAATTTCTTGTCGCTATAACGATTATAGCACTCGTTGGTCTGCGGATCACGGTCAGTATACCAGAAGCCATGCCATGTATAGCCTGGACCTTTACCGCCATACTTTAGTACTTTCTTCTTGTCCATCAGCTTGTGTAAAGCTGCCTTTAACTGCTCTTTCTTCAGTCCATTCAGTGAAGAAGCGTACTGCGCTAATGTCTTACGATCAATCGCATTAGCCGATGTTGTTACACCAATCAACGCTGCAGCGATGACCATTTTGAAATACTTGTTCATTGTTTTAATAGGTTTTATCGGTAAATATTTATCATATATTTCTATTTAAAAGTCGTTATGCTATTAATCAAACAGTGTCTGACCAGCCACATTCAGCGGACAAAAAACATAGCTTCTGTTACGCAACGAAAAGACTACAAAGTTAGGTAATTTTATTGAGAGTCACAAGTTGGTATCGCTGTTTTCTTGCAAACGAAAAGCAGGTGATTGCTTTCTGCATCTGTGGTTGCAAAGAGGTAGACGTCTCCTCCTTCTTTTATCTTTAATCGTTTGCGTAGTTCGGCAACACTCATAGGGAAGTTGCGCACGGCAAGATTGGCTTTGTCTATCCCCGACAAACTACGTCGTAGCTCCTTCTTATTAAACGATGAAACCGCTGTTATCTCAAACTTTCGGCCTGGGAAATCACTGATAGCTTCCTCAGAGACAAAAAGATGAGAATTAAGACTGAGTGCTGAAAGTGGATAACGGGCAGTTAGCAAAGCAAAACTGCCTGCTTTCATCAATGAAGCATTGGGCTCATAGAGATACTGACCAGCTTTGGGAATAGCCGAAAGAAGTCGCTGTGATGTGCTTAAAGCCTCAGCAAGAGAATAAGAAACGATACTCTCGTCATTCACACAGAACACTTGTAGGGCTTTTTCCGTAGCCGTCTTATCATCTTTTTCACCTTTCGTTCTCTGCAAAACTAACAACAATTCCTTACATTCATTGTGTACAGAGACGATATGTACCTCACGAACAACATTGCCCAAACGATTGAGTTCGTCCACAGCATGATGCCAATCGAGCATTGGAGATAACTTTACAACAACCGTATCAGCCTTCTCTAAGAGTTCTTCTTCCAATGCCAAGACATCTGGTGTACAATCACTTATCAGCACAGTCTTACCTCCTTGCTCATTACGACGGGCAGGATCGAGGAATAACACAGATACGTGGTCGAGCTGATGGAGGTAAGCTGTACCGTCACCATTAACCACTTCGGCTTGTGTCAAGCCTAAGGCATGGAAGTTATGACGTGCCAATTCGCACAACTTTTCCTGCTGTTCGACATAAATAGCACGTTTGAAGCTACGCGCTATAAAGGAGAAATCAACGCCAAAGCCGCCTGTTAGGTCACAGAAGGACCCTCCCCAGACTTTCTGAGCACATGCTTGTTGTGGCATAGGCTTAGTTTCTTCAATTGCCAAAGGGCTTTTACAATCGTTATTAAGGTCAGACGTTACAAAGTTCGCTACCCCAACAAGACGTGCAACAAGCCGTGCCTTATATTCCGCTGTCTGCTCACTTGAACACTGTTCCATCGATAAATGCGGTGGGTAAATGATGTCCTCATTCGCTGCCCACGACGGCAGTTTCGTGCGTGCTGTCTGCCATCCTGCCAACTGATCGAGCAGGAAAGGCATATCAATATCAGGGTAGCGGTGGGATTGAAGGGCTAAAACAGAAAGGCTACCAACTGGCCCCTCCCCCTTACCCCTCCCCCCAAGGGAGGGGAGTGAAATGTTATATTTGCTCAAAACGTCCTGCACATATCGTGGCAAAGGGTGTTCTTTTTGCTCCTTTTTATCCATTTTACTTATCTTATCTGCCTATAGTTTTATCTTATTTGAACACTTTAATATCTCGACTAAAGACTTTTTTATGTAATTTTTCCTACCCGCTTTAAGAAATAACACCCCAGCTCTTTTATCTTATCTTCCCCAGATACTACTTATTTTCATTAAACATCTGGGGTATCTCGGTAATCACTCCCCTCCCTTTGGGGGAGGGGTAAGGGGGAGGGGCCAGTCAGAGGACGCTGTCGCTGAGGCTTTTTTTACCTAACCACCTTCAAATTCTTCTTCGCCCAAGCCCTTGTACAAAGGTTGAAGTGCCACCACTCGGTACGTAAAGGCATGAAACCAGCAGCACTCATCACCTCACGAAGAAGGCGGCGGTTGGCTAATGCCTCACGAGAGATAAGACGACGAGTAACGAGGTCAGCCTCTTTATCAATATGACTGGCTATACCCATGTGGTCTACCTTCACACCCATTGGTATCGTATCAATCAAACAACGTGTGGCACCATCACGCCATGTAGCATCATTCCAAGAGGCCTTGCAGATACTAATATCTACAGCCATTCCATAGTTATGCATACCACCTCCGTGTGCAGGATTAGACACATAGAAATACTTTGGGGTATCTTTCACGGCATTCCACATCGTTTGCTGCACGCTCATTGGTCGTGTAGCATCAAAGATACACAGGCTCAAATCGGGTCGACGACGCTTCAATTCCGCCTGCGCTTTACGCAATGCATCAGCACAAGCGGGCAGCACGTAGGCATCACGCAAATCATGATAAAGCACACGATTACAGAAGTTATCCGTACGAGCATACATCAAAGCCACCTTGATAGAAGGGTCCACATGCTTAATATTCACCAACCCCTGCTGCTCCATTGATCTACCTGCAGCCTGTCGACGACTCATCGATGATGTCTGTGCGTGTACACTGCTAACAAAGAATATGGCTGCAAATAACAGATAAAAGACTCGTTTCATTCTTTTTATTCACTATATATCCTACAGCCAGACACGAATAGCAGCCGCAGAAATTATTAATCATTCGTTAATTAAAACACTTAAACCGACCAACGAAAGCTAACAAGGGCAGACACTGTCTTCCTCTCACACCCTCTCAAGGTTCTGAAAGAAAGCACAGCCTCTGCCCCAGCCTTCTCTAAACACTATCACTGAGTAAGCCAAACATCATCACTACATGACTTAGTCCTTACCTCTATAGCGTTTGTATCTTATTATTTTAATGCAGCCTTCTTCTGCTTGACATAATCGCCAAATACGCGATCTACCTCAGCACGCTGCTCATTGTCGAGTGTGTCGTTAGCTTGAATCAATCCACGATAATAGGTTTTGATAGCCTTTGTTAACTTAGCCCTATCTGCAGAGTTCTTCTCAAAGATATTGTCAAGGTCCTTATAAAGGGCTGGTTTCATCCTATTCATAAAGGCAAGTTTACCTGTAGCAGGAATCTCAGCTTCAGTAGAAAGACTATCAGATTGCTCTGCTGTATTCACTTTCATTGTATCTTCTGGAGCCGTTTCAGCATCAGAACTAAAGACAGATGACACATCAATCTTACCTACTTGGTCAATCAATGCACCGCCATAGTTATAAAGCAATGCACCTACTCCAATAACAACAGCAATTATCAAGCCTAAGACAACAGTGCCTTTACCAATCTTTGGCATACTAAATGAAGAGCCTTCATTATTCAAATCAGCAAAGAGTTCATCAACATTGCTATAACGATCGCTTCGCTTGAAAGCACAACAACGCTTGATTACCTCACTGTAAGCTAACGTCAAACCCATCACTTTCATAATAGTACCGAGCGAATAGATGTCGGCTGTACCATCAGCTGCCATTGTCTGGTCTTTCAACTCAGGTGCCATAAAGCGCGTTGTATCAGCTGTTGGCTTAACATCTTCAGGTGAAAGAACACTAAAATCAATGAGTTTTACATAATCACCCTGTGTTGTAACAAGCACATTTGAAGGCTTCAAATTTCGATGAATAATCCCTTGCTGATGCGCATAACGAAGTGCATCAGCAATCTGATTGATGATACCAATCTTCTCATCGTCTGTATGACTTTCCTTGAGATAAGCCTGTAAAGTACGTCCTTCAACATACTCTTCCTCTATACAAAGTCCGTAACCATCAACCTCAACCAAACCTTGATAGCGTACAATACCCGAATGGTTGAGTCGCTGACACTGCTTAAACTCACGCTTCAATGCATTACGAAGCAACACACGCTCACGGTATTCTTCCTTTAGAGTCTTCAATACGACTGTCTGGTCGCCCTTGCGACACTTCACAATCATACAAAATCCTTGTGATGGAATAACTTTATATTCAGTATAACTGGTCTTTACTGGAGCATCGGCAGTCTGTGCCTGTTCGTTAGTGGAAAGTTTGTTTTCACTCATTGATATTCGTAGGTTTTAATTGTCTTTACGTCTTTTGTGTACAAAAGTAGTAAAAAAAAACGAAATAAGACAGAAAGAAGAACTTAAAATGCCTTATTATAATTCTTCTCATTTTACGGATAAAGAAACTTAACCGTAATTAATAAATTAGTCCTACTGGTAAACACTTCCCATATACATGTTATTCATTTGTGTCTTACATATTTTCTTATAAGTACTATCAGGATTCTCTTTTCCCATCTTATGCCCATGTGCTGTTGCCCAGCACGTGTGGTGTTGACGGTAAGCACCAATGGTGCGGAGGGCTAACACCCTTGTAATATATTACTGGTGTATGGGTAATTTATGGCTTAAAAAGCACTATACTACCATAAGAAAACAAATCTTATTTGGTTAGGAGGCTTACTTTTACAAAGACAACACAATACTATCTATTGAAAAGAGATTCAGTATAAGGAATATGTTGTTTAAGTTTTGGCAAACGACAATATTAAACATTAAAGTATGAAAAATAGAAATAAACTTGACAATTGCCCGATAATTTTATATATTTGCAGCAATAAGAATTAGAAGAAAAGAGACTTTGTAGGACAAACAATAAAACAACTTTATAAAATAACAGACTTTGAATCTTTCTCAAAATGTTCAAACTTAAAAACCAATCAAAATGAAGAAAAACATAATCTTACTTATTCTTCTCATCAACACGGCTTGTCTATCTGCCCAAACACTGGACTTCTCGAAATTAGAAGGACGATGGGATTCGACTAAAACGGTGCAATATGAATCTGCACAATATCAGATAGTCTATGAATACAAGTATGCAAAAGACGCAAAGTATCCAAATGCTAAACGTACAGCAAACACAATTCTAAGAATAGGTAAGCTATACAATATGTTCATCGACTATGGACAACTTACTTTCGACTCCATCTCCGCATCTATATCAAAAGGAGAATCCCAAGTAACTTCATCGGGTCCTAAACTTATCGGAGCAATGAAGAGCATAGGCTTACGCGAACTCATCCTGCTGAATAGAGAGACTAAAAAAGAGTTTATTCAATGCAAGGTAGGAGGACTTCAAAGATATCAATATGAAGAAGATGCTCCTCAGTTGAAATGGGAATTACTGCAAGGAGATAGTACTATTGCTGGATATCAGTGTCAGAGGGCAAAGACAAGGCTCTTCGGGCGTGATTACATAGCTTGGTATGCACCTGAAGTAGAACTGCCTTACGGACCTTATAAGTTCTGTGGACTACCCGGACTTATCTTTAAAGTGCAGGACACAGAGGACAATTTTTCTTTTACTCTAACTGGATTACAGAAAGTAAAGGAACATGCTCCTATTTATATGTACGATAAAAGTGCCGTGACAAAGAGTACCCGAAAAGCTGTCAGACAAATGTATAAGAACTATTGTGCTGATCCAGTAAAAGCCTTGACAGGAGATGGAAGCATTACTGTATCGGCTGATGTTGCAGCAACAGTTAACGCAAAGCCTTACAATCCGATAGAATTAGAATAACATCTTGCGACGAATATTTCTTCTACTCTACCTCGTTTCCACTTGCTTTACCCTCTTTGCACAGCAGGATGAAGCTCTGGTAAAACTGACGATTGAGGTTAGGGACTCTGCCAGCCTCCAACCGTTAGCAGATGTGATGTGCCGTGTTGTAAACTCAAAGGGCAAGATGCTGAGTTATAAGATTGCTGACGGAAAGGGTTGCCTTAACCTCACAGCACACCAAGAGGATGTATTGATGTTCACACTTATAGGTTACGGTAAACGGAAAATAGGCGTTGCTGACATCCGTCAGACGGAAAAGCAGCCGACTATCATCCTGCTATCCCCTAAGCAAGTTGAACTAAAAGAAGTCGTCGTAAAACTCTCTCCTATAAGAAAACAAGGTGACACACTGGTCTACAACGTCGGTTCGTTTCTACAGAAGGGCGACCGTCATTTAGAAGACGTGCTCAAGAAGCTACCGGGAATCAAGGTCGCTGAAAATGGTTCGGTGTCTTATCAAGGTCGTGCTATCAATCGGTTTTATATTGAAGGACAGGACTTGATGGGCAACAACTATACACAGGCAAGCCGCAATATGCCTATCAATGCGGTGCGTGATGTCGAAGTTTTGGAGAATCACCAACCTGTGAAGATGATGCAAGGGCGCAAACCATCAGAGTCTGCTGCCCTAAACATCAGGCTCGACAAGAACCACAAGGCTCGTCCCTTTGGGGAGATTACAGGTGGTTTAGGCATAAAACCAAGTGTTTGGGACAACCAGCTATTCCTCACACAGGTGATGAAACATTCGCAAATACTTGTTTCTGCCAAGATGAGTAACACTGGAAAAGACCTTTCAAAGGAAACTAAAGAACATCTTGATGTCTATAATCTGGATGCATACGAGCCGCTTCCGCAGGGTGTTCTGTCTGAAAACATAAGTCAGGAGGTGCTTCCACAAGAAAGATATCTGCAGAACAAGTCTTATAGTGCAGGTTTTAATAATATCATTACATTGTCGAAAGACGTAACACTACGCAGCAACATTCTTTTTTATAAGGACCACGCTGGATATAACCAGTCGACAGCAAACCTTTATGGAGGACTTACGCCCACCACGTTGGAAACCACAGAATGGATGAAGCAGCGCACATTTCGCATCGTACCATCACTGAAATATGAAGAAAATAGTACTCATAGGTTCATTTCTGACGAATTTAAATACTCTTTCGGACGACTAACGAACGAGAATCAAGTCGTAACAAACGGCATTGGAATTACTGAACAAACACGTATAAAGCCATCTTATATCAAGAATTATCTGTCTTCTTCTTTCAAATTAGGAAAGAGTATGTTGCAGGTTCGCTCACTCGTTAGATACGTTAATCGTAGAGAAGAACTGGTAACAACTTCTGATTCCTTACCACTATATAATATTACAGAACGCTTTGCAACACAGTCAACTATGACACGCAACGTTATCACGACTTCTATCCCTACACTTGGAAATGATTTGGATATATCCTTACAAGCTTATTACAGGAATAACTCGTACAATTATCAAACTGCCATCTATCATCATACATTCAAACTACAAGGTGAACCGGGCTACACATGGAAATATACAAAGCAAAGCTATGTAAGCTTTGGACTTCCTATTGAATGGACAAGAATCAGCCTTTCAGAGAAGAACAACAAACTATCTGTGCGCAACTTCATAGCATTTAAGCCCTACTTGACATTAAAACAAGTACTGACAAGCAAACTATCAGTGAACCTATCTTCCTCTATCTCTACAGATGACAACTCTCTTGATTTCTATGCTTTAAAGCCTTTAAGAGAGGGATACAGAAGCATACAGGTAACAGGAAATGACATCTATAAGTCTACCCATCTATATACTTCGCTCCATTTCCGCTATCGTAATCTTGCAACAATGCTCTTTGCTAACCTTTCACTTACCTACTCTGATACAAGAAGCGAGGCTTATAGCCACTATGAATACAACGACTCAATGACAATTATGAAGTGGGTAAGAGGCAGTAACCACCGGCATAACACTGCTATAAATGCCATGGTGGACAAGACATTCATCCCCATAGGCTTGTCCTTAAAGGTTGATGCGACATATAACAGAGATTCTTATCTTGTTTCGCAATCAGGTGTGATGGTTAATAATCATTCTCACAACGCCTCAGGAACGCTCACCACAAGCTTCCAGAAACTGTCATGGATACGCCTGTCAGCCGCTTTTACTGCTAAATATTACTGGGAACGGAGCAGTATCATGAAGTTGGATGTTCTTTCGTCCTATACAACCAATGTAGCTCTTTACCTCTTCCCAACAAAGAAGATGGAACTAAAAATGAAGTTCTATAATCTTACAAATGAAATTTCAGACGGACATTACCATACGTGTAGCCTATTAGATGGCGACTTCAACTACAAGATTAATAATGTGTGGGAGCTGGGGCTGTCGGGAACAAACCTATTAAACAGCAAATCTTACAGCATTACGCAGAACATAGGAATCAATACTTTCAACACATTCCTACCTTTACGTGGGCGTGAAATACTACTCCGCTTACAGCTAAGGTTATAATAACTCGTTAATATCCATTTCCCTCTTTCTATTCCATAGAGAGAATTAAAAACACACTTGTATAGTGTTCCAGGCTATACTTATCCTTTATGCTTTTATGCTTATATGCCTCGATTAGCAGCCTCAACTCTTGTCACTCTCCGCAACTTGTTCGTGTGTTACTGTGTCTAAATCTATTCTGTCATTTTCTAAATGCTATTCCGGCGCACTTAGATACTCTGTCTTTAAAGGCTGAAAAGCATATCAATTTCCATCCGTTCTCTATGTCCTACCTGCGACAAGACAAGTACTTTTGCGAATTATTTTCATGAAGAAAAATATTTATTTTCACGATTGGAAATATTTATTTTCATGAAAAAAAATATTTTTCTTCATGAAAATAATTTATAATAGGGCTATTCTATCAAGCTGACAAATGGATATATCCAAGTATTTCAGGTCATGAATCATGACCGTTCCGGAACTATATTCTTATCGTTCTAATACGTTATATCCCATTGAAAAGCTAATCAATACAACGCCTACAATATCTCATTTTCACACTATCAGAAGACTCAGAATCACTTCTCTTCTTCATTCCTTCTAATAATGCTTTTACTTTATTATAATCCATTTTTTCGATTAATCGGTTCCTCTCTGCCTCATTGATAGTCGTATCTAACTTCCAACCATAGCTCTCAAACAATTCTGTGATTTGTTTTACCTTATATGAAGCATCAGAAGCAACGGCATTACTCTCGACAAACGAAGTATTTGAACAAGCCGTTGTACAAAATAAAACAACGATAGAAAACACTCCTAAAATTAAGTTCCGTCTCATAAGTAAACCTCCTTTCAATCAGATAGATAATATAACACTGCAAATATAGGCAATATTCTCGTTTGAAACAAACAATAAGGGGATAAACATTACCTATAACTCATTCAAATGCAGGCGAAGATATAATTAAAAAATCCCATAACTCATGTACAAGAGCTATGGGATTTTCTATTTAAGAATAAGTTTGGCAGCGGTCTTAATAACCACTGCCTGTTGCTTATGATTAATCAGCAAACTTTGCCTTGATAAACTCACGGTTCAAACGAGCGATGTTAGCAATCTTCTCGTTCTTAGGACAAACAGCCTCGCAAGCACGTGTGTTAGTACAGTTACCGAAGCCAACCTCATCCATCTTAGCAACCATTGCCTTAGCACGCTTAGCAGCCTCAGGCTTACCCTGTGGCAAGAGAGCTAACTGGCTAACCTTAGATGAAACGAAGAGCATAGCAGAACCATTCTTACATGCAGCAACACAAGCACCACAACCGATACATGTTGCACAGTCCATAGCCTCATCAGCATTGTCCTTAGAGATAAGAATAGCATTAGCATCCTGTGCCTGACCGGTACGGATTGTTGTGTAACCACCAGCCTGAATAATCTTATCGAATGCTGTACGGTCTACCATACAGTCCTTGATTACTGGGAAACCAGCTGAACGCCATGGCTCAACAGTGATAACATCACCATCGTTGAAACGGCGCATATAAAGCTGACAGGTTGTTGCACCGCGTTCAGTCTTACCGTGTGGAGTACCATTGATATAGAGTGAACACATACCGCAAATACCCTCGCGGCAGTCGTGGTCGAAGACGAATGGTTCATCACCAGCAGCAATCAACTCCTCATTAAGGATGTCAAGCATCTCAAGGAATGAGGTGTCATCTGGGATATTCTTCATCTCATGTGTATCGAAATGACCCTGATCCTGTGGACCATTCTGCTTCCAATACTTAATTGTGAATGATATATTCTTTGCCATTGTGTTATGTTTTAGTTGACAAGTAAACAAGTTGTAAAGTAAACAAGTTATTTGTTCAGAGTCTTAATCAAAGACGTTAGCATCCTAATTATGCCTTGGGTTTTATCGCATAGTTGCTGTGCAAGTTCTGTCGAGATATACCCTAAGTCTTTCGATAGAATCAATTGAGTTTCTAACTCACACGCAGAACCTAATGCTATACTAAGAATCTCTCAGTTTCACGAGTATGGATTCTGCCATAGCCTTCTGCTATGTTCGAGGGAATTGATACAACGGCTCTACGCATTTGGGAAGCTAATCCAAATAGTTCTTCCCGTGGATATGTCTTTGTTGCCTTATATACTTCTAAGACAAGTTCCATTGCTTTCTGCCAGACGATCAAATCCTTGTGAGTATTCATCGACCTTGTTTGTATTACATCTTGTATATTGTCTGTATTATACTAATGGAATATGTTTAAGGCAGAACAAGCTAACAACTTGTCAACTTGTCCTCCCGTCAACTCGTCAATTAGTTTTTATAATTACGTGTTTGTACCTTGATTGCCTCATACTCGAGAGGTTCCTTGATAAGCTCTGGAGTCTTGGTGTCATCACCCTGATACTCCCAGCAGCCAACATAGAAGAAGTTCTCGTCGTCACGCTTAGCCTCACCTTCCTCAGTCTGGTGCTCCTCACGGAAGTGACCACCACAACTCTCTTCACGATGCAATGCATCATAAGCTACGAGCTCACCCATAAGGATGAAGTCACGGAGGTGAATTGCCTTATCAAGCTCTACGTTCAAGCCTTCCTTCTTACCAGGAATGAAGAGGTTAGAGTTGAATTCCTCGCGGAGAGCCTTCAACTGCTTGAGACCTTCCTCAAGACCTTCCTTGGTACGACCCATACCTACATACTCCCACATAATGTGACCGAGTTCCTTGTGGAGTGAGTCAACAGAACGCTTACCCTGGATACCCATCAAACGATCTGTCTCAGCCATAACAGCCTTCTCAGCCTCATCAAACTCAGGACGGTCGGTTGGAACCTTTGCCCAGAGTGCCTGATCAGCAAGGTAGTTCTGAATAGTATATGGCAATACGAAGTAACCATCAGCAAGACCCTGCATCAAAGCAGAAGCACCAAGACGGTTAGCACCGTGGTCAGAGAAGTTACACTCACCAATAGCGAACAGACCAGGAACGGTTGTCATCAGCTCATAGTCAACCCAGATACCACCCATTGTGTAGTGGATAGCAGGGAAGATCATCATTGGATTATAGTACTTCACGCCGTTAATCTCATTAGCGAGTTCGCCTGGATTAACGTCTGTAATCTCCTCATACATATCGAAGAGGTTACCATAACGCTGCAAAATGGTATCGATACCGAGGCGGTTGATTGACTCAGAGAAGTCAAGGAACACAGCAAGACCAGTGTTGTTTACACCGAAGCCGTGGTCGCAACGCTCCTTAGCAGCACGTGAAGCCACGTCACGAGGTACAAGGTTACCGAATGCTGGGTATCGACGCTCCAAGTAGTAGTCACGATCTTCCTCTGGAATATCAGATCCCTTCTTTGTTCCTGCCTGCAATGCCTTAGCATCTTCGAGCTTCTTAGGAACCCAGATACGGCCATCATTACGCAGAGACTCTGACATAAGGGTCAGCTTAGACTGCTTGTCGCCGTGTACAGGAATACAAGTTGGGTGAATCTGAACGTAAGATGGGTTGGCCATGTAAGCACCCTTACGGTAGCACTGGATAG
This sequence comes from uncultured Prevotella sp., assembly GCA_963550695.1. Taxonomy (GTDB): domain Bacteria; phylum Bacteroidota; class Bacteroidia; order Bacteroidales; family Bacteroidaceae; genus Prevotella. Next base: position 37,391 of record CAUVDL010000012.1, on the reverse strand, counting down.
CGGCTGTACAGTTACAACCCATAGCGTTGGTTGAAAGGAAGTATGCATTACCATAACCACCAGTAGCGATAACAACAGCATTAGCTGTGAAACGCTCCAACTTACCAGTCACAAGGTTCTTAGCAATGATACCACGAGCGTGACCGTCAACGATAACTACGTCCTCCATCTCATAACGAGTATAGAGCTTTACCTTACCTGTAGCAACCTGTGCACTCAATGAAGAGTAAGCACCGAGCAACAACTGCTGACCGGTCTGACCCTTTGCATAGAAAGTACGGCTTACCTGTGCACCACCGAAAGAACGGTTAGCAAGCATACCACCATACTCACGAGCGAATGGAACTCCCTGTGCAACGCACTGGTCGATGATGTCGTTTGACACCTCAGCCAAACGATAAACGTTAGCTTCACGAGCACGATAGTCACCACCCTTTACTGTATCGTAGAAAAGACGGTAAACTGAGTCACCATCATTCTGATAGTTCTTTGCAGCATTGATACCACCCTGTGCAGCGATAGAGTGTGCACGACGTGGTGAGTCTTGGATGCAGAAGTTATATACGTTGAAGCCCATCTCACCGAGAGAAGCGGCAGCACTGGCACCAGCCAGACCGGTACCAACAACGATAACATCCAGTTTCAGTTTATTCTTTGGGTTAACCAAACGCTGATGTGCCTTGTAGTTAGTCCACTTCTCGGCTACAGGACCTGCTGGTATTTTGGAATCTAATATCTTTGTCATGATTGTTTTTGAATTAAATTTTCAACTTAGATACTTAAATTATGCAGCACAGCAAAGGCTTGGTGCACAATGGAAAGCAAATGCAAGAACTACAATGAGGAAGCCAAGCATCAACAGAGTAACATAGATGTTACCAATGGTCTTCCAACGGTTGAACCATACTTTACCATTGATACCAACTGTCTGCATAGCACTCCAGAAACCGTGTGAGAGGTGGAACCACAATGCACAAATCCAGATAACATAGAGAACTACATACACAGGCTTAGAGAAAGTGTACTTAATGTAAGAAAAACCATCAGCTGGATGGAAAGGTACATCGATATGAGTAAGCTCTGCAAACATCATGTTGTACCAGAAATTGAAGAAGTGAAGTCCAAGACCGAGCAACACGATAATACCGAGAACGAGCATGTTCTGGCTTGCCCACTCTACTGTTGCAGGCTTCTCTGTAACTGCATAACGGTTGTCACCACGTGCACGGCGGTTCTGCGCTGTAAGGATGAACGCATAAACGATGTGACAAACTGCCAATGCGCCAAGACCTACAGTAGCTGCTACTGCATACCAGTTGGCACCCAACAGCTCACAAATCATGTTATAAGCATCTCCTGAGAAGAGTGCAACAAGATTCATACAGCAGTGGAACGTCATGAATAGGATTAGGGCCATGCCAGTCACTGACATAATCACCTTTCTACCAATAGATGAATTGATTAACCACATAAATGTTTTGATTTTAAATATTTAAATTGTTAGAATTTATTTTTCCTAAATAAATATAGAGAGAAGACTATGCTTAGCCTCTCTATCGTAATTATTGTTCATTAAATTAGATACCAAGATGTTGGTATGAATACATACATAATGCGATGCAAAAATACTATATTTTAATGATTTATCAAAGTATTTTAAACAAAATGTATAGTATTTAGACTTAAAATAAGGAGGCTTAGCCTATCCTAACAAATGAGGATAGTTTTAGAAGACGCACAAACCTTGAAAGTTAAACAGAAACTTTCGGAGTTGTATAGTAATTTTAAGTCATCAGTGAAGTGGCAAAAAAGATGAATACAGCTTGGTAAACCATTTTCATATTAGTTAGCCATTAGCATATTACTATTTGCCATTAAGACCCTTTCTTCCCGTCTTTACTCGATGTGTTGTTGCCCAGCACATGTCGTGCGATTGGTAAGCACCAATGGTGCGGAGCATAAACACCAATGGTGCGGAGGACTAAACACCTTGCAGAATATTACCAAAATGGAGGCAATATGTTGTAAAAAAATGCCGAAAACAGACTCAATCTATTTAATTTCTCAGTTTATCATTCACTCAACCATATCACAAACAATAGGGACAGACGCCATCGTCTGTCCCTATTTTTATTTATTTGTTGTTTTTCAACAAGCAACTTGTCTACTTGTAGACTCGTCAACTCGTCAACCAATATCTTACTTCTTTGGAATAATCTCGAACACTTCTGCCTTACCAATCAGCTCCATACGAGTTACTTTCTTTGCCACATTAACTGTGAAGAAAGGCTCATTAGAAGTGAACTCAGCCTTCAATTTGTCACGCTTATCATAAGAGCAACGAATGAAGGAAGAAATGATGAGAGTGAACTCAGCCATCAATTTGTTACGCTTATCATACTGGCAAACGCGAACAGAACCACCCTCTGGCAATGAAAGAAGGAAGGTATAAGAAGTCATACCACTTGGAACCTCAAACGAAACAGCACCTGTATTCTTGAAAGACGTACTTGGCTGATGGTCGAACGCACGAAGGACGGCATCAGAAGCAGCGTTAGTACCACCAAACTCAAGCGTTGCAGCACCATCAGGAACCACTACGAACGAGCGAATAGCAGCCCAGTTCTTACGGTCGGAGTCAAGACGACGCAAACGAATATAACGTGCTTGCACCGGCTCACCCTGCCAAAGGATGTCATACTGGTTCTTCAAATCACCTAACATTGGCTTCCATGTCTTGCCATCAACCGAATATTCAAGTGTTGCATGGTCGTAGAAGTCACAATCATCCTTAGAGTTACGACCCTGAAGGATATGCACCTCACGCACAGCCATTGGTTCAGGGAGGGCTACACCCATCCAATCACCAGCCTTCTGTGCCTCGCCAGAGGTGTAATGTGTTATGCTATCGCCATCGAACATCAAACCTACCTGAGTTGTTTTAAGGCTCTTATAAGAACCAATACCACGCAGTGTGAATGCCTTTTCGCCTGAAAGCTTTTCATAGAAAGCATCACCGAGGTCGTCCATAGCGAAGTCATAGAATGGCTGTAACTTCATAGTACCTGACTTATGAGCCTCGTAAGCTTTCTTATCTTCCGCAGACATACGGCTCTTAACATACTTACTCCAGAACTTCAAGTTGTCACCACTACGATAGAGATCCATCAATTCGATAGCGTTCTTACCACGTTCGCCTAACTTAGCAAACTCAGTCAGCCATGGTTTTAGTTCCTTTATCAAGAGATTATTAGTGCAACCAGCCTCAATCTCAGCAGGTGCTTTAGCCACACGCTCGAACTCCTGATAGAGCTTATCACGCTTTTCCTTTGTATATTCAGCTAAACGGAAGGTCTCAGTCTCCCAAGATTCGTCACGACGATAGCCTGTCTCCGTATCGGCAGAATGGATAGCAAAGGTGCGATAAGCCTCTTTTGCACGTGGCATCATCACTTCCAAACCACGCTCCCAGCTGTCGATAGGGTTATAAACAGATGGATTCCATGTGTAATCAGCTACACTATAAAGAGAGAGTTTTGAAGCTTCTCCATGCTCCATTGGGTTGCTGACGAGTCCACACATATCTTTATCCGTGAGTGATGTATCTAAGCCATAAACAGGACCCTGCAATACAAGGTTGCGAACATAGTCTGTTACGGCATAATTCCACCAGAAGAAAGCAGGACGCTTGATGCGACTGTCGACCCAATCGAGTGTACTCTTTGTCACATCGCTACAAACAACATCGCCTGTCCAGAACACACGTACAGATGGGTCGAGGGTCTTACCATAGATGCTCAATGGTCCATTCTCATCTGCCTTTGCCCACAACTTAGAATAGTCTGTAGGACAAATAATCAGCGGAGCAACGTCGCCCTTCGCCTTTACAAACTCCTTTGTCAAACGATTCAACAACTCAACTTGTCGGTTAGGGTTGGTTCCCTCGCCTGAAATATCATCAAAGAAGATAGCAAATGACTTCACACCAGCTTGATACATGAGGTCAAGTTTGTGCACAAGGTTCTGATAGTCTTCCTCATTCCACTTGATATCTTTGCCCGGATGGATCGCCCAAACGAAGTCTACACGGTTCTTCTTGCAGGCTGCAACAAGTTCTTTGATGTTCTTCATTTCATTCTCTGGATAAGGCAGACGCCAGTTAGGAGAACTGTGATAAGGGTCATCCTTTGGTCCATAGATATAAGTATTCATCTTGTACTTACCGCAGAAGTCAATCAATGACAGGCGTACAGCGTGTGACCATGGTGTACCATAGAAACCCTCAACAACACCACGATAGGCAAATACTGGTGCATCATTGATTTCCAAACAAGGAAGTTTCTTGCCGCCTTCTACGGATGGGTTTTCCATAATCTGACGTAAAGTCTGAATACCATAGAATACTCCTAAGCCATTAGAAGCTTGAAGGGTGATGCCCTTCTTGGTGATACTTAACGTATAGCCACCATCAGCAGTCTCGCTGTTCTGGTCGCCCTTGTACTTAATCACTGGTATCTTTGCCAGCTGTATCTTCATCGGGAATCCCTTATCAGCACGGGAAAGGAAGTCAATATCCCTCCAATCGTACCAAAAGAGATTACGAGCTGGCATTGGTTGGTCAAGTTTAATACCGCCACTGATGTCTACCGTCCCCTCGCCTGTCAGTTTCACGTAACGTGGTGTAGGATTAATAACGAGTCCCTGATGGTCAATCTTCTTACCAGGAACAGGATTAACTAACTGCACTTCCGAACGCTGACTGCCTAAATCGAAGTCATTATCCTGTGCATGAGCTGCCGTAAGGGCACACATACCCAATACGAAGGTCACTAAAAGTTTCTTTTGTTTCATGTAGGTTTTTAATATTTGACATCCGACCTGCCATATACTTCCGCATAAGACAAGTCGATTATAAAATAGTAATATGATTGCTTCCCTTTCTAAGGAAAAGGGATTCTACTTGCAAAGATAAGGAATTAAAGTGAATTTCACCCATTAACTGATAGCAAAAAGCAAAGAATAAGGATTTCTTTTAGCTAAAGTATGGATTTCTAACAATAGTCTCTCCTAACTGCTCTTTGTCTTTTTCATTACCTAAATATAGCCCTCCATTACGCATAAAATAACTTTATTAATGGTAAGACTATAATCAACCATGTAGCTTACTCACGCTTCATCTTTGGCAAATAGACGGCTATAATACCTAACAATGGGAGCAATGTGCTTACCTTAAAGACGAAGAGGATACTCGTCTGGTCGGCTAACCATCCAAAGAAAGTACTTCCAAGACCGCCAAGACCAAATGAAAGTCCATAGAAGATACCAGCTATCGTACCGATATGATTGGGCATGAGGTCGGTTGCATAAACTAATATTGCTGAGAAGGCTGATGCTATAATGAGTCCAATGATGGCTGATAAAATGATTGTTCCAGCAAGACTACCCACATAAGGGAGCATGATTGTAAATGGTGCTGCTCCAAAGATAGAGAACCATATCACGTATTTACGCCCGTAGCGGTCGCCTATCCAGCCTCCAAGAAGGGTTCCGACGACTTCTGCTGCTAAGAAAACAAACAGGCAGAGTTGGGAAGTTTGAATAGATACCCCGAACTTCTCTATCAGAAAGAAGGTGAAATAGCTGACCATACTCTCTGTATAAAAGTTCTTGGAGAACATCAACACGAAGAGAATAAATACAAATCCATAAATCTGATTACGTGTATATGCCTTTGCTGTTGTCCATCTTGCCCTACTCCGTTTACGAACGACCTTCAATTGTTTTACATGCCATTTTCCTATATAAATCAGTATAACAGCTAAAAGAAGGGCAATAAACGCAAACCAACGTACACCACTCAGGCCGACGGGTATCACTATCAGGGCTGCAAACAATGGTCCTGCCGCAAAGCCGCCATTGCCTCCTACTTGGAAAATACTCTGTGCTAAACCATTGCGACCACCAGAGGCTTGCTGTGCCACCTGCGACCCTTGCGGATGGAATATAGAAGAGCCTAAGCCGAACAATGATACAGATAATAAGATGACGAGGAAACTATCGGCATACGAAAGCATAAAGATACCGATGAGCGTGAACACCATACTCACTGGTAACTGCCACCAACCATGATGCTTATCAGCATAAAGTCCGACGAAAGGTTGGATGATGGAAGAGGTTAGCTGTAGCACCAACGTTATGATTCCGACTTGAAAGAAGGATAATCCAAACTCGTCTTTCAACATCGGATAAATTGCTGGAAGCATCGAATGCATTGTGTCATCTAACAGATGACAAAAACTTATCGTGAGCAGAATGCCCAAGGCTGTACGTTCTTCGTTTCCTTCTTCTATCTTATTATTTAGCTTCATTTGTTTGTTATTATCTCTGAACATGCAAAGGTACATATTATCTTTATAAACAAAGAATGCAAACCTGTATAACGATGAAGCATCAACTGATTTTTACAAATTGAATTTCATCCATCGACACGAGCCTCTCTTCATTGGGTGCGAAGCCCCCGCACCACACGTGCGAGGCGTTAGCACGATATGTGCGGAGTATCAGCACGACTATAAAAAAGGGAGGAATAGATAGCTATTAGTCCTAAAAGAAGATAGCAAAACGACATTAGTTTTCGCAGATAAGGAAGACTTTAACCATTAAACACACATTTTCAAACGATTAATGCGTATCTTTGTAGCTGATATGACATTCCCCTGTTTGAAGATGAACGTAAAAAGATGATATTACGGATAAGGGACTGTAATCCTCAATAAAACAAACTAAAACATTATCAACAAGAAAGAAGACTATGATAGCCTATCGTAAAAAAGGGTTAAGGATAGCTTTGTGTCTGTTTCTCCTTACACTCGTTCCAGTGCGCTCAATGGCACAGGACAACGACGACTTCTCGCCAGATGCGCCTGGTGCTACGACAGGTGTCGGCATCATGAAACCAGGAAAGATTGATTGGGAAACTGGTATCGGACTTGAATGGGACAGAAGAAACGGTGAACACGCACATACTTTCACCATCAACACATCTATGTTTCGCCTTGGATTAACCCCACAAGCGGAGGTAAGATTACAGATAGACGAATGTATAACCTATACGCCCGAAGGGAATTTTGGGGGCATTGCTAATGCCGCTATTGGTACGAAAATCAAGGTTTATGAGGGCGGAAAGGTGTTTCCAAAGGTTTCCTTTATGGGTACAATACTCATTCCTGGTGGTAGTAATGCACACTACCTTCCCAAACATGTAGGTATTCAAGCTCACCTCTTATTCGAAAACGAACTGAGTAGTAAGTTTACATTGGGTTATGACTTGGGAGGTGAATGGGATGGAGATACAGAGAGTCCTGATCTTTTCTTCGGTGCTAATCTCACTTATCAGCCTACTGACAAGTGGAGTTTCTTCGTAGAAAGCTATAATCGTTACAACTCAAAGAGACAGGACGACTGGGCTAAACCAGGACATGACAGCCACTTCAACTTTATGAGTGAAGTAGGAGTGGATTATAAGGTTTCACCACGACTGCACTTAAACACTTACTACGACATATCTTTCAACGAGTTCTCACGATATAGTAACATTGGTTTGGGCGTTGCGTGGCTACTGAACTAAAAGGAAAGGGATATTGAGAGAGGAACTTTTCTGGCTTCTTCCGTTAAATGCGTGGACGCTTTTCGTACTGCTTTAACGGAAGAATCGAAGTTAGTCATTAAACAAAAACATAGCTAAGACAGTCAACTGTCTATCCTATTATCAGCCTCAGACACAGAAAGCCTTCTCACTTTACGACTTCGAAAATCTACATACAAGGGTTTGAAATATCATTACATATTTTCAAACAAGATAGCTATAAATAACAGCAAAAACACATACAAGGAGTAAGTTTATAACCACATGGAAGTCAATTAGTTATAAAGTAGTAAAGTAAAAGGTGCTTCAATGGACTTCAAAAGGGCGTTAGTAAGCGTCTTAAAGGGCATCTTTTGCAAGCCAATTAGGCGTCTTTTAGAAGCCAAAAGAGCATGTATTGATTTTGAACCTAAGGAAAATAATTTACAAACCTCAACTAACAAGGGAATAAATTGTTTGTAGAAGACAAATAGACTTCGCACCTAATTACGTTTATATATGTAGTTTATTCCCCCTTATAAAACCACCTAATTGAGGGTAATCACACCATTTATGTGGATTAATCTCATTCTATTAACAATCTACGCATTTAACGGAAGAACCACTTTTCTATCTATTATATAGGTATAATTCGATTTTATTTCTTAATTTTGTGTCGGTATAAATTAGGGGTATTATGCCCCTATACTTTTGTAAAAAGACGATGAAATTCAAGTATGATGTACTTGTTATCGGCGGTGGACACGCAGGTTGTGAGGCTGCTACAGCAGCTGCCAACTTGGGTGCAAGCACTTGTTTGGTAACAATGGATATGAATAAAATCGGGCAAATGAGCTGTAATCCTGCCGTAGGAGGTATCGCCAAAGGCCAGATAGTCAGAGAGATAGACGCTCTTGGAGGCTATATGGGACTGGTTACCGACGCAACAGCGATACAGTTTCGTATGCTGAACCGATCAAAGGGACCTGCTGTTTGGAGTCCACGAGCGCAGTGTGACCGTGGTAAATTTATCTGGGAATGGCGCACAATACTCGACCATACGGAAAACCTTGACATCTTTCAGGATCAAGCTGACGAATTGTTGGTAGAGAATGGTAAGGTGTTGGGTATCAAAACGATATGGGGTATTGACATCTATGCACGCACAGTGGTTATCACTGCGGGGACCTTCCTCAACGGACTGATGCATATCGGGAAACGAAAGGTGGAGGGTGGACGATGTGCAGAACCTGCTGTTCACAACTTTACAGAGAGCATTACGCGCTATGGTATTCGTGCTGATCGCATGAAGACGGGTACTCCTGTGCGTATTGACCGCCGTTCGGTTCACTTCGACGAGATGGAACCACAACCGGGGGAGACGGATTATCACCAGTTCTCTTTCTATGGTCCGCATCGTCATCTGCCGCAGTTGCCTTGCTGGACCTGCAATACAAACGAGGAAGCGCATGAGGTGTTGCGACGTGGAGTGGCTGACTCTCCCCTATTCAATGGGCAGATTCAGAGTACTGGACCACGCTATTGCCCTTCGATTGAGACGAAACTCGTCACCTTCCCTGACAAAAATAGCCACCCTCTCTTCCTTGAACCAGAGGGCGTAGATACGAATGAAATGTATCTGAATGGCTTTTCTTCAAGTATGCCTTGGGAGGTTCAATTGGAGGCTATACACAAGATTCCGGCCCTACGTGACGCTAAGATCTATCGTCCTGGCTATGCGATCGAGTACGATTACTTTGATCCAACACAGCTAAAGCAGTCTTTGGAATCGAAAGTAATCGAAGGTTTGTTCTTTGCTGGCCAAGTGAATGGTACGACAGGATACGAGGAAGCAGGCGGACAAGGCTTAGTAGCGGGTATCAATGCTGCCCTACTCTGCGCAGGTAAGGATCCTTTCGTAATGAACAGAGACGAGAGTTACATCGGTGTGTTGATTGATGACCTTACAACAAAGGGTGTTGATGAACCTTACCGTATGTTTACTTCGCGTGCGGAATACCGTATTCTCTTGCGCCAAGATGATGCAGATGCACGACTGACGGAGCGTGCATATAATATAGGTACAGCTAAACAGGATCGCTATGATTGGTGGATGCAGAAAAAGGAAAATATCAATCGTATTCTTGACTTCTGTAACAACACTTCGGTTAAGCCTGATGTTGTAAACGGTTTCTTAGAGCATTTGGGTACATCTCCTATCAAGGGAGCAACGAAGATAGTTGACCTTGTAGCACGTCCACAGGTCAATTTTGAGAATCTTTCAGCTGTTATACCAAGCCTTAAAGAGGCTATCGAGGCTTCGCCTAACCGCAAAGAAGAGATTGCCGAAGCAGCTGAAATCAAGCTAAAGTACAAAGGTTATATCGACCGAGAGCGTGTATTCGCTGAAAAGATGCGTCGTCTTGAGGATATCAAAATCAAAGGACACTTCAATTACAGTGAACTACACGACCTCTCAACAGAGTGTCGACAGAAGTTAGAACAGATTCAACCGGAGACACTCGCACAGGCAAGTCGTATTCCGGGAGTTAGTCCAAGCGATATCAATGTACTACTTGTCCTCATGGGAAGATAACTTTCTTTGGACAAATTAGTCCTAACACGTGGATTATAAAGAGTACCCCTAAAGGTTAAAAAAGGCACCTGTTTCACGTGAAACAATAGCATAAAACAAAACTATATAACAAACTGAAAATGAATAAAAAACTATTATTAGACAACCTGAGATGTATCCCGGATTGGCCTATTAAGGGTGTGAACTTCCGTGATGTTACTACCCTTTTCAAGTCACCAGAAGCACTTCAGGAGATTACTGACGAAATGGTTGAGCTTTACAAAGATAAGGGTGTAACCAAAATCGTGGGTATTGAGAGTCGTGGCTTCGTCATGTCCTCCGCCGTTGCCACCCGTTTGGGTGCCGGCATCGTACTTTGCCGTAAGCCTGGTAAGCTCCCTTGTGAGACCATACAAGAAAGCTATCAGAAGGAATATGGCGTAGACACTATTGAGATTCATAAGGATGCTATCAACGAGAACGACGTTGTTCTGCTCCATGACGACCTCCTTGCTACGGGTGGAACAATGAAAGCTGCATGTGACTTGGTAAAGAAGTTCAATCCGAAAAAGGTGTATTGTAACTTCATTATCGAACTCCATTCGGAATTTCCTAACAGTCGAGACCTGTTTGATAAGGATATTGAGATTAGTTCATTGCTCCAATTCTAACCAGCAAGACTGCGTCAAGAGCCTTTCCTCCCTACCCTTTTTATATGTAAAGAGGAAACGGAATGAAAATAAAAAGAAGAGGAGTAACCCACATAAAGGGTCACTCCTCTTTTCTTTAAAAGTTCATTATCGAGGCTTATCAATCACCACTGCGACATCAAGATTTGGTCACTAACGATCGTGCCAAGCCTTAGCACCACATGTGCTGACGTGAAACACCGTTCGTGTTCCACGTGAAACAAAACGCCTTAAAAAGCCTTTATACAAAGGAGTTACGCAAAATGAATAAAGAAGATAACTTGAAGCGAACTGCTTATCTTAAGAACATTGTTCTCAATATGCCTGAGAAACCAGGCACATATCAGTTCTATGATAATGAGAAAACTATCATCTATGTTGGAAAGGCGAAGAACCTTAAACGACGTGTGTCTTCGTATTTCCATAAAGAGGTTGACCGTTTCAAGACAAAGGTGTTAGTTTCTAAGATTCATGACATTTCATATTCTGTGGTCAAAACAGAAGAAGATGCACTTCTAATAGAGAATCAACTTATCAAGCAATACAAACCTAAATACAACGTATTGCTCAAAGATGGTAAGACTTACCCAAGTATTTGCGTAACGAATGAGTATTTCCCACGTATATTCAAAACACGTACTATCAATAAACGCTTTGGTACCTTTTATGGCCCATATAGTCATATTGGAAGTATGTATGCGATTCTTGATATCATTAAGAAGATATATAAACCACGTACTTGTCGCTTCCCTATTACGAAAGAAGGAATCGAACAGGGCAAATATAAGCCTTGCTTAGAATACCATTTACATAACTGTGGTGCACCATGTATCAACAAACAGAGTTATGAGGATTACCAAGAAGCGATAAAACAAGCACGAGAAGTATTAAAAGGGAATACACGTGAAGTACAGAAACTCCTAAAACAAGAAATGGAGAAATATGCGGAAGAATTGCGATTTGAGGAAGCTGAACTCTGTAAACAACGCTATTTAGCACTCGATAACTTCGCTGCAAAAAGCGAAATCGTAAGTCATACGATTACGGATGTCGATGTTTTCACTATTGTAAGCGATGATACAAGAAAGAATGCGTTTATTAATTATATCCATGTAACTAATGGTGCAATCAATCAAAGCTTTACTTATGAATACAAAAGAAAGCTCGATGAATCCGATGAAGAGTTGCTAAATGAGGCCATTCCAGAGATACGTGAACGCTTTAATAGTACTGCAAAAGAGATTATCGTACCTTTTGAACTTGACTTTAAAGTAAAGGGTGCTGAATTCTTCATACCACAACGTGGTGATAAACATCATCTATTAGAACTCTCTGAGATGAATGCTAAACAGTATAAGTTCGACCGATTAAAACAGACAGAAAAGCTTAATCCTGAGCAAAAACAGACACGTTTAATGCGAGAACTTCAAGATAAGCTAAAGTTATCGAAGCTCCCTTATCACATAGAGTGCTTCGACAACTCAAATATCTCAGGTTCCGATGCTGTCGCTGGTTGCATAGTATACAAAGGAATGAAACCTTCTAAGAAGGATTATCGTAAATACAACATCAAGACAATAGTAGGTCCTGATGATTACGCATCTATGCAGGAGGTCGTAAGACGACGTTACAGCCGTATGCAAAAAGAAGGAACTCCACTGCCCGATCTCATCATTACCGATGGTGGAAAGGGTCAAATGGAGGTCGTAAGAGAAGTTGTTGAAGACGAACTCCACCTCGACATTCCAATTGCAGGACTTGCTAAGGACGACCGTCACCGCACAAACGAACTCTTGTTCGGCTTCCCTCAGCAGACAATAGCACTCGACATCAAGGGCGAGCTCTTCAAAGTTCTAACCCAAATACAGGACGAAGTGCATCGTTTTGCTATCTCTTTCCATCGAGACAAACGCTCTAAAACACAGTTACACAGTGAGTTAGATAATATAAAAGGCATCGGACCGAAAACAAAGGACGCACTTTTAAAGAAACTAAAAACAGTAAAAAGAATAAAAGAGACTGATTTACAAGAACTTACAGATACAATAGGAGCAAGTAAAGCAGCTATTGTCTATAATTATTTTCACGCTGATAAATAGATAATTAAAATAAATATTGTACATTTGCGATATGAGAATTGTAATACAACGTGTTAGCTATGCTTCTGTTACTATCAATCAGCAAGTAAAGTCTTCCATTGGTGCTGGATACCTTATCCTGCTGGGTATTGGTAAAGACGATACTGAGGAGGATATTAACTGGCTGGTAAAGAAGGTTATAGCTTTGCGCATTTTCGACGATGAAATGGGCGTAATGAACCGTAGCATCATGGATGTTAATGGTGAAATTCTCGTTGTTTCTCAATTCACTTTAATGGCAAGCTATAAGAAAGGGAATCGTCCAAGCTGGATCAATGCAGCACCACATGAGCTCTCTATCCCCTTATATAATCGCTTCTGCGACGCTTTAAGCAAAGCTATGGGCAAACCTGTTAGCACGGGCGAATTCGGTGCTGACATGAAAGTAGAACTGCTAAACAACGGTCCTGTCACTATTTGTATGGACACGAAGAACAAAGAATAGAATCTACAAGCTCCTTTTCTTATTCCTGATACAGAAGCAAAATAAGTGGAGAAAGGTCTGATAAATAGCAAAAATAACGATAAAATCGACAATATTCTACAATCAGACAAACTAAGTAAAACAAGAACTATGACAATACAAGAAGCACAACAAGCCGTTGATAAGTGGATAAAAGAAAACGGTGTACGCTATTTTAGCGAATTAACCAATATGACTTGCCTCACAGAAGAGGTAGGAGAATTAGCCCGTGTAATGGCTCGTACATACGGAGACCAAAGCTTTAAAGAAGGTGAAAAGCCCAACTTAGGAGAAGAAATGGCTGATATTCTATGGGTTCTGCTCTGTCTTGCCAATCAAACTGGCGTCAACCTCACAGAAGAATTACAAAAGAGTTTTGACAAGAAAACCAAGCGCGACAAAGATAGGCACAAAAACAATCCGAAATTGAAATAAGACTATTTAATCCTACAAAATAAACTATAATATATCAACAAAGGGTCTTTTAGAGGAATAGAGAAGGTAAATTGATAGCAGAAAAAGACTGCTCTTCACGCCTAAAAATAAAAAACGAAAGTGGAGAAAAATAAATGTTTGCACCTCCCCTACCCTCACACTATAAAGAAATAAAAATAAACAATATAATAACAACAAATCATGGGAACAATTAAAGACACTGTTTCGAAAGACATCCAGGCACAAAAAGCCGTTGGAATCGTTGAAAAAAGCGAGTACGACCAGGCCTTATCACAGTACAACCTCAACATCATTGACGAGGAAGTTAAGGCTGCCGTAACAAAAATTATTGCGGAAAAAGTATCAGAGAATGATAACCTTGAAGTGAAGAAATTCCTCTTAGGTAGCGTTGAGCTTACAACTCTAAGCACAACAGACACCGAAGAAAAGGTATTGGAAATGGTTGAGAAAGTAAACCGTTTTGATTCTGAATATCCAGATTTACCACATGTTGCAGCCCTCTGTGCCTACCCTTGCTTCACAAAATTGATGGCAGACAGCCTTGAAGTAGACGGCGTTGACATTACGAATGTAACAGGCAATTTCCCTTCATCTCAAACCTTCTTAGAGGTAAAAACCATTGAGACAGCACTTGCAATCAAGGACGGAGCAACCCATATCGACATCGTTATGCCCGTAGGTAAGTTCCTTTCAGGCGATTACGAGGGTGTTTGCGATACTATCAACGAACTTAAGCAAGTGTGTGGAGACATTCCAATGAAGGTGATTCTTGAGACTGGCGATCTTGGTAATGCAAGCGCAATCAAGACCGCATCCCTCCTCTCTATGTACGCAGGTGCTGACTATATAAAGACAAGTACAGGCAAAGAGAAGATTAGCGCAACTCCTGAGTCTGTATATGTTATGTGTCAGGCTATCAAGGAATACTATGAGAAGACTGGTATTCAGATTGGTTTAAAGCCTGCTGGTGGCATCAATACAGTAATGGATGCAGTTATCTACTACACCATTGTTAAGGAAGTTCTCGGCGAGAAATGGCTCACGAACTACTGGTTCCGCATGGGTACAAGTCGCCTTACCAACCTCTTGTTAAGTGAAATCATTGGTACAGAAACAAACTTCTTCTAAACTTTTTTATCATCATCAGCATGAAGATAATATGCTGATGATGATAAAATGAGATAAGAATAACCAATAAGGGGCATACACTTAGTATGTCCCTTTATCGTGTCTGCTCATGAAAAGATTATACATTAAGACTTACTCACAAAGAAAGAGAAGTCTAAACAAACACACTAATATAGTTTATTTTAGTATTATATATAAACTATATTACAAAACACACCATGAAAAAGAATTAAAAGGAACATCAACTAAACCATCTCAAACATAGAGAAAAACACACGAAATAAAACATACAGTATTCACTTAGCGTCTTTATCAAATTTTACTTATAGATAGATAACATGATTATTAGTTCATACTACTATCTACAAATAGCATTATAACAAAACAAAACAGCATTAACACTATTCGTATTAAGCCTCCGCACCACATGTGCTAAGCCTCCGCACCATTAGTGCTAAGTCTTAACACGTATAACATCAACGGATAACTACAAATATATTAGGCTTACTATAAATCAATAAAAACCATAAAAAGAATTTCTCTTTACGAGATGGAAAATCCATCATCATAAAGAGAAACTGTCGTTATCATCACAAAAATTAATCAATCTCACGATGAAAAGGAAGATTTTAGCACTGTATTAATACAATTACTTCTTCCTTTTTATTACATAATCAAGATAAGTTTGAAGAGCAGATCGGATACTCTCATCCTTAACGTACTTATCAAGAAAAGTCTGTGCTTCAGCATGGAAGTCCCACATACGTCGTTCAGCATACTCAATACCACCGCTAACCTTAGCAAATTCAACCAATTTATCGATTTCTTCGCGTGTAACTTCATGAGCCTTTACCTTGTGAGCCAAAGCAAGCATTTCCTCATTTTTCGTCGAATTCAACGCATAAATAATTGGTAAAGTGAGCTTACCTTCAGCCATATCATTACCTGTTGGCTTACCAATCTCAGCCTCAGAGTCATAGTAATCGAAGATATCATCACGAATCTGGAACACAATTCCGAGGTTTTTACCAAAGAGTCTTGCCGCTTCTACCTCGTCTGCACTTGCATTAGCCGACTCTGCACCAATTGCAGCACACGACTCGAAAAGAGCAGCAGTCTTACGTTCAATAATCTTATAGTAAACCTCTTCGGTGATTTCCTTATTCTGGATATTCCACAATTGAAGAATCTCTCCATCGCTCAGTGTACGACCTAACTCTGCAAGATAACGTACAATAACCTCTGAGTGCGTGTAACTAACGTGAAGTAAGGCTGTTGAAAGCACGTAATCACCCACTAACACAGCCACCTTATTATCATAATCAGCATTCACACTCGCCTGTCCTCTACGCGCATCTGCCTCATCAACGACATCGTCGTGAACAAGTGAAGCCGTATGCAAAAGCTCCAATCCCACAGCCGCATGCTGTGTTACATCAGAGACCTTACCAAAGTTCTTAGCCATCAGGAGGATGAGAATAGGGCGCATACGCTTCCCAGCTCGCTGCTTGATATGGTTCAAAACCGTACGCAACAAGCCATCTTCGTGATCGAGAGCATGATTAAAAAGGTCGATGAAATCGCCTAATTCTGTCTCAATTGGCTGTTTTATGAGTGAAAGAGTATCCATTATTGACTTTAAATTTGATACAAATTTACTCATTTTATCGGAGATTATGGAAGAAAATTAGTAATTTTACAGCTAAAAATAGAATAATTAGTTATGGCAAAACTCTTTCTTATTGACGCCTACGCGCTCATTTATCGTTCATACTACGCATTCCTCAAAAGTCCACGTATCAACTCTAAAGGATTGAATACATCTGCTGTTATGGGGTTTTGCAACACACTGAACGAGGTGCTTACAAAGGAAAAGCCAACGCATATTGGCGTTGCCTTCGATCATGGAAAGACTTTCCGCCATGACGCGTTCCCTGAATATAAAGCGCAACGAGAGGAGACTCCAGAAGACATCAAGCTCTCTGTTCCACTTATCAAGCAAGTGCTTGAGGCAATGCATATTCCTATTCTACAGGTAGATGGCTTCGAAGCAGACGACATTATCGGTACTGTAGCAACGCGCTTTGGGGCCGATGGAATCGATACTTTTATGCTTACACCTGACAAAGACTATGGTCAGCTGATTGGTCCAAACGCCTTTATGTATCGTCCTCGCCATGGTGGCGGATACGAAATATTAGGAGAAAAGGAGGTAGAAGCGAAGTATGGCATCCCTACCCCAGCCCAAGTCATCGACCTCTTGGCATTGATGGGCGACTCTGCAGACAACTTTCCGGGTTGTCCAGGTGTTGGAGAAAAAACCGCAGCCAAGTTAATCAATCAGTTTGGAAGCATTGACAATATGCTCCAACATACTGATGAGATTAAGGGCAAACTACGTGAAAAAGTTGAGAATGCCGTAGAGGATATTAAAATGTCAAAGTTCCTCGCAACGATCCGAACAGACGTTCCAATGCAACTTGACTTGGATGAACTCAAGGTTGAGCAACCTGACGAGACAAAATTGCGTACGATATTTGAGGAATTAGAATTTAAGACACTTATTAACAAGTTTCTTAACAAGAGTGAAGTTAAGCAAAAAAGCGACAATAATCAGCTTGATTTATTTGCTGAAAACGCGACCAACGAGTCAGATAAGCCGAAAAATGAGAAATATGAGAGCATAAAAACGACTCAACATGAATACAAACTCATTGATAATGAGGAGGAATTACGTCAATTATGTGACTTTTTTATTACAAAAGAGTTTGTAAGTATAGACACAGAAACCACTTCAACGGATGCAATTAGTGCTGAATTGGTGGGTTTGAGCTTCTCAGTCGAAGAGAACAAGGCTTTTTATGTACCTATCCCTGCCAACTATGAGGAAGCGACAAAATATGTCCAAATTTTCAAACCATTGTATGAAAGCGACAAAATAATGAAAATTGGACAGAACATCAAGTATGACTATGAAGTGTTGACCAGATATGGAGTAACACTACAAGGTAAGATGTTCGATACGATGATAGCCCACTATCTCATCCAACCAGAGCTACATCATAATATGGACTACATGGCTGAGACTCTACTCGGCTATCAAACTATTCACATTGAAGAACTACTCGGTCCGAAAGGAAAGAAGCAGAAGAATATGCGCGACCTCTCCCCTACTGACATCTATGAGTATGCTGCAGAGGATGCCGACATCACTTTGCGGTTGAAAAACGTACTTGAACCACGTTTAAAGGAGCTTGGAGTGGAAGAACTCTTCTGGAATATTGAGATGCCTTTGGTACGTGTATTAGCTGATATGGAGCTAAATGGCGTATGCTTAGACACTGAAGCACTGCAAGATACGTCAAAGATATTCACTGAACGTATGAAACAATACGAGCAGGAAATATATAAGGAGGCTGGAGAAGAATTTAATATATCAAGCCCAAAACAAGTAGGTGACATCCTCTTTGGTAAGATGCAAATTCTGGATAAGCCTAAGAAGACGAAGACTGGACAGTATGTTACAAGCGAAGAGGTGCTGCAGAGTCTTGAAAATAAGAGTCCTATCGTACGTAACATCCTCAATTACAGAGGCATGAAGAAACTTCTTAGTACTTATATCGACGCTCTTCCAAAGTTGATTAATCCACGTACTGGACATATCCATACATCATTTAATCAAGCACTTACAGCCACTGGACGACTCTCATCGAGTGATCCTAACTTGCAGAATATTCCTGTGCGCACGGATGATGGTAAGGAGATACGCAAGTGTTTCATCCCAGAAGAAGGCTGTCTGTTCTTTTCAGCCGATTATAGTCAAATCGAGTTGCGTATTATGGCACATCTTTCAGAAGACGAGAATATGATGGAGGCTTTCCGTGAAGGCCATGATATCCACCGTGCAACAGCTGCAAAGATATGGCATGTAGATATAGATAAGGTGACTGATGCACAGCGAAAGAAGGCTAAACAAGCCAACTTCGGTATTATATATGGTATTACTACCTACGGACTTGCTCAGCGCATGGACATTCCAAATAGTGAAGCTAAAGAGCTGATAGAAGGCTATTTCCGAACATTCCCAAAGGTACAAGCCTATATGGAACATGCGAAAGAAGAAGCAAGAGCTAAGGGTTATGCCGAAACTCTCTTCCATCGTCGCCGCTATCTCGCTGATATCAATAGTCGTAACGCCACTGTGCGCGGTTTTGCAGAGCGTAATGCCATCAACGCACCAATACAAGGAACAGAGGCAGATATCATAAAAGTGGCAATGGTACGTATTTGGGAACGCTTCAAGAAAGAAGGTATTCGCTCAAAGATGATTCTCCAAGTGCATGACGAACTAAACTTCTCTGTCTTCCCAGAGGAACGTGAACAGGTGGAACGCATTGTTATTGAGGAGATGCAGAACGCCTATCCGCTGAATGTCCCATTAACAGCTGATGCAGGATGGGGTAAAAACTGGTTGGAGGCACATTAAAAAAGAAGAAGCCTCCCCCTACCCCTCCGAAGGGAGGGGAGTGCAGATAAAAAAGAGGGATAAAAATAGATAGAGAATCTATTGACGATTAATTTATAGACTATAATGAGATAGAAAATAGACTATAATTAAACAAAGAGTACAAAAACTGGGGTAGATTCCAACTTTATAAAGCATAAATAAAGAGGCTAATAACGGCAAATAGAAATCGAAGATATGAGCTGCAAAGTTAGTAAAAAGTATGAGTAAACAACTACCCTGCCCTTCTGAGCGAATTACTTACATGAAGAAAAAGAATTATTTTCATGAAAAGAAATATTTATTTTCACGACAAGAAATATTTTTTTTCATGAAAATAATTTAGAAAGGGGGCTAAAAGTAGAAGTCAAAAGAGGGTGAAAGAATCTATCATCTATCATGCAGAGAATACTGAAAAAGGGCTTTTCAACGCATTAGAAGCTGTGTTAAAATATAGAAAAAGGTTATCCATTTAGCTTTTTTTGGCGTAACTTTGCAATTTAATCAACCAGAGAAATTTGAATGAGTCTTACTAAGATAGTAAACAAATTATACTTCCAGCCGCGCCGCAGAGAGCTTGAGCGCTACGTCACGGATGGAGAGGCTATCCAGCGGGAAGTCATGCAATACCTCGTTGAACGGGCAAAAGACACCGAATATGGGCGTAAACACCTGTTCTCAACGATTAAATCATACGAGGATTTTGTACAAAACATTCCAGTCAATACATACGAAGAATTGAAGAGCGACATCGACCGTATGCGCCACGGAGAACGTAATATTCTGTGGCCGGGACAGGTCAGATGGTACGCAAAATCATCAGGTACAACCAACGATAAGAGTAAGTTTATTCCTGTTTCTCACGAGGGATTGCAGACGATTCATTATCAAGGTGGTAAGGATGTTATCGCTTACTACCTTAGCAATCACCCAGAAAGTAGACTCTTCAATGGTAAGGGTCTCATCTTAGGTGGAAGTCATTCTCCAAATTATAATCTGTATAATTCGCTTGTTGGTGACCTAAGTGCTATCCTCATTGAGAATATCAATCCGCTTGTAAATCTATGTCGTGTACCTAAGAAAGCGACTGCCCTACTAAGTGACTTTGAGGTAAAACGCGACCGAATTGCACACGAAACACTGAACCAGAATATCACCAATATATCTGGCGTTCCATCGTGGATGCTCTCTGTATTGGTACGTGTAATGGAGCTAAGTGGTAAGCAACATTTAGAGGAGGTATGGCCAAATCTGGAGGTATTCTTCCACGGTGGTATTCCCTTTACACCCTATCGTGAGCAGTATGAACAGCTCATCACCAAGCAGGGAATGAACTATATGGAGACTTACAATGCTTCTGAGGGATTCTTCGGTATACAAGACGACCCAACAGACAGTAGTATGTCACTTATGCTCGACTATGGTGTCTTCTACGAATTCCTACCTATGGATGAGTTTGAGAACGAACATCCGAATATTGTTCCATTGTCAGGTGTGGAGATTGGTCGCAACTATGCGATGCTTATCAGTACTGCCTGCGGTCTTTGGAGATATGAGATTGGAGACACAGTACAGTTCACTTCGACTAATCCTTATAAGTTCGTTATCACCGGTAGAACCAAGTACTTCATCAATGCCTTTGGTGAGGAACTCATCATGGACAACGCTGAGAAGGGACTTGAAGCAGCTTGTAAGGCTACGGGAGCACAGATATCAGATTATACTGCAGCCCCAATGTATATGGATGCAAAGGCTAAGTGCCGTCATCAGTGGCTCATTGAGTTTGCAAAGGAACCATCTTCACTTGAGGAGTTTGCCAAGGTTCTCGACGATAAACTACAAGAAGTAAACTCTGACTATGAGGCAAAACGCTTCCATAATATTACCCTTCAGCCGCTTGAGATTATTGTTGCACGCAAGGATCTTTTCAATGACTGGCTCAAGATAAAGGGTAAACTCGGTGGTCAACACAAGATTCCACGCCTTTCAAACAGCCGTAACAACTTGGAAGAATTGCTGAGTATGAACTAGTAAAAACGGAAGACGTTAAAAGAACAAAACACCTTTCAAGGATAAAAAGTAAAAGGGTAAAAAAAGTAAAACAGCGATATGAAGAAGATAAAACAAAGATATTGCCAAGGAGTAATGGGTGGAAAGGATGACTTTTCAAATAAGGTCAGCCATTGCCTTTCGGTGTTTTACCATATAAATGCATTACCATTCTACCTTTTTACCTTCATACTTTTAGTCCTTTCTTCTTGTGCCAGAATGGGACAACCTGATGGTGGATGGTATGATGAGACTCCTCCAAGAGTGTTGGGTGCCTCTCCTACTGAACGAGCAACCGATGTAAACAGTAAGAAAGTCAATATCTATTTCAACGAGTTTATCAAGTTGGAGAACGCTTCAGAGAAGGTTGTTGTCTCTCCCCCACAGATTGAAGCTCCCGAAATTAAGGCTACTGGCAAGCATATCACAGTGAGCTTACAAGATAAGTTACAGCCTAACACTACCTACACCATCGACTTCTCTGACGCTATCACGGATAACAACGAGGGTAACCCATTAGGAAACTACACCTACAGCTTCTCTACTGGCGACCATATTGATACACTCGAAGTGGCAGGTTATGTGTTAGAAGCAGAGAATTTAGAGCCTGTAAAGGGTATTCTCGTGGGTCTTTACAGCAATCAGAACGATACAGCTTTCCAGAAACAACCAATGCTTCGTGTCTCACGTACCGACAGTCGTGGTCATTTCAGCATACGAGGTGTTGCCAAGGGTGACTATCGTATCTATGCACTGCAGGACATGGATGGCAACTACATGTACAATCAGAAGAGTGAGAAGTTGGCTTTCACTCCCGAAATCATCATGCCGTCATGGAAGCCAGACATACGACAAGACACGCTTTGGATTGATTCCTTGCACATCAAGGATATCAAGCAGGTTCCTTACACCCACTTCCTACCAGACGATGTGGTGCTGAATTCCTTTACACCTACACAGACAGACCGTTACTTCCTCAAGTCTGAACGCAAAGAACCAAACCACTTTACACTCTTTTTCAGCTATGGTGATGCCGACCTTCCACAGATAACAGGACTCAATTTCAACGCTAAAGATGCGTTTATAACAGAGCCAAGTCTGAACCAAGATACTATCATCTATTGGCTGCGTGATACTGCCCTCGTCAACCAAGACACACTGCGAATGCAGATGATTTATAACATGACGGACAGTGCGGGTAAGCTTGTCCCTAAGACAGATACGTTGGAAATTCTCTCAAAGGTGCCGTACGCAAAGCGTTTAAAGCATCAGCAAGAGGAATACGACAAGTGGAAAAAGAAGCAAGAGAAGGCAAAAGAACGTGGAAAAGAATTTGAAACGACAATGCCTGTCACACCTTTGGAGGTCAGATATAATGTCTCTTCGCAAATGGACCCTGACCAAAACCCAACATTCGAACTCCCTACTCCAATAGCAAAAACGGACACCTCCAAGATTCATCTTTACGAAAAGATAGACTCCCTATGGTATCGAGCGAAGTATAAGTTTGGTGCTGAACCTGGAAAACCGCGCTCTTTGAAGTTGGTAAGTGCATGGGACCCAGGACATGAATACAGTGTTGAGGTTGATTCTGCAGCCTTTACCGACATCTATGGTAAGGTTTCTGCAAAGTATAAGCAGGGTGTTCGTATCCCATCAATGGACGAGTATGGTACGCTGATAATGACCTTACAGAACATGGAAGGTAAGAACTGCCTGGTGCAGTTGCTCAATGAAAGCGACAAACCCGTGAAAGAGGCGTATGCAAAGAACAACCAAGCAACCTTCCATTACATCAAGCCGGGCAACTACTATCTACGCCTTATCGTCGATGATAACGACAACGGGAAATGGGATACGGGTGATTATGCAAGCCAACGACAGCCCGAAGCCGTTTATTATTACCCAAAGGCTATCGAGTGTAAGGCAAAACGTGATGTGCAAGGAACGTGGAATCCACGTCTACTCCCACTCTACAAGCAGAAGCCTGCAGCCATAACAAAGCAGAAGGCTGATGCACAACGCAAGATAAAGAGACGTAATGCCGAACGCGCTCGCAGTCTTGAAATCCCACTGCCTGACGCACTTCTCAACTCGGGAAAGTAGCAACATAAGGAAATAAAAGACTGGTTTAATAAAACCTATCAATACGATAAACACCCTCATCTATCCCTAACCGTCTTAAAGTTAAGGATTGATAAGGGTGCTTTCGTTATACCAACTTCATCATAAATAACGCTCCGCACCATTGGTGCGGACCATCAACACCATTGGTGCGGACCGTCAACACGACATGTGCTGAGCAGTAAATTATCTGTTGAAAATGGGAAAAAAGAATCTTCTGAAGCTTTATTAAGATTGCTTTTCAGCCAATACAGCTTACTATCTGCTAAGATATAGAAATACCAGAAATCAATGCCAAGATTCGTCCTAAACGGCTGTTACGATAAGCATAAAGCAATTTATAGACCAAGAAAGACCCATAAAAGCCTGTCAGAAAAGCAAGGATAATATAAACAACATTATCAAAATGAGTAAAACGCATAAGTATTTGTAAACTCAATGCTTGAAAAATTCCATGATAAAGATAGATAGTATAAGAGGATGGAGAGAGATAATTAAGGAAGTGGAACTCGTATTTTGCGTATAAGCGCGCCAAAGCAACTGACATAAGAATACTATCCATTGCTAAAAATAAATCCACGAGAGGGCTTTTATTTACGTGTAGACCGATAAAAGATACAGATAACGTAAATAAGAATACTAAGAAGGCTGTTTTCTCATTATCAAGAAAGCACATCAAAAGAAAAGGGAAACATGGAATTGATAAAGCCAATCGACTATCGGACTCTTAGGCTAAAAAAGGAATGCCCGAGTACTACCAAGAGGGTAGCGAACACATGGAGAAAAGAGAATTCAGCTATCTTTTGTTTCATTTTATACGTTTTACTTGGTCATCTTCAGTATACCATACACCATCACAGTTAGCTTTCTCTGCCTTTAGAAGCAAAGAATTCAACTGCTTTCTGTTTGTTATCTCTTCGTTAATAATGGTCTTTGGCCATTGATAACCTGTCTGTTGAAGAACTGAATAGCCCCAACCAAAAGCCTCGAAGGGAATCACCCAGAAAGAAGAATACTTCGTTTCTCCTTTGTCTAAATGTATCACCATCACCTTGTTTACAGGTTGTTCGCATTGACTAACGATACTCTTTGCCATCTGTTCGCCCATCTTACCTGATAGGAAAGAGGCGTAAGCGTGATGGAGTAGGGTGAAGGAAGCTGTCAAAAGATAGAGTAATGCTGAAACTATCAATACCTTCTTATTCTTGAATCGTTCGCAGAGTAGGGCTATCATCAGTGCAACAAAGGGCAGGACTGCATAACAGTGCATCACAGAGAAGACTGTCATCAGATTGACGAAAGCCCCAATAAAGAAGAATAAAAGCAGTATTATGAGCGGTTTCTGCCATCTATAGGAACGCAATAAGATCCAAAGAAAGGGTAGGGGGAGGGCTCCTGTGAATACGACAACAGCAAGATGACGATGCTGTGGATGGATAAGACTGGCGTAATCGATAGGGTAGAAGGTCATTCCCAATAACAAAACGAGGTTGCGTAGCAGTCGAGTTAGAGTAAACTCCATGTACACATTGTTCTCCAAATGAAAGCTATCGGTCAGCATGAAACGGCTAACAAGATAGAAAACAAACACAAGGCAGGCATAAAGAAGATGTCTGATAACATAGTTGAAGTGTTCTTTTCCTATGCCCCATACAATGAAGGGTGGAAAAAGAAACCAAACGTAACCTGACTCTTTAGCAAAAACCGATAGCAAAGCGCAGACTAACCATAGAATAAGCTTTCGATAACCAGATAGGCTGATGTAGCTATATAAGGCAAGAAGTCCCCATAAAAGCGAATAGACTTGGTTCAAGGAGTCAATATTCAGGACGGTCCCCAAGGTGCCTGACGACAAATAAAAGAAAACGACGGATAGGTTACGTGATAACGTACTTACCCTGAACCATTGCAGAATTTTATAGACCAACAATGTGTTTAGGATATGTCCTAATAGGATGAAAAGGTGGTTTAAAAAGGGGAAAAGGCGGTAATTAAGTCCGAGTAGATGCCCAAAGAGTACATCAAAAGGACGCCAATAATTACCATCAGGAAGCAGACTTTGAAGTGTGAGTGGCTCCGTCTGCGGTATGGTATAGTACGTCCAATCGTCAAAGGTAGGTTGAAGTTGACAGAGCAACAGCAGTGCCAACGGAGCTGTCAGCACTATCCAAAAGATTGGATTACGTCCTACTGCCGCCTTCATTGTCTTGATTAATTAACAACTGCAACCTTACAAACAGTGCCATTATCACCGTTTTCGTCAGCTGTCTGCACCATGTAAACACCCGATGCAACACGTTTTCCGTTCTTATCCTTGCCATCCCAGACGAAAGAACCACCATTGCTGGTACCTTCTGCAACGAGAGCTCCATTCGTTGTTACAATCTTCACGTCTACATTCATCGACAAACCAACAATTGTAATAGGTCCAGTATAACCCGGTTTTACTGGATTTGGATAGGCGTATGTGGTCTCATCATTAGGCGAGTCTACAGCTTTTGTAGCATCACTCATATAGGAGCAGAGACCATTATCAGTAGCAAAGAACACCTCACCAGTAGCATCATTGATTGAAATAGACTGAATATTGTTAGATAACAAATGACTGTTAGTAGTTGTGAAGTGCTGCAACTGTGTCATATTATCCGCACTAATGAGGTAGACACCATTGCCCTTTGTACCAAACCACTTGCGCCCTCCGCCATCAACTGCCATAGCAGTAATATCCAGACCAGCGAGAAGATAGTCAGCAAGATTGGTTCCATCGTTACGCGGAACCTTAACTTGTACAAAGCGATAGTTCTCCTGTTCGTTCATTTGAGATCGCTGAAGAAGCATAGGACCAGCCGTTGTTCCCACCCAAATATTGTTATCTAAATCCTCTGCCCAACAGTGAACAGCTGTGATTTCGACATTAGAACCATCCTCATTAACAAATCGAGTATAAGCTTTGAGTTTATCATTCTTAGGGTCATAAGAGAACAATCCTGGCTGAATCCAGTGGTCATTGCAGAACCAAAGGAGGTTACGACTATCCAAACGCATCTGTGACATGCCTGAGAGTCCTACACCATCTTTCATCAATTCTGGCTTACTAAAGGATGTCATCTGCCCATCTTTTGACACACGAATAAGGTTTTCTTTCTTCGTTTGGTTATTGAGTACCCACAAATTACCATCTCTATCGTATGCCAATCCATAGACAAGTACATAATCATTACCTAACTCTATGCCTCTATCTATGGCTCCCTGAAGAATACTATTGTCCTTGTTATAAAAGGCTACCATCTTACCAGACATGAACTCATAGAGTCCTGTTCGCGCTCCAACATACACATGATTACTATTGCGAGGGTCTATTGCTACCGCCTTTGTTCCTATATAAGAATAACCCATACGAGTAGAGAAGTCGTCTTCGAAGAAGCTCCAATCATCACCCTGTAATACCTGTACAATGCCCGGATTCTCCCAGTTATTAACTATCGGATTGAAGTTTCCTCCGGTACCATAAAGACGGTTATTAAGGAAGGTAGTCCATACAAAAGTGTTGCGCTTTGGACCACCAGGATTAAGTGTTTTAGCCTGTGCCAATAGGGTAGCATCGGCTGTTCTTGGACGCTCTACATAAGTTCCAACGCTCGTCCAATTGTTTCTATCGAGGAGATTAGCAGATAACGCAGCACGATATAGTCCGTTACTTTGGCTGGCAGCATAGATATAACCACTCTCAATATAGCTGTAATTAACTGGGAAAGAAAGGTTATAACTGTCGCTTATCTCTGCTTTAGCAACATTGAGTTTTACAAGTCCGAAACCTGTAGAGAGATAACAATAAACGCCAGACATATCTATACCGTTGACGGTTTTATCTGCCATTGTTGTCTTTAAATAGTAATCTGGCACATTGGTAACATTCCCTCTATCATCTAACAGGTCAATATTATTATTAGAATAGATAATAACCAACCGACGAGCTGTCTTATTCCATGCGATGAAACGGATATCCGAATCGCTCAAACCATTGACATTATCGTAGGTCTTTATGCTCTGATCGTTCTTGTTATAGGTATAAAGGCTATTGGAAGCAAGCACATACAGCTTGTTACCTCCTTCTTCAACCCATTGTACATTATTGTAAGAAAGATAGTTTTTCCATGTTCCTACACCGCCAGCAAGAGCAGTTACAACAAGAGAAAAGAATAGAATAAGCGATAGGAAATATCTTTTAATTGTCATATAGCGTTCTTTGTGTAATGTAAATAATACAACAGTTTATAGATATTAAACCAAAAAACCTTCGGTTTATTGCCTAAGAGGCAATTCTTTATAGGCTCATTAAATAGCTTATAAGCTGTTATAAAAAGTGGAGAGAAGTGTAAACGCTCAATCTGTTCGGCTTTGTCAAGCAAACGAGAGTAGCCTTTCAGCTCCTTTCTGAAGGCAAATAGCGTGCGCAAAGCTTCTTCTGTCTTAGCAAGATAGCCTGCGTTATCCTCGAAGTCACAGAAGAGTACGGGATTATCTATATGCTTTATTACTACTTGTTGCTGCTGGAACCGTTTGCCTAAGAGTACATCTTCATAGCCATAATGGCTGATGTTCTCATCATAAGGCTTCTCACCTAAGATCGAACGGCGTACGAGTAGATTTGTTGCTAAATGCTGATAAGGCTGACTTTGGCGGCTCTCAACGGTATTAATTGCTTCACATTGCCGCTCATAACGGTATCTAAGGTTGCCTTTCCATTGGTCAGGATTACCCCCAATGGCTATTCCACCCACCACTACATCTGCTTCTGTTTGCAGATAATTGTGAATAAAAGAAGGATTATCCAAGGACAAATCGCCATCAATGAAGAGCAGCCTATCACCCTTAGCCTGCGACACAAGGAAGTTACGAATAACCGATCGGCCCACATTCTGCTCCCTGATAATATAACGAACACCCTTCAATTGCTCAATAACCTTGTTCTCATCTATAAGATGTTGGCAAACTGCATTCGTACCAATAGCACCCGATAACGAGCCATCATCAGCCACTATGATTTCGAATTCTACCTTACATTCCACGCACTGCCGCTGTAACTCTGTCACCAAAGCTACACAATTACAGTTATAAACAGGAAGAAGAATAGACAACATAGCAGATATTAAATGGTTATATTCCTAATGTCAAACAAATAACACATAGGCTACTTAGCTTCGAATCGGGGCTTATCAAGCTAACAAAAGCAGCCCTTTTCAGCCGTTATATCAGCCTATAAGCAGAATAAAGAAACTGCCTTCCTCAAATTATTTTCATGAAAATAAATTCTTTTTTACGTGAAAAGAAATATTTTTTTACGTGAGAAAAAATATTTATTTTCATGAAAATAATTCGGAAAAGGGTATTTATCGAAGTCTTAAAGGAGGCTTTAATGGTTTTACTTTATTACCTCTTCTTCTATTAAAAGGCCCTTTTAGCCTTTTTACTCTTTTATCCTTTCAGCCTTCCTAAGTATTCCGCCAACTTCTTCACAGCCCTTGCACGATGGGAGATCTGGTTCTTTATCTCCTCACCTAACTCTGCAAAGCTCTTGTCATAACCCTCTGGAATGAAGATAGGGTCGTACCCGAAGCCCTCTGTTCCATGCTTCTCAGTTGCGATTCTACCCGCTACCTTACCCTCAAACTGATGTTCTACACCATCAATGATAAGAGAGATAACGGTGCGAAAACACGCCTTACGATTTTCCTTACCTTCTAAGTTTACCAATAGCTTACGCATATTCGCCTCGCTATCGTGGTCGGTTCCCTCTGCGTAACGTGCCGAATGCACACCGGGTTCACCACCGAGTGCCTCCACCTCAAGTCCTGTGTCGTCAGCAAAACAGTTCTGACCATAGTGCTCAACGACGTAAGAAGACTTCTGACGCGCATTCTCCTCCAGTGTTGCCCCAGTCTCAGGGATATCCTCATGACAACCAATCTCAGCCAAAGAAACGATTTCAAAGTCCTTTCCAAGGATGTCCTTTATCTCTTCGAGCTTATGTTTATTATTCGTTGCAAATACTATTTTCATCTCTATAAAACGTTTTTAGAATGCTAAAAGAGCTATATTTGAAAGTTCCAAGTCTTACTCTAACAACAAGAACGCACGCCTCGTATGTCCTTAAAAGTTTATTACCAATGGACACACAAGCCGTGCGTCCCTACTAATTAGCAGCTGGAACACAGCTCTTCTGCATCTTTATTTCTGTTCATTCGCAGGCTTTTTCATAGCATCAGCCAACTTCTTTTCCTGCTTTTTCATTTCCTTCTTTGCCTTAATCTTTATCTGATCGAAGCCTTCACCATAGACACCTATCACCGAGCTCTGACTCACAAAGGCAGTTGGATCAACCATCTTGATGATACGGAAGATAGTTTTACTCTCATTACGCTTTGCCAACAAGCAAATAACCTTCATATCATTGCCTGTGTACCAACCATGTCCATCAAGAATAGTCAGCGCATGCTCGGTCTCCTCAACAATCGCTTTGGCTATTTCTTCATGTTTCCAAGAGAAGATCATGAACTGAACTGACTCGCGTCTCATATTCATCACGTGATCTAACATAAAACACTCTATGAACATCGTACAGTAACCAAAGACCATCTTATGCAAGCGTTCCATGATATCACCAAACTGAGGGAAGAACAAACAGCTACCCACAATCAAGATGTCAACGCCCATTAAGACCTGCCCTAACGAAATATCATGATACTTATTGACACAGGCAGCAATGATATCTGTACCACCCGTACTTCCATTATTAAGGAAGACGATAGCCAATCCCGTACCTGTAAGGCTACAACCAATAATCAATGACATAAAAGCTTGGTCTTCACCGAGCATCTTTACAAACTCTCCATTTGCATCTCTTGGCATTAAATCCTGTGCGAATATCAATAGGAAATAAAGGGCAAAGATAGCATAAATGGTCTTCATCAGGAACTTAAAGCCCAGTATCTTCAAAGCAACTATCAACAACGAAATGTTGATAATCATGTAAGTATTCTGAATCTTAAAACCCGTAGCATAGTAAATTACGGCAGACATACCCGTCACTCCACCCGTAACAATCTCATAAGGCATTAGAAATACAGTGAAGGCAGCAGCATAAACAATTAAGCCAATGGTTAAGAAAAAGTAATCTTTGGCTTCGGATCGGATGAGTTGTTGATCAATGGTCATAGGCTCTTAGAATGATTATAATGAAGAGGATATATCAAAGCAAACTTGTAATTCTACTTCCATACACCCTCTTCTGAATTTTGTTTATAATTATTTGCAAACGATGTTGATAATCTTCTTCGGCACAACGATAATCTTTACGATTGTTTTACCGTCGATATAGTGCTGGCTTCGTTCGTCTTCTAAAGCCTTCTTCTCAATATCTTCCTTCGTTGCATCAGCAGGGAAAGTCATCTGGAAACGTGCCTTACCATTGAAAGATACTGTCAGCTGCACCTCATTCTCTACGAGATAAGACTCGTCCCATGCTGGCCATTCAGCATCGAAGACACTCTTTGTCTCACCACCCAACTGCTCCCACAGCTCTTCTGCCATGTGAGGTGCGAATGGAGCGATGACAATAACCATCTTCTTCAATAGTTCACGATTAGCGCACTTCTGCTGTCCAAGCTCGTTAACGCAAATCATAAACGCTGAAACAGCTGTGTTATAAGAGAACTGCTCGATATCGCCTGTCACCTTCTTAATAAGCTTATGAACGCTCTTCAATGAATCCTTTGAAGGCTCATTATCGTTAAGTTCCTGCTGATAAAGCTTCCAGAACTTCTTCAAGAAACGGAAACAACCATCGATACCGTTCGTATCCCAAGGCTTACTTGCCTCTACAGGACCCAAGAACATTTCGTAAAGACGGAGGGTGTCTGCGCCATACTGCTCAACAATCACATCTGGATTGACAACGTTGAACATTGACTTTGACATCTTCTCAACTGCCCAACCGCACTTATAAATGGCGGATGTTGGGTGTTGGGTGTTGATGAGTTCTGATGATGATGTGCCGTCCTCAAAGATGAATTCAGCATTGTTATATTCTGGACGCCATGCCTTGAAAGCCTCAACATCCAATACATCAGCGTGCACAATGTTCACATCAACGTGGATAGGAGTAGTATCATACTTGTCTTTCTGGCCCAAGCTGACAAAGACTGGTGCCTTTGAATGGTCGTCAGAGTTGATACGATAAACGAAGTTAGAGCGACCTTGAATCATTCCTTGGTTCACCAACTTCTCGTATGGTTCCTCTTTACAACTGCAACCACAGTCGAAGAGGAACTTATTCCAGAAACGACTGTAAATCAAGTGACCTGTTGCATGCTCGGTACCACCGACATAAAGGTCTACATTCTGCCAATACTCGTCTGCCTTTTTGCCCACAAGTGCTTTGTCATTGTGTGGGTCCATATAGCGAAGATAGTATGCTGAGCTACCAGCAAAGCCTGGCATCGTATTCAACTCCAATGGGAATACAGTCTTATCGTCAACCAATGACTTCTCCACAACCTTACGTTCAGCCTCATTCCAAGCCCAAACCTTTGCACGACCCAATGGTGGTTCGCCGCTTTCTGTTGGTTCATACTTGTCGATTTCAGGTAGTTCGAGAGGCAAACACTCCTCTGGTATCATATAAGGCATTCCCTGCTTGTAATAGACTGGGAATGGTTCTCCCCAATAACGCTGGCGTGAGAAGATAGCGTCACGCAAACGATAGTTTACCTTCACACGACCGATACCCTTCTCGGTAACAAACTGCTTTGTCTTCTCAATAGCTTCCTTCACCGTAAGACCATTGAGAGAGAAACCGTCCATACTCTCTTTACCTTCCGCAGGAGAGTTCGTTACGATTCCTTCCTTTGCATCAAAGCTTTCTTCAGAGACATCAGCACCCTCAATCAATGGGATGATTGGGAGGTTGAAATGCTTAGCAAAGGCATAGTCACGACTGTCGTGAGCAGGCACAGCCATAATCGCTCCTGTTCCATATCCAGCCAAAACATACTCTGAAATCCAAATAGGAATCTGCTCGCCAGTGAATGGATTGATACCGTATGAGCCTGAGAAGACACCTGTCACCTTACGGTCAGACATACGTTCTAACTCTGTGCGCTTCTTTACATACGCCAAATACTCCTCTACCTCAGCCTTCTGAGCCTCTGAAGTAAGCTCTGAAACGAGTTCTGACTCTGGTGCCAATACCATGAAGCTAACACCAAACATCGTGTCAGCACGCGTGGTAAAGATAGTGAACTTACCCTCTTTCTGCCCCTCACCAGTTGGTGTAAGGTATTTGAATTCAACCTCTGTACCCTCAGAACGGCCAATCCAGTTCTTCTGTGTCTCCTTGATAGAGTCAGACCAGTTGACTGTCTCCAAGCCATCAAGCAGTCTTTGTGAATAGGCTGACACACGAAGACACCACTGCTTCATCAACTTCTGTACGACAGGATAGCCTCCACGCTCGCTCACACCATTGACAACCTCGTCATTAGCAAGTACCGTTCCGAGTCCCGGACACCAGTTTACCATTGTCTCACCGAGGTAAGCAATACGGTAGTTCATCAACTTCTCCTGCTGTTCCTGCTCGTCCATGCTCATCCAGTCACGTGCAGAGAATATCAGTTCCTCGCTCTGTGCGACATTAAGGTTCAGTGTTCCTTCTTCCTCAAAGTGGCGAACAAGGTCCTCAATAGGCAATGCCTTCTGTTGTGTATAGTCATAATAAGACTCGAACATACGCTGGAAAGCCCACTGTGTCCAGTGATAATAACGTGGGTCACAGGTGCGTATCTCACGATCCCAGTCGAAACTGAAACCTATCTTATCCAACTGCTCACGGTAACGAGCAATGTTCGTGTCGGTTGTCAGCTGTGGATGCTGACCCGTTTGAATGGCATACTGCTCAGCAGGAAGTCCATAAGCATCATATCCCATAGGGTTCAACACGTTGAATCCTTTCAGTCGCTTATAGCGTGCATAGATGTCACTTGCAATGTAACCCAATGGATGTCCGACGTGCAATCCGGCTCCTGATGGATAAGGGAACATATTAAGTACATAGAACTTCTGCTTGTTCTCGTCTTCAACAACTTTGTAGGTCTTATTCTCAACCCACTTCTGTTGCCATTTCTTCTCAATGTCTATGAAGTTGTATTCCATTCTTATTTTCTATTATAACTAATGTGCAAATTTACAAAAAGTTTCCGTAAAACACTTCGTTTCGATGGGAATTATAGAACGAAAAAATATAATATTCTTTGTTTACTTAGGGTAGAATAAGCACTTTATAACAATAAACTGCTCTTATCTTAACAGCATATTGCATAACTTTCACTCCTCCGCACCACCCGTGCGAAGCGTCCGCACCATTGGTGCGGAGCCTTAACACCACTTGTGCTAAGCCTCAACACGTCAGTAGATAAGAGTAGGAAGAGCGGGGATTGTTGTTACACTAAACCATTGGTAAGGCTCTATTGACAAACAGATATAGACAAAATCTTATCAAACCACTATTAATCAATACATTAAAAGAGGATTTATTCTGTTTGATAATCTGCTTTCTAACCGAACACTGTGAGCATTTCTGCATTGTAATCTTCTTGCATATTAATAGAGAAAAAGCACTAAAAAGGGTTTAATACGGGACATAAGGAAAAGAATGTAAAAATACTTTTGAAACGAATTGGAACTTATTAAGAAAAAACATATCTTTGTATCATATTGACAACTATAAACTTAACGCTTTGACTATGTGGAATAAATTGATACTATTACTCACTGCCTGCCTCTCGGCAACAGCCCTGCCAGCCCAGAACACAACCAAAACGGACTCCACAAAGACACAGAAGTTGGAGGAAGTCGTCGTAACACAAAGGCGTCAGCTTATCAAGAATGATATTGACAAGCTGACTTATGACGTGCAGCATGACAAGACTGCACAGACGAAAACAACCTTAGAAATACTTAATAAAATACCCCTTGTCACCGTTGACGGACAAGAAAATATCAGAGTTCAAGGCTCTACAAGTTTCAAGGTATACAAGAACGGACACCCTGACCCAAGTCTTTCGGGGCAGAACCTTAAGGATATTCTCAAGGCAATACCTGCTTCTACGATCAAAAGGATTGAGGTTATCACTGACCCCGGTGCCAAGTATGATGCTGAAGGGACTACGGCTATCCTCAACATCGTCATGATGAGCAATACTAAACTACAAGGAGTGTCAGGCAATGTAAACTCTGATGTCGACACTTATGGCTCTGTAAGACTTGGTACTTATCTGACCACAAAGGTGGGAAAACTTACGACAACTGTCAATTATAACTATGCAAACCAGAACAAGAAACAGACAGAAAGTTATAGTGAGAAAGCCTACAACTACGTAAAGACTGGCGAACACACGCATGAATATGGTATAAACAGCACGGGTGCAACAATACATTTCGGCAATATCAGTGCCAGTTACGAGATTGACTCACTCAACCTGCTTACCGCATCAACCAATTTCTTCGGCTATAAAGCCGATGCTAACACACAGAGTACGAATGAACGGTGGGACAAGAATAACCAACTGATTTACAGATTCAATAATGATATGACCACACCGGGCTATTCTCATCTTAATCTTGGAGGACGTTTTGACTATCAACACAAGACTCATTTAGATGGAGAAATCCTAACTCTTTCTTATATGTTGGCAGCTACACGCCAACACACCATCTTCCGTCAGATGTATAACAACATGGTTAACTTCCCTGTCAGCTATACAAGTTACGACCAGAACACCCGTGAACGCTTCACGGAACACACCTTCCAGATTGACTATGTACGACCCTTTGGAAAACACCACAAGATAGAAAGCGGAACGAAATATATCCTTCGTTATAACAATAGTACGTCATTAATGGACTATCAAGGGACTACACCTGACATGGAAAGTAAGTTCAAGCATAAGGCACAAGTAGCTGCTGCATACCTGTCATATATCCTCACCGCTGGTAAATGGGCTGCCCGTGCAGGTTTGAGATATGAATTTACCCACATGAAAGCATCCTATCCCGATGGTAGTAACCCTGATTACCATACTAATCTCAATGACTGGGTACCATCAGCAAGTCTACAATACAAGATTAGCGACGGTCAGACATTGAAGTTTAGCTATAACACCAGCATCAACAGACCCGGCATCGGATATCTCAATCCAGCCATCATTAGCACACCAACAGCAGTCTCTTTCGGTAATGCAAACTTAGGAAGCAGTCGCAATCAAAAGCTACAACTTGTGTATATGTTGGTTACTTCAAAACTTACTTTGCAGTTAAGTACCTATTATTCATTTACCAACAATGGTATAGGTCGTATCTTGTATGAACAGAATCGCAAAGATGTTTCTACTTATCAGAACGTACTAAAGAATAAAATTTTCGGTATTTCATCCTACACAGAATGGACTCCTTTCACCGGAACATCGTTTACACTCAACGCTAACATTCGTTATGCCCGAATCACATTGCCCACACCTTCTATCAAGAACAGCGGATGCGGTGGTGATATCTACTTTAATTGGGAGCAGAAAATACCTTGGGACTTAACGTTGACAACCAATATTGGAGGTGAATATGGCAACCGAATTTATAATCCGTATGCCATTGAGGGGCATTGGTTCTACTATGATTTCACCTTGACACGTCGCTTTTTCAAGGACAAGCTGACAGTATCTTTATCAGCAGAATCACCTTTCATCAAAGAAAGATCAAGTACTTATCGTATCGTTCGAGGCGATTATACTGGTTATGAACGCTCCGTTATGAAACCTAAATGCTTTGGAATCCGTCTTTCATGGAACTTTGGTAAGTTAAAAGCAAGCGTCAAGAAGGCTGAACGAAGCATTCAGAATGATGACTTAGTGGGTGGAGGAAAGAAGTAGAAACAGGTCGTTAGGACTGCATAACATACGTTATTTGGCTTGATGAATGTCGTAAATTTAAGTCCAAAGAATGGTTTTTAATCACCCATTTTAGCATAGAAAATCATTAGATAGACCCTCTTTTGAGAGTCAAGGTACTTATCAAAAGCGAATTATTTTCATGAAGAAAAACATTTATTTACGTGAAAAGAAATATTTTTTTACGTGAAGAAAAATATTTTTTTTCATGAAAATAATTTAGAAATAGGTAACTATCGGTAGGTTAACAAGGGGAAATTGAGAAATAAAACGGCAACTTTAAACACTATTTTTATACCCTATTAAAAACGTATTTATACCTACAAACAAATCACCTTACGAGTAATTATTTACCACAAACAACTTGTCAACTCGTAAACCTGTTAACTCGTTAACTTTCCGTCACTTTCTTTTGCCATTATAATAAAAAGGAGTATCTTTGCGAAAGACAAACAGATACACTCCTACACCTAAGTTTTTCACTTTTCAATCTTTGAAGAAAGAGAGGGTAGGGGATGGGAATTTACGATTATGGCAACACATCCTTTATGGTCTGATGACTATTGGCTGCTACTCCTACAGCTTTACCTAAAAAAGCCAGAGGGAATGAAACCGATGTATTCACGTGCGTTGGTAGACCTCAGTT
>CAUVDL010000011.1:0-51411 GCA_963550695.1 uncultured Prevotella sp. | reverse complement strand
AGAAAATCCCCATATCAATGGATAAATCCCAAAAATGTCACTTCAATATATAAAAATACCTCACAAGGAATAATGCTACGGAATTGAGGTAATAGACAAAATCCTACTCAATTTTCAACGCACGACTGGCTTGTTCTCCTCCATCCTGTGGACAAAGCTCTTTTGCGTAGTTTTCCTTGGGCTTTCTTGCTTAGGCACCAAGGGCGTCAAGGAAGAAAAGATAACGTGGAGAATGATTTACTCAGCCCTTGCCGTGGGCTTTGTGCTTTTCTTTCTCAATTGGTGGTTGCTCGTTTTGCCCATCTCGGCAGTAGGTGCAGCATCACTCTACATCTTCTCTTTGTTCCTAGGCTATATCTGCCTATTGATGGCTAGAGTGTGGATGAGTCGTTTGCTCAAAAACAACCTGATGGATGACGTTTTCAACATGGAAAACGAGAGTTTTATGCAAGAAACACGGCTGATGCAAAACGAGTATTCGGTGAACTTGCCGACACGCTTTTACTACAAAAAGAAATGGAACAAGGGATGGATCAACATCGTCAATCCCTTCAGAGCATCAATGGTACTTGGCACACCAGGTTCGGGTAAGTCCTATGCCATTGTGAACAACTACATCAAGCAACAAATAGAAAAAGGTTTTGCGATGTACATCTACAACTACAAATTTCCCGACCTCTCAGAGATTGCTTACAATCATTTGCTCCATCATTTGGATGCTTATGAAGTAAAACCCCAATTCTTCGTCATCAACTTTGACGACCCGCGCAAATTGCACCGATGTAACCCCATCAATCCGAGCTTTATGACGGACATCTCCGATGCTTACGAGAGTGCTTACACGATTATGCTCAACCTCAACCGCTCGTGGATACAGAACAAGGCGACTTCTTTGTGGAGTCACCTATCATCTTACTAGCAGCCATCATTTGGTTTCTCAAAATCTACGAAGACGGCAAGTATTACACCTTTCCACACGCCATTGAGTTCCTCAATCGCCCCTACGCTCAGATATTTCCATCCTCACAGCTTATGACGAATTGGCGAACTACCATTCTCCCTTTATGGACGTGTGGGAGGGTGGTGCGTAAGACCAGTTGCAGGGGCAGATTACTTCGGCAAAGATACCGCTCTCACGTATGATTTCTCCAGCTCTCTATTGGGTGATGACGGGAGATGACTTTTCTCTTGACGTCAACAACCCACGTGAGCCAAAGGTCTTGGTCGTAGGAAACAACCCTGACCGCCAAAATATCTACTCTGCGGCACTTGGACTCTACAATTCGCGTATCGTGAAACTCATCAACAAGAAAAAGCAACTCAAATCCTCGGTTATCATAGACGAGCGACCTACCATCTACTTCCGTGGCTTGAACAACCTCATTGCCACAGCTCGCTCTAACAAGGTGGCAGTTTGTTTGGGCTTTCAAGACTTCTCGTAACTCACGCGTGACTATGGCGACAAGGAAAGTAAGGTGATTCAAAACACCGTGGGAAATGTCTTTAGTGGTCAAGTCGTAGGCGAAACAGCCAAGACACTCTCCGAACGCTTCGGAAAAGTCCTCCAGCAACGTCAGCCCATGACCATCAACCGCAACGACAAGTCTACCTCTATCTCCACGCAACTCGATAACCTTATCCTTACTTCCAAAATCTCGAACCTCACACAAGGTATGTTTGTCGGAGCCGTCTCTGACAACTTTGATGAACGCATCGAGCAGAAGATCTTCCACGCTGAGATAGTTGTAAACTCAGCTAAGGTCTCTGCCGAGATGAAAGCCTATCAGCCCATTCCCATCATCGCAGAGTTCACAAACGAAGATGGCTCCGACAATCTCAAAGAGACTATCGAAACCAACTATAAGTGTGTGAAGCAGGATATCCAAAATCTCGTCGCCAGTGAGATTGAAAGGATTAAGGATGACCCGAATCTAAAAGGGCTGATTAAGAATTGAAAATAGATCTTATGTTATTGAAGGTGGTTTTAATAATAATCCGGTCTTGCTTTATCAAACATCCTTTTCTCTGATTGGTCAATACTAAAAAGCAATTCAATACCCATTCGTTATAAGATGATTAATAAATGTTATTTTCCCTATAACCAGGAAGAATGGTTATTCTAGAAAAGCCTTCATTTGACTTTATACTTTCAGGAACATGGGGAGGTTTGATATGTTTAAACATTATTTCATATGTATCTCTCATAAACACAAAAAAGGATCCATCTTCTCTAACTCTTTTAGTCCCTTGCTTGAATAAATCTCCGATTTTACCTGATAAGACGTCTTCTTTTTTTAAGTAACCAAGGAATGTTGCATATGTAGTGATACCTTCTTCGTGAAAACTTATACAGAAATAATAGTCTGTAATACTAAACTTCTTATGCATTTGATATGCAGCGATATTTAAGACATAATTAGCTCTAAATCGGTTGCTTTTTCGATGCATCGATTTAATGTCAAAGGAGAGAAATTCTTGATTTAGTTCTAATAAAAAGTCTTGACCAAAGTCTTGTCCATCAATTGCACCAAATGACCTGGTTGGACGAGCTAATCCGTAGGCATCGGCAAACACAACTTCTCCTAATGTGCCAGTAAATCGAAATTCTCTTTGCCTTCTCTTTCCATCAGGGTCGTTAGCAAAAATATCTGTTACTGGATGATGCTCAATAGAGAAATCAACTAATTGATATGCATATTTCTTTTGCTCTTCAGAAACTGCTAGTTGAAAAACATACTTTTCTTCCATTATTGTGCTAGAATGGTATGATAAACCTTATTGATAAAAGTTTCGTAGTTGTTTAACACAACAGCAGACTCCATTGTATTAAATGTATCTTCAGAGATGGTTACAGAGAAGTCAAGACCTCTATAATAATCCATATACTCTTTCTGCGTACTTAATTGAGGAGGATCAGGAATGTGGACTACGTAAATAAGTGTTTTGTTTGGAGTATGAAAGAACAAATCAACGTCGTCTTTCGAAAGGACAACATATTTTTCTGCATTATGCTCAGTAAATGTTTCCCACTTTTGTATTGGCTTTTCAGGATCCTTTTTGTAATAAGGTAGTCTATCTAGAATAATGAAGATCTGAAAATAAGGACATTTATTTGCTCTAATATTTGCGGTCTCTCCTAACATATTCTCAAAATAATTATTTGAGTTCTGAGAATAGTTTTGCATTACGAACTTAACAGCAATACCAGCTACAGCTTTATCTTCTTTTGTAACAGTTATATCCACCAATTTCTCCATATAACGTCCTTGAATTCGAGTCTCTTTATCGACGCCATAGCCTTGAGAAATAATCTCATAGTCAGGACCTAACTTAGAATGTAAGTCGCGTGCAATCGCCCCATGAAGAGGTTTCAATTTGTCTGTGCTTGCTGATGTTCCTTTTTGAAGAAAACGACAGAAAGAATTAGAAATAACTTTCAAAAATTCCCTGTTCGTTAGCGGGTATGAAATGTTTTGCTCTTGCATGTTGTGATATTTTGTAATTGAGGTATTGCTCTAAATCTTTTGAGGTGTATGTGTAATATCCACCACTTTTATATTGTTTAAGAATCGACAGATAATTGATAAATTCATCTGACTTTATAATCCTTTCAAGTATTTCAAAAGGGACTTCTGTAAGTATATATAAACCACTGTAAATACCAGAGCCAACAGGTACGTCAACTAACTTAATGGTTCCAACTTGTTTGATGATAGTATTGATTGAATATTTTTTCAAATAAACATCTTTAACAGCTTGCGTTCTTCCATAAAGGTACCAGTCTGGCTTTTGCTCTTCTGATTGTTTCTTTAATAAGCTTGCTTTATGCTGAGTCAAATACTCTGCAATTTCCGGATAAGAGAATATTTCTTCTTTCGACAATGGCTTTCCCTTAGTATCATATGGAAAAAAACCTCGTTTCCACTTACCAGTAGATGCCTTCAATATAGGAATTGTAAGTTTTTGAAACGGAACATCCTTGATAAATATTTTATCTGCTAGCGTAGCAAACCCATTTTTCACTTTTACAAATCTATGAGTTGGAGTGGTCTTTATTGCTTTAAGCATCGACAAATCCTTACGTGTGGCTACGTAAAACTTCTCCCCAATCAACATTTCTTCATATGAGAAGGAGTCTACATAGACTTTCGCTTGGCTTTCTTCTGAATAAGTATAGTAATCTATATGATCACAAGTATTTTGCACATCAAATAAGGCAATCATTGTATAAGTCATAGCTCCATCAAATGCTTGATAATGGCCTAAATCAATCAGACCAACAAGATTCCTATACGACATAATATACTTTCGCATATTTGTTGCAGCTAGACTTGACAACCAAGAACTTGGAGTTATATAACACAACCTTCCTTTTTTATTAAGCATGCGTAGCCCTAATTCATAGAATACCAAATAAAGATCTGTCATGCCATCTTGTGCAAAACTAAACAACTTAACATCCTCATAATGCTCCTTCAGATTATGGACTCTAACATATGGGGGATTACCTATAACGAAGTCCATCATAGAATCAAATTCGCCTATCAATAAAGCATTGCTATTCAGAATATTCCACTCAACCTTATCAATACCAAACTCGGACATAATAGTTCCTAAATTGAAAAGACAGTTCTCATATGCTACTGGGTCTAACTCTATTCCATGAATATACTTTTCGAGCTCTTCCTTAAGCCCACGTACAGAACCATTTTGAGCAATATAATCTTTGCAATATCTATTAGTGATTTCACACAAAAAAGCACCATCCCCGCAACTATTATCAATGACATGCTTTTGTAGAATATTACCATCAACATAACCTACATAATCTAAAATAGCAGAGACCAAAAAGTCGGGGGTGAAGACCTGACCACTGTACTTGATCATACGATTAGAATTATTGTTTATCATTATGATAAGATGTTTTCACAGAGTTTACAATTTTATCTACTATCAAATCCTTTAAATCAACTGATAATGCCTCAGATATGCTGTAAAGAGTTTTCAGACCAGGTTGAGTTTTATTCAAACACCAAGCGTTGACGATACCAAACTCTTACCAAGTTTTTTTTGCAAGCCATGTTTGAGTGATTCCCTTGGAATCTAAAACCGCCTTTAGTTTGTTTAACTGCATAAATTCAACTGCTTTTACAGTGCAAATATACGATATTTTTTGGGGATAAAGAAGAATTAGTATGTTATTTTCGGTCGACACATAAAATACCGCCATGAGCTTTACTCGGACAGCCGAAATTGTGGACAGCCCAAATGGCTGAAGAATCTAAAGGGTTCATCAGGAATTTGGAGTGATAGGTATAATCAACGTTGTCATAGAAGATAACAAACCTCCATTATAACAGCTTTATATAAAAGGATTTAACGATGTCGCACAGCAGTTCGGCAACGCCGACTTTAGAAAAGCTTGAATTATGATTTTTATTTTAAAAAAATGGCTTTTTATAGGCTTTTAGTGGAGGCTATTACTTCGTAACTATATGAAAGAGCTTATGGTTCATCACTCCAAATTTCGGAAGGACCTATTCTTTGAGCAGCCACATAGAGACTGGGATAGATTGATTACTCAGGCAAAAGCCCCACCAGAAGAGCTGTCATTATTCTAGGGGGGTTGGAATTTGAAATTAGAACTAAATATGCGTATTTCAGCAGGATTGAGAGAGAGTATTGCAGCATGTAGAGGTTTTATCGGACAGCAATATAATTTTTTATTCATAGTGTCGTTTGATGAAAGCTTTCTATTCTTGGAAAGCTGTTAGCGTCTTACTATCTTCATTATAATAACCTTAATGTCCCTTTCTCTCGACCTTCAGTCAATGTGTTGTTGCTCAGCACATGTCGTGCTGATGGTAAGCACCAATGGTGTTGACCGCTAATAACGTTTCAATTTGTTATTGAAGTAGAGTTGGCTTGTCGTTCGAAACGAGTTATATAGGCTCTTTTCATTTTATAGCTTCTCCAAATTTAAGAAACTGATTTAGACGTTTTGTGGCAAAAAGATAGCTCTCTCAGATACTTATTCTGAGAGGGTTATCTCTTTGTCGTGAATGGTGTAGTGGAAAGAAATGGTATAAGAAAGTCCGTCTA
Organism: uncultured Prevotella sp.; assembly: GCA_963550695.1. Lineage (GTDB taxonomy): Bacteria > Bacteroidota > Bacteroidia > Bacteroidales > Bacteroidaceae > Prevotella. Next base: position 45,309 of record CAUVDL010000011.1, on the reverse strand, counting down.
AGACATTTCTTATATCCTTATTTTTCTTGATAACACCTGTGTAAGTTTTTGTGTGGTCTAACTTAGAATCAACAATAATCTTGTAATCGTAGAGTTGCTCAAGGATTTTAGCAATCTCTTTGATTCTCATATTGCTAAATGGGATTATGTTGTCACGCCATACAGCGTCTGCAAGTGCATAACTATTTTCTGTCTTAATGGTCTTGGAATCTTTGCTGACGGTAGCCTTTTGGTTGGGTTGAAGGACAACCTTTCCTTCTCCATTAAGTCCAGTTACTTCCAATCTACCTTCTATCAAGCTAATAACCTCTTTTCCATCAGTAGCTTGATCTTTAAAGTTGAAGGTTGTTCCCAATACCTTTGCTGAGGCTCCATCACTGTTGACAATGAATGGTTTTTCAGCGTTCTTTGTTACGTGAAACAATGCTTCGCCCTTTAGGTTTACCTTACGCTGGTCGCCTTCAAAGTTATCTACATAACTAATTGTAGCTCCCTTGTTGAGCCATACAGTAGAATTATCGGGTAAAACAACTTTCTTTACCTCGTTCATCGCAGCAACAGTGATAGTTTCTGTAGACTGGTGAAGATATGCAAAGAGTCCTCCACCAATTAATAATACGGCAACAATGATTGCTGCTGCATAGCGGAGGAAATAAAGTTTATTCTTATTTCTGGTCTGTTCTTCGTATTCTCTTATTTGGTCAAATAGTTTAGTCTCTGCTTCTTCGATTTTCTTAGATGTAGCAAACTGGTTGTTCTTTCCTAAATGGAAAGCCAACTCCATCTCGAAGAATTCCTTTCGATTTTCCTCCGAGACTGCCAGCCATTCAGCCAGCTGCTCCATCTCTTTGGCAGTTGCCTTGCCAACAAGATAGTCTTTAATTGTCTTGTTATTTATTTCACTCATTCTGTTTTGTTTCAGCTGAGGCGTATTGTATTTTAATCTTTTAGCCAGCAGTTTTCCTGCTACTCATTTCTTATAACAACCTTATCGGTCTTTTTACGTAATAGTAATTAATAAAAAATGTTATAAAAATTACTGTTTTGTCAGTTAAAGTGTATGCTTGCTATAGCTTACTCATTGTTGATGACGAATTATTTTCATGATAAAAAGAATTTCTTTTCATGAAGAAAAATATTTTTGTTCGTGAAAATAAATATTTCTGTTCATGAAAATAAATTCATCGAGCAGATGTTTTCTTCTTGAAAGTGTCCCTATGTGTGACGCTTTAGTCTTGTCCTTAAGGTCTTTAAAGCCTTGTATAAATGTACTTCAACAGTACGAATCGAAATGCCTAACTGCTCTGCAATCTCTTTGTTTTTCTTGTCGTGCTGATAGCTTAATATAAAAACCTCGCGACATTTTGCAGGAAGTTCTCCGATTGCATCATTGATTTGCTTTCTTGTTTCCAAGCCTTCAATATAACCCATCACGTCGTTAGTCTCTGGGTCATAATAGTCTAACTTGAACTGGGTAATTTTCTTTACGCTGTCGGCATGGTTGTTGACAACGGTGCGATGCTTAATGACATTGAGGGCGCGGGTATAGACAATACGATAGAGGAAAGCCTTTATGTGGCTTTCATCCTCAATATCTTCTTTTCGTTTCCATAATTCCATGAAAGCTTCCTGTACGATATCCTCAGCCTCATCATCTTGTACAAGACGAGTGGCATAGAAAGAGAGAGAGGGATATAAAGCCCTAAATATCTGTCGGAACCTTTGTTCTGGTAATGTCATTGTCTATTCTTAAACCCTGCTATATCTGGTTCTATCCTATCTACATCTTTACTCTTTGCGATGGTGTTAGCAGGACATTTTTAATATTTATGAACAAAGATACACTTTTTATGCTTGTTAAGACGATGGAAGAGGTTAATTTATGTGAAATGGGTACAAGCTATCTTTATTAAATAAAGATAATTGCCTATCTTTGTGTATATAAACTCAATGTTTTGTTAGTGTATTGTAAAAATAATACAATTTGAACTGATTTCATGGTAATAGCTGATAGTCTGAAAGTATTACTTTCCCTCAGAACGTTTATATGTGCCTTTCTTTTGATGATAGGTGTATATAGTGTTTCTGCACAGGTATCACTAACAACTAATCAAACTGATTTAAGGACTGTAATACAACGAATTAAATCAAAAACTAAGTATCGTTTTTTCTATGATGATGCACTTGGTAAACAGAATGTTAATGCTGTTTCTATAAGTAATTTACCTATTGATTTCGTGTTGAGTAGACTCTTTGAAAATACGGGGATAACTTATAAAATTATTGATAATATTATATATTTAAAGAAGGAAAAAGCAGCTATTAAAAATCGATATACGAAGAGTGCGGAACCTACTTACCAACAACGTAAGAGAGAGGAACTCGTTGTACCAACGCTCTATAGCTTTAAGGGGAAGGTGCAAGATGTAGCGGGTAATCCTCTTATCGGTGCAACCATTATGGTAAAGGGTAGTTCTAAGGTTTGTGCAATGTCTGATTTAGAGGGTAAATTTGTTTTGAAATCAGAAATGCCTAACCCTATTTTGGTTATATCTTGCATTGGTTTTGATGCGATAGAAAAGCATATAGAAAATAGAGATAATCTGTTATTTGTATTGAAAGAGAGTCCCTATGAGTTAGAGACAGTCTTTGTCACAGCCTTGGGTATCAGCCGTTCGGGCACAGCCTTGAACTATAATGTCAAGCAGATGGATGGTGAAGAGCTAAACAAAGTGAAGACAACTAACATTGCTAATGCTTTGGCTGGTAGGATGGCTGGTATTTCTGTCAATGAGTCTGCAGCCGGAATGGGTGGCGCAGCACGTGTGGTAATGCGTGGACCGAAGTCTTTGGCACAGAGTAATCAACCGCTTTATGTGATTGATGGTATTCCTATCAATAATCGAAGCAATGATGATGTGAAGAGTGGTATTTACTCAATACAGCCCGGTACAGAGGGTATTTCAGATATTAATCCTGATGATATAGAGAGTGTTTCGGTTCTTAGTGGTGCTGCAGCAGCTGCTCTTTATGGTTCAGCCGCAGCGCAGGGAGCGGTGATGATAAAGACCAAATCGGGCAGAGTGGGTAAAACTTCTGTGGAGTTTTCTACAAGTACACAGTTTCTCTCTCCCTTTGTTTTGCCTGATTTTCAGAATGAATACGGCAATCGTACCAATGAGATGAAGTCGTGGGGAACGAAGAATACGTCGGGTACAGGTGGCTACACGCCTAATGACTTCTTCCGTACGGGAGTAAACTTTACGAATAATGCAACTGTAACGGCAGGCACAGAGCGCAATCAAGTCTATCTTTCTTTGGGTTCATCAACAGTGAGTGGTATTATTCCGAACAATGATTTTCAACGATATAACCTCACGTTTAAGAATGTCTTTTCGGCATTACAGGATAAGTTAAGACTGACTTTCTCTTTTAAGTTTGTTAGAGAAAATGATAGGAATATGTTGGCACAGGGACAATACTTTAACCCCCTGACTTCGGTTTATCTTTTCCCACGTGGTGAGGACTTTAATGATATAAAGGAGTTTGAGACATATGATGCAGTGCGCAATATCAATTTGCAGAATTGGAGTTATGGAGACGACTTGAAGATGCAAAACCCTTATTGGGTTGCTAATCGTATGTTGAAGACAACGAAGCGTAATAGATACCTTACTGACCTTGGTGTGAAGTATCACCTTACCAATTGGTTTGCCCTTGAAGGAAGACTCCGTTGGGATGAAGCTTTAAATAAGTTGGAAGACAAACGTTATGCTTCAACGCTTGATATTTTTGCTCATTCGCCTTACGGATATTATAGTTATTGTAAGGTGAATGACCGCTCTTTCTATGCTGATGTCATGGCAGATGTCTCTAAGCGATGGGGTGAGCTCTCATTGGTAGCAAACGTTGGTTCTGCATTTTCAAATACATCGTATGACGTGTCTGGTTTTCAAGGAGGGTTAAAGGCTCCTTCAAATATCTTCACTCCTAATGGCATTGACTATAGTAGGGTGTCGGGTGATAATCGTCCAATCTTTGATATCACTCGTCACGCAATCTATTCCGTGCTTGGAAGTGTGGAGTTAGGTTGGCAAGAACGGGTTTATCTTACAGTGACAGGACGTAACGACTGGGATTCTTCACTGAGTAATACAGCACAGCAGTCCTTCTTCTATCCTTCTGTGGGTATGTCGGCTATTCTCTCAAAGATGCTCAAATTGCCGAAGTTTATTGACTTTTTGAAGTTCCGTACTTCGTGGGCTTCAGTGGGCTCTGCCATCTCTCCTAATATTTCCTCAGCTTGGCGTTATGAGTATATCCCTTCTACAGGCACTTACCATACAGTTACTTATAAGTTTCCTGACAATTTCTATCCAGAGCGTACGAACTCTTGGGAAGCGGGAATGACGGCTCATCTGTTTAGAGAAGCAATGTCAGTAAAGTTCACACTTTACCAATCGGATACGAAGAATCAAACCTTCCTTCGTCCAATTACACTTGGGGGTGCATTTAATCGTGAGTATATACAAGCGGGAGACGTGCAGAATAGAGGCTTAGAACTCAGTATTGGCTATAACAAGAAATGGAATGATTTTCGTTGGTCTACAAATATGACCTATAGTACGAATAGTAACCGAATTGTCAGGTTGCTTGATAATCCTAACGAGTCACTGCGTCAAGGCGGTTTGAATGGTTGTGAGGTGATATTGACACAAGGCGGTACGATGGGTGACCTCTATACATTTACTGATTTTAAGCGTGATGCACAAGGAAATATCCTACTTAATGCTGATGGGCAGGTAATGCAGGTAGAGTTAGCTTCACCTAAGTTGGTAGGTTCTGTCTTACCTAAGGCACAACTGGGTTTGAGCAATAACTTCTCATGGAAGGGATTAGAACTCGGAATGTTGATAACAGCTCGTTTAGGTGGTGTCTGCGTGTCACAGACACAAGCTTTTATGGATTCGTATGGCGTTTCTAAGAAGACTGCAGAACTGAGAAACAATGGTGGTGTTGCTGTTGGTAATCAGTTGGTTTCTACGGAGAAGTATTATACAGTGGTCGGAGGAGAGACTCCGATTTGGGATGAGTACGTTTACAGTGCTACTAACGCTCGAATTAAGGAACTTTATCTGAGTTATACCTTTGATAAACTGATTCGTGGGGCAAAGGTGTCAGTCGCTTTGACAGCAAGAAACCTCTTGATGCTGTATTGTAAGGCACCTTTCGATCCTGAGGCAACCCCTTCTACAGATATATATTATCAAGGATTTGATTATTTCATGCAGCCCAGCCAACGTTCGTTGGGCTTTAGTATCAACGTAAAACTTTAAGATGATGATGTTTAGTAGAATAAAATCGCTTTTTTTCTTCTGTCTGCTGACAGTCTTCTCTTCCTGTACGGGTGAATTCGTTGATATTAACCGACCAGGCAGTAAACTATCACCAGAGGAGTTGAAGCGTGATAACTACGCTGTTGGTTCATTCTTGATTCAGATGCAGGGAGTGGCTTTTCCAGAGCAAGAAAACGCCTATCAGACGATGATAGACTTCGTTGGTAATTATTTAGGGCGTTACACAACCTATACCAAGGAGTTACCTAAGAATCATACACTCTTTAATGCAAGCAACGCTTGGTGTGCTTGGCCTGCTTCTTATGCTCCTCCTATGGTATCTGCTTTTAATGAGGTTGTCAAACTGAATGGTAAGAAGAATGTTTCTTATGCGTGGGCATTGATTCTGCGTGCACAGGCTTTCCTGCGTTTTACGGATATCTACGGACCTTTCCCACTCAGTATAAATGCAGATAATACGGTGGTTTATACGTCTCAACGAGATATCTATTTACAGCTGATAAAGGACCTAAATGAGGCTACTTCTTACATCTCATCTGACACGCAACTGGCTAAGGAAATGACAGTCTTTGCACCATACGACCTCGTTTATAAGGGTGACTTCAATAAGTGGCGTAAGTTTGCCAATTCGCTTAAATTGCGCATTGCCGTGCGTATCAGTAATGTAGAACCTACGTTGGCACGCTCGTTGGCAGAACAAGCGGTGAGAGATGGCGTGATAGAAGAGAATGATGATAATTGTGCAGTTCGTTATAATAAGTCGGGTTTGTGGACAACTGCTGTTTCATGGGGCGACAGTCGTGTCTGTGCTGATATTGAAAGCTATATGACTGGCTATAAAGACCCACGAATGAGTATGTATTTCCTACAGCCGATGACGGCAGGGCAGCGTAAATATATTGGCTGTCGGGCCGGTGCTGCGATAGGGAGTAACATTGTTGCTAAGCGTCTCTATTCAACAGTTAATGTGCATGAAATGGCGCCAAGTTTATGGCTGACAGCATCGGAAATGGCTTTTTGTAAGGCAGAGGGAGTCTTGCGTGGTTGGAATATGGGTGGTGGTACTGCCAAGGAGTATTATGAACGAGGCATAACATTGTCTTTCAATCAATGGGGAGCAGATGGTGTTGCTACTTATTTGTTGGATGATACCTCAACAGAAGCTAACTATGCAGACGCTTTAGGTGGCTTTGGTGGAGCGGCTGCAAAGGCTTCTACGATTACTATTAAATGGGATGACAATGCGCCTATGGATGAGAAAATGGAGCGATTGATTACGCAGAAGTGGATTGCTTTGTTCCCGAATGGACAGGAAGCATGGAACGAAATTCGTCGTACGGGTTATCCTCGTATCTTCTCTGTGCCACAGGCGACAAACGGTTATACGCTGCTGACACCTAATAGAATACCTTTTGATAAGAATCAACAGATTAATAATCGTAGTAATTACGACAAGGCTGTCGAACTTTTAGGTGGTCCTGATGATTACGCAACGCCAATGTGGTGGCAGAGATAGATTGTTTTTCTCTGTTTGTTTTAGCAAAAATTTGGTGGAAAATTGTTTACAAAAAGTTGTACTTCGAGATGCTGTTTTTATACTCAAAATGACAGTTTTAGTAACTCTTGTAATCATCAAGTAATCAAATAGTTATAAAAGTGTGTTTGTAAAGGTGCTTAGTTGTACTTCAAAAGGGCGTTAGTAAGACCTCAAAAGGGCATCTTTTGCAAGCCAATTGGGCGTCTTTTCGAATCCAATTAAGCATCTTTTCATTTTGAAGTATTGAGTTTTTATTTACAATTAGCACTGTCTGTGCTTTCCTCTTTCTAAGTGTATGTTTCTTTGTAGGTCATCTGTTAGTTACTAAAGTTTCCACCCCTTAAAACACAGGCTTTTCTCATTCACCTTTGCCTGTCACTCCCCCATATCCATTGAGTTTTAACACATGCCTAACAGGAATTATGTAGTCTGTCCATATACTTCATCCCACTTTTTCAATGCTTCAGCCATTACAAGGATTTTGCTCATCTCTTTGTCGTTTCCGCTGATTGTAGCCATAAGGTGTTGGGGCGTCATCCCAAGTGTTCTTCCATCCTCACGCCACTCTTCTCAAGCACTGTGTCATCTATAATGAAACATGTAGTGGTATCTGATTGAGGAACTTCGCCATACTTATGCAATAGGTACACATATAACGCAGGGCAAAGTGGTTCATCAATCGTCTCCAATCCATCTGCGGGCGAATCATCATGCGATAGAAACAGTTCTTACCATGATTTGAAAGCTCATATATCTTATGCTTGCATATACTATGGATGCTCTCGTCCACAATGCGGAAGAGGCAAAGAGAAAGGAGCAACTCCGAAGCTGAAACTCCGTCCTGTTTCTCCAATGACAGGCGAGATAACAGGTGACCGATGTCAAACTTGCCAAAAAGATGAAACAAATCATCACTCATACGAGTTTTAACACTCAAAAGTTTGGATAACTCACTTATTTTCTCTATTTTTGTTTCCATAACAGTTTTGTTGTTTTGCCTTTAAAATCAGTTGTTTGCGATTACTAATTTACAAAGAAAATTCGACAATCTGTTATTTTTCTATCTATTTATTTGGGTGGGAAACTTTAGTCAAATGAAACAGGTAGTTATTTTGGTTGGCGCAGGTTCCATTGGCCTCGACAAGCAATCGACTGGCGTCAGAGGCGTGTCTGCCCAGCCCTCAGCCACTGCCACAAGGAGTTACACCCTGAGCGGTCAGCCGACCACATGACAGTCGCACGGCCTATATATTAAAGGTAGGAAAAAGTATATCAACAAATGAGAGCAAAAGCAATCACCCTGATGCTCCTGCTGCTGTCAGTGGCGAGCATCACTAACGCGTAAGAGAAAATGAACAAACCCAATCAGAAACATTTTACACAGACCGCAGGACGCACAGTCCTCGGAGAGATTGCCCCAGAGTTTGCCCATCTGAACGATGACATCCTCTTCGCGGAAGTATGGAACCGCCAGGCAGAGCTTTCGGCTCACGACCGTTCACTCGTGACCATCGTCACTCAGATGGCACAGGGACTCACCGGCGATGCCCTGAAGAGCCACATCCGCATGGCCAAGGAGCACGGCGTCACCCTGCAGGAACTGACTGAGGTCATCACCCATTCCGCTTTCTATTGCGGCTGGCCGAAGGCCTGGGCTACCCTGCCAATGGTGAAGGAAATCTATGGAGAGAACTTCGTGCAGACCAAAGATGAGTTCCAGATGAGTACGTCTTATCCCATCGGCTCACCTAACGACGGCTACGCCAAGTATTTTATCGGACAGTCCTACCTCGCCCCAATGGATGCAGAGAACGGCGGCCCCATCAATGTTACCTTCGAGCCTCGCTGCCGCAACAACTGGCATATCCACCACAAGTCGGTGCAGGTGCTCATCTGCGTAAGTGGTCGCGGTTGGTATCAAGAGTGGGGCAAGGAGGCCGTGGAGATGACCCCCGGCACCGTCATTGCCATCCCTACCGAGGTAAAACACTGGCACGGAGCCGCCAAGGACTCGTGGTTCCAGCACCTTTCCTATATGACCCGCGTGGAGGAAGGAGCCTCCAACGAGTGGCTGGAGCCTGTCGGCGATGATGTATACGATACGCTGAAGTAATAACTATAAAATGCGGAATAACTATGGTAAACTTTGATTATTGGACTCCTACCCGACTCGTTTTCGGCAAGGATGTAGTGAGAGAAAAATTAGTGGAGACCATGCGGCCTCTGGGTAAGCGCGTGCTGATGACCTACGGTGGCGGCAGCATTAAGAAGATAGGTCTATATGACCTCGTGAAGGACTTGCTGAAGGACTTTGAGATTTTCGAGCTGCCCGGCATCGAACCTAACCCAAAGTACGACCCGAGCGTGCTGGAGGGTGTCAGGATTTGCAAGGAGCAGAAGATTGACGTCATTCTGGCTGTGGGCGGCGGCTCTGTGCTCGACTGCTCGAAAGCGATTGCCGCTGGTGCCTACTACGACGGCGAGGCATGGGATTTGATTTCTTATAAGGTGAAGGCTCAGAAGGCCCTGCCCATCGTGGACATCATCACGCTGGCAGCTACGGGTTCGGAGTATGACTGCGGTGGCGTGATCACCAATACCGCCATCAACGACAAGCGTGGCTACATGGACGCGTTGCTCTATCCCGTGGCTTCGTTCATGGACCCGACATACACCTTCACCGTGCCTGCCAAGCACACTGCAGCCGGTACTGCCGATGCCATCAACCACATGATGGAGCAGTACTTCTGTGCCTCGCCCAACGATATCAGCGACGGTTTCTTGGAGACGCTGATAAAGACGCTGATGAAGTGGGTGCCCGTGGCCATGAAGGAACCCGACAACTATGAGGCCCGCGCCGAACTGATGTATGCCTGCACCTTTGGCTGCAACGGCATCTTAGCGATGGGAACGGGCGGCAGCGGATGGCCCATGCACGCCATCGAGCACGCCCTCTCGGCCTACTATGACATCACGCATGGTGTCGGACTCGCCATCATCACGCCCCGATGGATGAAACATGTGCTCTCAGAGAAAACGATGGAGCGCTTCGTGAAGTTCGGCAAGAACATCTACGGCATCACGGAAGGAACTGATAAAGAGATAGCTGAACAGGTCATCGACCGCACCTATAAGTTCTTCGAATCCATCGACATCCCCATGCACCTCCGCGAGGTGGGCATCGACGAAAGCCGAGTCGGAGAGATGGCTCACCATGTAGCCTCCATCGACCACTTGGAGAACTGTCCCTTCGCACCCCTGTCGGAACAGGACATCGCCGAGATTGTCACCGCATCGCTATAGGGAATTAGTTTTTCGTAGCATTGAATGTAAAGTGCCTCGCCAAGACCGGAGCAGATGATCAGGCGAGGCACAATATATAATTGTTATAGAAGTCAGAGGATGATAACGGCTCTGTTTCTCTCCAGCCTTATCTTGTTTGCGAATGAGGTGGTCTGACCATCGTGGATGACAGACACATCGATTCCTCGACGGATGCGCTCGAGCTTGCTCGCTTTGCTTGCAAAGAACTCTTCGATGAGAGTCTCATCATGTTCGGTTCTTGCAGAAGTTCAGGCACGCCCACAGTGACGACGGGGGAGGGAAGAGTGAACTTCTTCGTAAAGTCATAACGATGGATTTATTATCGTGGGATAACAATACAAGTGCATCTCCGATGCTTTTTTTCGGTGTTTAGGCGCAAATATAACTATTTTCGGTTAAGAAACGAAGAACACGGATGCAAGTCATATCTTTCTTTAATAAGACCTCAACAGGGCATCTTTTGCAAGCGAATTGAGTGTCTTCTCAAATTCAATTGAGCATCTAAAAATAATAAATAAAATGAAAGAATTAACTATACGGAAAATTATATTTTCTCTCATTATCTTTATTTGTGCTTATTATTACTACTGCACACTTGTAATTCATCTTTGGTATTATTTGGTTATCCTATGTGTAGCATTGTTACTTGATTTATTTTTATATTTCACCTTGAATTTGAATTTTAATCTGACTTCTATTGCCAAGATAATTGTACACCTATATTTCTTCTTATTTTCTATACTTTTTATTATAGCAAAGTTTGATGGAAAGGCGGAAACTTACAGGCTTCCTTTGAATGGTTACACCTACAATAGAGTAGACAAGATTTTATTCACATTCAAAGGGCACAATTTTGGTAGATTTTATTCTTTACCCCAATATTCTCTAATGGCAGATAAAGATATGACTAAATTATATGACGTTTTATTGGAACTCAAAGAACCTATAAAAGGAATATATATAATTGAATCTATCAGTTTAGACCACAGACGCAAGGAAAGATAGAGAGATATCACAGATTGATGAAAATGTAATTAAGTTAAATCATTATTCTTGCTCCTTAAGAACTTGAAAAGGCTATTGACGAGTGGGTGAAATATTAGAAGGTGAGAATATTTCATGAATAGTTAGATAATCTCACAACTAAAGACGTATATTTAGGGCAAGGGGAGAAGATAAAAAGATAAGAGAAACAATAAAGCAAAAATTAATCAATAAAAAACTGATAAAGTATCATAAGGTAAACGTTTTATTGTATCTTTGCAATACAAAAGATACATTATGTCAAAATTTACCAAAGCCAACTGGATGACCAGAGCACTTCAAGAGAAGCTAAATGTGGTGGGAGAACAAATCCGTCTCGCCCGATTACGAAGAGACCTGACCATGGATCAGGTCGCACAACGTGCGCAATGTACGAGACTCACCCTCTCACGTCTGGAGAAAGGCGAACCTACAGTGTCGCTCGGTGTGGTAATGAGAGTACTCAATGCCCTGCAACTTGAAGATGATATTCTCCATTTGGCAAAAGATGACGAGTTGGGACATATGGTGCAAGACTTGGGCATCAAGAATAAAAAACGAGCCTCTAAAAGATAAGAACAATGGAAAAACTATATGTCATAGCCTGTTTCGACTGGATGGATAAGGAAGAGAAGGTAGGCACTCTTGGGCATGAATACCTAAGAGGCTCTGACGTATTTTCTTTTGAGTTTGAAAGAAACTGGCTTAAACACTATCCCAAGATTAACTTTGGAAGAGCCCTTCGCCCATATCCTGGGGTGCAATATAGTCAAGGGAACCATATCTTCGAATGTTTTTCAGATGCGCTACCCGACAGGTGGGGACGACGACTGATAGATTTACGCACGTCATTGGAAACAGTAGGGAATGCTGGTCGTACCTTATTTGACTGGGATTATCTCAAAGGCGTGGAGGACGAGTTGCATATGGGTGGTTTTCGCTTTCAGGATCCAGATAGCGGAGCATTTATCAGCTCTACACCCGATTACAGTGTTCCTCCTGCTATATACCTTGACGAGCTTTTACAAGCTGCTAAGGAGATAGAGAAAAGCGAGTATAAGCATTTGGAGCCTGAAAAGAAATGGGTACAAAGGCTCTGCCAACCAGGTTCCTCAATGGGTGGTGCACGTCCAAAGGCTTGTGTGCAGAGTGACGGTCATCTTTATCTTGCCAAATTTCCTTCCATCAATGATGACACCAATGTATCTCGATGGGAACACTTCGCCCACCTGATGGCAAAGGAGTGTGGCATAACTGTGGCAGAGACACAACTAATCAAGGCTGGCACTGGTCAGGATATACTTCTCTCAAAGAGGTTTGATAGAACTGAAGATAATAGGAGAATACACATGGCTTCCTCTCTCACCGTCCTCGGTCTTACTAAGGGCGACGGGCAAAGGACAGGGAAAGGCTATTTGGATATTATGGACTTTATCGTGTCAGGAGGTGGCAACCGCATAGAAGCCAATTTAGAAGAGCTATACAAGCGAGTAGCCTTCAATATCTGTATTGGTAATACCGATGACCACTTTAAAAATCATGCGTTTCTGCTTGGTAAGGAGGGGTGGGAATTGTCCCCTGCATACGACATAAACTCATCAAACAGTATCTTTCAGGCTTTGCTTATTGATGCCAATTCAAATGATAGTTCTCTCAATCTCCTATATAAATCCCATGAACTTTATATGATAGATGAAGCAGCTGCAAGGCGTATTATAATGGATGTAACAAGGAGCATGAAGAATTGGGAGAGGCTGGCAAATGACGTTAGACTTCCCCAAAGAGAAATCGCATACTTTACTGAACGATTTGAATGGGGCATGGAATTTCAATATGGAACATGACATCATCGGTGATCTTATATCCTTATCGTCATTATTTCATTTATATATAAAGGGTCTTGCACCGTGCACCAGTGTCCCTTGGTAGTTGCAAAAAACTAACTTTTTTGTACCCAATTTTTGTCCTCCCTTTATCTTATACCAGCCCTATTGCATTCCTACTAATACTTACTTTGCATCTGATGCAAGACCTCTTGCATTGGGCGCATAAACTTGCATTATATGGGTTGGTCAAGCTAGGATGTGTTTATAACTTTGACTATATGAAAAAATTACTTCAGATTCTGAGAGGGAATCGCCTGGAAAAAGGCATCTGCTGGGCAACAACACATTGACTGAATGTCGAGAGAAAGGGGCATTAAGGTCATTATAATGAAGATAGTAAGACGCTAACAGCTTTCCAAGAATAGAAAGCTTTCATCAAACGACACTATGAATAAAAAATTATTTACGTGAGAAAGCAATGTCTATTCTCACGTAAATAATCCAATAAAGATGCTCTAAAGGACGTGTGAACCAGTCAAAGCCCAATAGGCAAAAGCAAGAACTGCAAGCGTAATGATGATACGAAAGATACAGCCTGTTATCTTCTTAATCAGAATAAGACCAATAACTAATACGACAAGGAGGGCTATAAAGTAATGTAAATTTTCCATTCAAGCATGATTTTATTTGAATAAGTGTCTGAATACAGCAGGTATTGGTGTCTCAAACTCCATACGCTGGTGTGTAACAGGATGATGGAAACAGAGTACATATGCATGTAGACAAAGACGATGAAGTGGGTCATCTCCATTACCATACTTTATGTCACCGCAGACGGGATGCCCCATATCGGCTGAATGTACACGAATTTGGTTTTTACGACCTGTCTCTAACTGATACTCAACAAGGCTGTGCGCAACCGTTCGATCAAGTACATGGAAATGCGTAACGGCATATTTTCCACCATTATCCACTGGCGAACTATAGGTTACGTAGGACTTATTGTCCTTTAACCAATTAGCAATCGTACCTTCGTCATGCTCCATCTCACCACTGACTACAGCCACATAACGACGGTCATAAACGATATTATGCCAGTCATGTTCAAGCAACTGCTCCGTCTGTATGTCCTTAGCATAAATCATCAATCCTGATGTGTCACGGTCAAGGCGATGCACAACATGTGCCGTACATTTCTGCTTTGTCTTGCGGAAATAATCATCAAGAACAGTCTTCACATTCAACGAGGAATGACCTGCAGCCATTGAAAGAATACCAATATTCTTCTCAATCACTACCAAAAATCTGTCTTCATAGACAATCTTTACATAGCGACTACGGAAGAGGTCGTTCTTCTTGCTCTTACTAACAGATATCTTGTCGCCTGCCTTCAGTGAATGATCAAACTGCGTAACGCACTTACCATTCACCTTGACACCACGATTCTGTAGCGTTGCCTTTACCTTACTCTTACTTTCATTCAGGTTAGCCAGTAACCATTCAAGCAATGGAGCGGGTTCCGTCACCTTATAATGCTTATATTTTTCTTCTGTATATGGGTTCTTTCTTATCATACTACAAAAGTACAAAGAAATAATGATTAAAACTATTACACTCCTAACATTTCAGTCGAATGACCTACGACAGAGATAAAACAGCTGATATATTGCTTTCCTATAATAAGGTTGTCAATACGCTCAATACCGTTTTAGAACATCTTAACCCACTCACGAAAGCGTGCAACACCCTCTTCCCCAAATTTAGAAAGACTTGCTATTGCCTGCTCTATCGTCTTCTCTTCATCAAGATGAGTCTTAGAAAAGAACTTGTCAGCATAACAGATTATCTTCTCTTCCATGGTTTCAGGGAGGAAATCTTGTTGAGGAAGTGGTAGCTGTTGTGCAATGATTTGACTACGAGTGATACCTGCTCCTGTATGACGTTCACAAACACGAGCATGCTGAGGAAAACCTTCTGCACGCAACATATCAGCGCCAATACGGCCATGACAGATATAAGGCTCAGTACCGAAACATTGTATGCCTGGGGCATTACAACGAACAATACCTATATCATGCAGCATAGCAGCTTCCTCTATAAACTGATAGTCAAGCGAAAATTCTGGATGACGGTCGGCAATAGCAAGAGCCTTATCCGCTACCGCACGGCTATGAACAAGGAGAATATGACGGAGTTCGTTATCCTCAGGATAGTATTTATTGATAATTGCTTGGTAATCCATATCACGAGAAAAGCCACGCCTCCTCTTCCAGTCGGTTTGCACCGCCATGAATGAGGAACCGTGGCCCTATCATTTATAATAACGTTTCTTTATTCTTCGTGTGCTCTCTCGATGTAAGCGATAACGTCGCCCTTGTCAACCTTAGCACCCTGCTTAGCGTTGATTTCAACCAACTTGCCACCGAGGGCAGCAGGAACAGTTACGAACTCACCCCAAGGAGCTTGAACATAGCAGAAGACATCGCCTTCCTTATACTCCTTACCGATGAATGGTTCAATAGCTGGAGCAGCCTCGCCATCACCCTGGAATTCCCAGAAGAGCTGACCCTTAACAGGAGAAACAATAGCATCAGCCTTAGCATGCTTGAATGCTGCTGCCTCCTCTGGGCTTACCTTTGCACCGAGTTTCGCATCCTTTGCTGCCTGAAGGTCAGCAAGGAAGTTCTTCTTAGCCTGTCCGCTCTTGTAGTTGCGATACTGTTCTGGGTGCATAGCTAACTCGAAGAGTTCCTCATCATCCTGTCCGTAATCCCATCCGTTCTCATCCATTTCCTTGCGGAAGTCGTCGAGAGCGTCAGTGAGTAAGGTGTGAGGATCGGCATCAGTGAACTCAAGACCCTTCTGCTTAGCAAGGTCTTTCAACTCCTGACATATCTCACCAGGAACACGACCACTCTTACCAAGAATCATACCCCACATTGAATCGTCCATCATTACGAAGCGACCCTTACCCTGTTCAAGGGTGAGGAGGTTCATAAGAGCAATGTTCTTTGTGTATTGTGAGAATGGAGTTACCAATGGAGGATAACCAACGCGTGGCCATACATATGCTACCTCATCGAACAACTTAACAAGCATATCATCTACAGAAAGCTCTGGTTCGCCCTTCTTCTTGCGAAGGTTATTGATAGTTGAACGGATACCACCAAGGTCAGCCATCATTGAACCCATCATACCACCTGGCAAACCACAGCTAAGAAGCAATGAACTCATAATCTTATTCTGTGGATTGATGAAGTAGCCGAGCCACTCATCAATGAACTCCTGAGTCATAGCACGTGCCTTCATGTAGGCATCCATGTTGATTTCTGGTACATCAAAACCAGCGTTCTTCAACATGCTCTGTACAGAGATAACGTCTGGGTGTACCTTACCCCATGACAATGGCTCAATGGCAACGTCAAGAATATCAATACCGTTCTTAGCTACCTCAAGCATAGAAGCCATTGACAAGCCAGGACCAGAATGTCCGTGATACTCAAGAATTACGTCTGGGTGCTTCTCCTTAATGCGACGAGTCAACTCGCCAAGGAATGCAGGCTGACCGATACCAGCCATATCCTTCAAACAAAGCTCCTCCGCACCAGCTGCGATTTCCTCGTCAGCTAACTTGCAGTAGTACTCAATTGTATGAACAGGAGAGGTAGTGATACAGAGTGTACCCTGTGGAGTCATACCAGCTTCCTTAGCCCATTTCAATGCAGGAGCTATATTACGAATGTCGTTCAGACCGTCGAAAAGACGAGTGATATCCACCCCCTGAGCATGCTTTACACGATACATCAATGCACGAACATCATCAGGAACAGGATACATACGCAAAGCGTTCAGACCGCGGTCAAGCATATGAGTCTTGATACCAGCTTCATGCAGAATCTTAGTGTAGGCACGTACAGACTCGTTAGGGTTTTCACCTGCCAAAAGGTTTACCTGCTCGAAAGCACCACCATTGGTCTCTACACGTGCGAAACAACCCATCTCAATAAAGATAGGTGCAATACGTACCAACTGATCCTTGCGTGGCTGGAACTTACCAGAACTCTGCCACATGTCTCGATAAATGAGACTGAACTGAATTTTCTTTCCCATATATATTTTCAATATATTATCTAAATGAAGGGATTGCAGCATGCAATCTGACCTGCAAATTTAGATAAAAATTTCCAAAAAACGACTGACTGCTAATATTTTTTGCAATAATTGACTATCTTTGCAGCCTAAAAGTAAGTGCATGAAGAAAATGTTTTTCCCCCTCTTCGGTTTTACGCTGCTCTTCCTTACAGCTTGTTACAACCAAGTAACTACAGGAGATCATGGCGCTATCGATGTTGAGGTTCAAATGAAAGGTGATAGTACACGCTATGGATTGGCGTGTGATGGTTGCTCTGATTCTGTAATTGTCTTTCTTCCTAATGAAGGAGGTGATCCTATTAAGTTTGATATCGTGACAGCGAAACGTAACGGTATGGTTTATGGTACCCCAGAGATTGGTGATGAACTGGCAATTGTGCCTAACCCTATTGACCCTTACGAAGCTGAAATGGTTATAAATCTTGAGCAGATGAAGGGTACATGGACCTTTCAGGTCTTGCCAAAGTTAAAACCTAATCCTACGAAAACAGAGGCTGAAATATTAGCAGGTATGAGTGATTCTATGAAGGCTGCATTGTTTATACCACGTGAGTATGGTTTTACACTGAAAAGTTATAACCAGGCTTCACCAGTGGGTTATATTATGAAAGCCAACTCTTTGGAAGATGAAAGTCCTGTTGAATACCCTAAGGTGACTGTTTATACAAGTTGGCATATCTTTAATGGCAGACTTTATATCTATAAAGATACGCTTGACGAACAAGGAAATCGTATTCCGCAAGATTCGGTTGGCTTTGACTCAGGTTCAATGCGCTATCTATCTGCAGACTCTATGGCTGCCCTTTTTGGAAAGAAGGTGATGCAATATCATAGAAAGAAGAATGCATTAGAAGCAAATAAGGAAGCGCAGAGAGCTGAAGAAAGGAACGCTGCAATACAAGGCGTTAAGAATTAGAATTGTTTCCTTCTCCTTCTAATCTTAAAAGGAGAAGGGCATCTTCTTAGGCTTACAAAAAGGTAGATATTAACACTTCTGCCTCTTTTATTTTGTTGACAATTGGATATTGTAGTTGACATTAATCTGTCAGCATCTATAACAACCATTTTTATATCTGTTTTTCTCATTTCATTTAGCCCTTTTCCTATCTATTTAGAAAGGGTTAAGATGGCTTTATTTTAGGTTCTTCCATTAAATGTGTGGACGCTTTTCGTATTGCATTAACAGAAGAACCGAAGTTACTCATTAAACAACAACATGGCTAAGACTGTCAACAACCTATCCTATTAACATCCTCTTTCATTGATTTTTTTTCACTTTAAGACTTCGAAAACATACAGACAAGGCTGTGAAAAATCATTACATAATCTCATGTAAAACATATATAAATAACGGCAAAAACACATACAAGAGGTAGATTTGTAACCATAAGGAAGTCAATCAGTTACAAAGCAGTAAAGTAAAAGGTGCTTAATTGGACTTCAAAAGGGCGTTAGTTTGCGTCTTAAAGAGCATCTTTTGCAAGCCAATTAGGCGTCTTTTAGAAGTCAAAAGAGCATGTATTGGTTTTAAACTACATAAAAATAGTTTACAAATCTCAACTAATAAGGGAATAAGTTGTTTGTAGAAGACAGAAAGACATCGTACCTAATTACATTTATTATGTAGTTTATCTCCCTTTGTCAAGCCAACTCATTGGGAGTAATCATACCATGTATGTGGATTAATCTCATTCTATTAACAATCTACGCATTTAACGAAAGAACCTTTTATGCGATACAAGGTAAGACTTTTTAATATTTTCAAGCACAAGATTTGGATGTTATTACATTTTTATATACCTTTGCGCAGATAATCAAAGAGGTAGTTCTGCCACCTTATTAACAGACGAGAAAGACTTTACAATTAGGGCAATATATGCCTTTATAAATATGGAGACCACTACAGGTTTTAAGCATATGAAGAAATTAATAGCGTTGTTTTCAATCATAACAATACTCTCCCTCTCTTGTTCAACCATCGTTTCAGCACAGGCACCAGCAAAATCGGCTACTGCGGCTACTGCAGACACGCTTTCGGATGATGCACTGAATGAGACTGGCGTAGCCGATACGGCAACCATTAAAACAACAAGCACACAAGACACGGGCATCCACCAATCATTGAAGAGAAAGTTTATTGAGGGTAATGCTGGCTTTATGTCGTTGGTAGCATTAGCTTTAGTGTTGGGCTTAGCGTTTTGTATTGAACGTATTATCTATCTAAGTCTTTCAGAGATAGATGCCAAACGATTTGTTGGCAAATTGGGGGACATGATTGTTGCAGGAGAACTTGAACAGGCTAAAGCACTGAGTCGTGACACACGTGGACCAGTAGCTTCCATCTGTTATCAGGGTCTATTGCGTATAGATGATTCTATAGAAAATATCGAACGCAGCATAACCTCATACGGTAGTGTTCAAAGTGCTAACCTTGAGAAAGGTTGTTCATGGATAACACTCTTCATTGCAATGGCTCCTTCGCTTGGATTCCTTGGAACGGTTATCGGTATGGTTATGGCATTCGACCAGATTCAAGAGGCTGGCGACATCAGTCCTACGATTGTAGCAGCGGGTATGAAGGTTGCTCTGATTACAACGATCTTTGGTATTATTGTTGCACTAATACTGCAAGTATTTTATAATTATATTCTCTCTAAGATTGAGCATATCACAGCCCAGATGGAAGAATCAGCCATCTCACTGTTAGATGCAATCATGAAATACAAGCTGAAATCAATTCAGAATTCATAATTGAGAATCCATAATTATGATTACTTATGATCCACAATTCATTAATGATTACTCGAATGGGAGCTTATTAGTACGCAAGAATTATGATATTCATATTAAACTATTCTTACCAAGTCACCTTCTATAACAGGCACAGAAGCCATCGGTAATCATAATTATGAATTTTGAATTATGAATTATGAATTAAAATAACTGGTATGAAGAAAATAAAAGGAATAGCAAAGATGGACGAGGAGCGCATATCACAACGCGTTCTCTACGTGATAGTAGGACTATCAGCTGTTGTCTTTTTGGCGTTCTATCTCATTGGCTATGATGTACCTTTTGCTGGCAACACTGCATTTAATGCACCAATGCTTACCGATGTTTTGCTTGGATTTATGTGGGGATTATTGGTTATCACTGTTTTAGCTTCTATTGTAGCCGTAATTCGAGGTATACAAAGAGCCAATGGAAGCGAAGATGTAACAAATGGTATTTCTGCAAGAAAGATAACTTATACGACATACGGTGTTACAGCTTTGATCTTACTTTTAACCTTTACCTTTGGTTCAACACAAGTAATGGTGGTTAATGGACAGAATTATACAGACAGCTTTTGGCTTCGTATGACAGATATGTTTGTCAACAGTTCACTGCTTCTTCTTGTTCTGGCAGCAGTAGTTGTCATTATAGGAGCCACACGTTATTACAGAAAGGGACATAGGAAATGATATTTCGTAAGAGAGAGCGAAGGAAAGTTCCAGGACTGAATACGACATCAACAGCCGATATCTCTTTTATGCTGTTGATTCTTTTTCTTGTAGCCTCTTCTATGGATCTTGATAAAGGAGTATCACGTAAATTGGCAGCTATTGATAAGACAAAAACTCCACCTGCCGCAGTAGACAGCAAACGAGTTATACGTATTGCTATTAATGCTGAAAATCAAGTAACACTTGATGGTAAACCTACGACAATGGAGGATATTAAGCAACGTACTATGCAACTTATCGAGTCAGCTAATAAGGGGCATCTAATACAATTACAAAGCGACCGCAATGCCTCATACGACACTTATCTTCATGTACAAAATCAATTAGTAGCGGCTTATAACACTATCCGTAACCAGAAATCAATGAATCTTTTTGGTAAGGAGTTTGACTTGTGCAGCAATGAACAACAAACGCAGATTGCTGATGAAGTACCCATTCGAATTACGGAAATATATATGACTTCTAACGCTAACGAAGTAAAGAAAGGGGGCACGAAATGAAGTTCTATCGCAGTAGAAATCATGAGATTCCAGCATTAAACACTGCATCTTTGCCCGACCTCATTTTCTCTATCCTTTTTTTCTTTATGCTCGTCGTACACATGAGGAAAGCTACTGTACACGTGAAGTATCAGGTTCCAATGGCTACAGAGCTTTCACGCTTATACAATAAGTCGAACATACAATACATTTACGTCGGTCGGCCCATCAACAACCTTGGTAAGGTAGAGGGCAACGAGATGGTTGTACAGCTAAATGACAACATCACAACCGTTCCTGAGATTAAAAGATATCTTATTCAACTTTCTGCAGCCTTACCCCCAGAACAGCGTAAACAGCTTAGTGTCAGCATTAAGGCAGACCGCCATGCAGACATGGGAACGATTATGGACATTAAACAAGCACTAAGAGAAGCCAACGTATTGAATGTCAACTTTTCAGCTACCATGAGTAGAAATAACAAACAGAAATAAGGTAGAAAGTTGTAATTTATTGCAAAAAAGGAACTTGCTATTTTGATAATTCAAAGTTTTTTCATACCTTTGTAAGCAAAACAATAGAAAAAGAAATGGCACATAGAAGTTTAGATCGTCTTGATAAAAAGATTCTGCACCTCATCTCTGAGGATGCAAGAATTCCTTTCCTTGAGGTTGCACGTGCGTGTAATGTCAGCGGTGCAGCCATTCATCAGCGTATTCAGAAGTTAACAAACCTTGGTGTTATAAAAGGTTCTCAGTTTATTATTGACCCAGAACGTATTGGTTATGAGACTTGTGCTTTCATCGGTCTGAACCTTAAGAACCCAGAGAAATTTGATGATGTTGTTGAAGCTTTGCGCCAAATTCCAGAGATTGTAGAATGTCACTACACCACAGGTGAGTATGACCTCTTCTTGAAAATCTATGCATATAACAACCATCACCTTATGTCTGTGATTCATGACAAGTTGATGCCACTTGGTTTGTCACGCAGCGAGAGTTCAATCTCTTACAATGCTGTGATTGATCGCACCTTACCTATCGAGGGTATGAAGGTTGCTGACGTTGTCCTGGAGGATGAAGAAGAGGACGAGGAGTAAAACTGCTGTTTACCTATATTAATAGCGTAAATTAACCAAGAACCCTTTTATAAAGGATAAAGCATACAAAGAAACCCGCACAGATGATGTGTGGGTTTCTTCGTTTTCAGACTCTCCTACCCTATTCAACCAATTTATCTATCAATTTCATGAGCCCTTATCATGTTACTTTTTACACATCATCAAGTGTGAAAAATATTGACATAAAAATCAGTAAAAAGCTTCTTTTTTATGCCCAAAACAGACAAAAGCGGCATCCTTGTAACTTACTATTAACCAAACAGTTGCATAGCAGCATTTCTAAAGGTGCTTAGTTAGGATGCAAAAGGGCGTTAGTTAGACCTCGAAAGAGCATCTTTTGCAAGCCAATTGGGCGTTAATTCATACGCTATTAAGCATCAATTAAAATTGGCTGTTTGATTTTTCTTTACAGAATCAATAAATATAAAGACTTTAAGAAGAAGTAAATAAGAGACACCTAACTTACTAAAACAGTATCATTCTACAATAGAAAAAGTCTTCACAAGCAGAAACGTGCTTGTAAAGACTTTCCAATATAATTTATTTTAAGCTGTAGAACAACTTACGAGCAACCCATTACTACTTGAGTACATGGGCTATCTCCCTTTGCTATACAATTATTATGCCTTAATATTTGGTTCTTCCAAACCAAGATTACGCTTCTTATCTACTACCTTCAAAGTAAGACCAATAACAAGTGCAATCACACCTAAACCAGCAAGCATAATCAACGGAGCTGTATAGTTGAGCTGTGTCGGATCAGTAACACCTACGTTTGTCTTATCAAGTACCTTACCAATAAGGAGTGGGAACAACCACAAACCAATGTTCTGAATCCAGAAGATCAGCGCGTAAGCAGAACCGATAATCTTTGCATCTACAAGCTTTGGAACACTTGGCCACAATGATGCTGGTACAAGTGAGAAAGAAGCACCAAGAACGAGAATGGTTACATAAGCTACGATAACACCACCCACCTGACTTGACTTAAATTGTGGAAGAACAAAGGCAAATGTAAGGTGACAAACTATCAGAAGCAATGAACCCAACACGAGCATAGAGGCTGCCTTACCCTTATGATCAACATAGCTACCAAGAATTGGAGTAATACCTACTGCGAGCAGTGGGAATACAGCAAAGATTGACTCAGCAGACTGACGCATATAACCCATGTAGCAATAAACGACAAGGCTCAAAATAGACAAGCAGAGCATAGAGTTCTTCAAAGCCTTATTCTTCATGAAGTTGAACATGAAGGCTGTTGCAGCTACAACAAGCATGATAACATACTGAACGATTGTCACACTTGATGAAGCCCAGTATGAATCTGCTGGAAGTTCATGGAAAGTAAGGTTACACTGGAGCATATTTACAGCGTACTTCTGGAATGGGAAGATAGCTGAGTAATAAAGCACACAGAGCAATGCTACAAGCCAGAAGCCCATACTTGAAAGAATCTTACCGAGATCGCTAATCTTAAATGGATCGTCTTTCTCCTCTGCCTCACCAGTCTGTGAATCGAGTTTCTTATCCATAAAGAAGTAAACAATGAACATCATCAATGCAATACAGATAAGTACTACACCGAAAGCAACAGAACGAGATACATCAATACTGCCACCTAACTTTGCAAAGAAAGGAGAGAATATCATACAGGTAGCAACGCCAAGACGTGCCAAAGCCATCTCTGAGCCCATTGCCAATGCCATCTCACGACCCTTGAACCACTTTACAATACCACGAGAAACTGTGATACCTGCCATCTCAACGCCACAACCGAAGATCATGAAACCACAAGCTGCTACCTTTGCAGATGCTGGCATTCCCTCATAGAAAGGAGATACTCCCAACTGCTCAAAGACAGGTATGTGGTTGAGGTTATTGGTAAACCATACGTCGAGTGCACTACCTGCAAAGCTGTCGCTTATGGCATAATACTTGATTAAAGCACCAGTTAACATCACTGCACCAGACAAGATTGCAGTGAAACGAACGCCCATCTTATCGAGGATAATTCCTGCAAAGATGAGGAAGAAAACGAAGACATTAAGGAATGTCTCTGAACCCTGCATAGTACCGAATGCGGTTGAGTCCCAACCTCTCTGTTCCTGCATCAACTCCTTGATTGGAGAGAGAATATCAACAAAGATATAGGCACAGAACATTGCCAGGGATAAAAGGAGGAGAGCTGTCCAGCGCATTGCAGCTGAATCTCTCAATGATGTTTGAATTTTATCAGTCATGATGAATTTATTAGTTAACAAGTTTACGAGTTGACAAGTAAACAGTTTTATCAGTTGATATGTTGACGAGCTTACAAGTAAACAAATTGTTTGTTAGATTATAAGTTAAAAGTTAACGAGTTGATAAGTGAACAAGTTGACGGGTGAACGAGTTAATACTATCAAGCACCTTGTCTACTTGTAAACTCGTTCACTTGTCAACTTATCAACTATTTCTTCAACCAGCGATTGAGCCAGTTAAAGAATGTACGCTGCCAGAGAACTCCATTCTGTGGCTTCAATACCCAGTGGTTCTCATCAGGGTAGAGAAGTAACTCAGCAGGGATGCCACGCAGACGAGCCGCATTAAAAGCACCCATTCCCTGATTAGCATTAATACGATAGTCCTTCTCGCCGTGGATACAAAGGATTGGAGTATCCCACTTATCAACATTCAAATGAGGACTGTTTGCGTATGTGCGCTTTGCAGCTTCGCTCTTATCCTTATTCCAATAAGCATCGTCATACTCCCAGTTGCTAAACCATGCTTCCTCTGTATCAGTATACATACTTTCAAGGTTGAAAGCACCATCATGAGAGATGAAACACTTGAAGCGTTTGTTGTGAATACCAGCAAGATAGTAAACAGAGAAGCCACCAAATGAAGCACCAACGGCACCTAAGCGGTCTTTGTCTACAAATGGGAGATTGTTAGCTGCATCATCTATTGCTGAGAGGTAGTCGTTCATACACTGACCTGTCCAGTCTGTACTAACTTCCTCGTTCCATGCACTACCAAAGCCTGGCAAGCCACGACGGTTAGGAGCAATGATGACATAGCCATTAGCTGCCATAATCTGGAAGTTCCAACGATAGCTCCAGAACTGAGAGACAGGGCTCTGTGGTCCGCCTTCACAGAAGAGTAAGGTAGGATACTTCTTGTTTGGATCGAAATGTGGAGGAGTAATCACCCATTCCATCATCTCTTTACCATCGGTTGTCTTTACCCAACGAGACTTTACATCACCCATAGCCAACTGGTCATAGATATGCTTATTCTCAAAGCTAAGCTGTGTCTGAACACTTGCCTTCTCTTTCTTGGCTGGTGTGACAGCGAAGATTTCATTAGCTTGAGAGATACTCTGACGGATAGCAAGCAACTTCTTATCACCAAGGAGTGAGATGCTTACATAGTTATGATCGCCTTCTGTCAGTTGTTTTACTTCACCCCTAAGGTTGGTCTGATAGACATTCACAGTAGCGTGCCATACACCAATGAAATAGAGATCCTTCGAGTTAAGGCTCCATGTGTAATCGTCTACGTTTGAATCAAAGCTTTCTGTTACGTAAGTCTTCTTTCCTGTTGCCAAATCATAAACACAAAGGCGGTTGCGGTCACTCTCATAACCATTGTTCTTCATGCTCTGCCAAGCAATATACTTGCCGTCAGGTGAGAACTTAGGGTTAACATCGTAACCTACATTCATATCGCCAGTCTGATGGTTCACAGCCTGATTGCGCATACTCTTTGTTGCATTAATCTTTGGCTCAACATAGTCGGCTGGCTTGCAGAGATTCTTTGTTTGGCGAGTCTCCACATTATATATATATATGTCGGCATCGGTAGAGATGGCATATTGTGTACCTTCTTTCTTACGGCAGGTATAAGCAACGAGTTTAGAGTCTTTGCTCCAATCAATCTGCTCGATACCACCGAATGGTGCCAATGGGCTTTCATAAGGTTCGCCTTCGAGGATATCAACTCCTGCACCGATGCCATCAGCTGTAACGTCTGCTACAAATGGATGTGCATTTGTTGTAACGTAATGGTCCCAGTGACGATAGTTCATATCAGTGATAACCATACCCGTAGCCTTTGGCAAGTCGCTTGGGTTCTGCTTGATAGTACCATAGTAAGGGATGCTCTTAATAAGAACAACACGCTTACGGTCTGGCGAGAAGCGAAAACCTTCAATGTCGATATCCGATTGTGTCAACTGCTTACGGTTTGTACCATCTGCATTCATCGTCCACAGCTGTCCGCCAGTAAGGAACGCCAATGTGTTGTTGTCGAGCCATGCTGCATCACTCTCACTCTTTGCAGAGGTAGTAAGCAGACGGTCGTTCTTACCATCAGCATCCATCACGCGGAGCACCTGATGTCCTTTGTTTTCTTTGACACTGTAATAACCTACCTGATAGACAATCTTCTTGCCATCAGGTGAGGCTTGTGCTGCACCGATACGTCCCATAGCCCAAAGAGCCTCAGGAGTCATGAGGTCACTTGTAAGCGTGATGTTGTTACGTCCGATGTTCACATCCTGTGCTTGTGCAATGCTACCGCTCATCATCAGTGCAGCAGTCATTGCCATAGTTAAGTTTTTGTTCATAGTTATAGACCTTTCTTTTTCTTATTTAGCTCATCTTGTTTACGGCGAAGTTCTTCTTGCTGCTGCTTCTGTAACTCCTGTAAAGCCTGCATACGAGCAAAGAGTCCACTACCCATACTGTTCTTAGGGTTGTTCTTTCGCTCTTCACGACGTGCTTCAAGGATAGCGAGAAGTTTCTCCTCATTGGTTGTCTTGCGCAATGCCCACATGATAGCAGCAGAGAAGAAGAGTGATATAAAGTAATAGAAGTTCAGACCTGATGAATAGTCATTGAACATGAAGAAGAAGAACAATGGCATACCAAACATCATCCACTGCATCATCTTCATCTGATCAGCCTGCTGTCCAACCATCTGGTCCTTCTGCTGCTGCATGGTAAACCATGTGTAAAGAAGGTTAGCAGCACAGAAGAGAATACAAGTCAATGAGATATGATCACCAACGAGCCAAACATCATGTTTCCATGAGAAGATTGGGTCGAAGGTACTGAGGTCATCCATCCAAAGGAAGCTCTGTCCACGAAGCTGGATAGCATTTGGTACGAAGTTGAACATCGCAATCCAAATAGGCATCTGTATCAACATCGGCAGACAACCAGACAATGGACTTACTCCATACTCAGAATACTTCTGCATCATAGCCTGTTGCTTCTGCATTTGGTCTTCTGGCTTATTAAACTGCTTTGTAGCCTCATCCAACTTTGGCTTCAACACACGCATCTTTGCAGAGCTCATATAGCTCTTCTTCACCATAGGGAAGGTAATGAGCTTTAATAATAAGGTAATGAGAATCAATACAACTCCCATTGGGAACACCTTACTCAACCAGTCGAATACATAAAGTGTGAACCAACGGTTGATGATGCGGAATAATGGCCAACCAAGATATACAAGGCGTTCCATATCGAGTTCTTTGCCAAAGTGACTTTGCTTTTCTACAGACTGAAGTAGGCGGAAGTCATTAGGACCAAAGTAGAATTCAAACTCAGAAGGACGTTTACCTGTTGGGTCAAAGCCAGCTTTCATGTTAGCTTCATAATGCTTAAGATAATGAGAAGCCTTCTCAAGTGGTGTACTCTTAAGCTTTGCGCCTGTAGAGAAGTTATCCTTTGAAATCATCACAGCAGAGAAGAACTGGTTTTTGAAAGCCACCCAGTCCATTGGCTCTTCTGTAGTTTCTTCTTTCTCTGATGTCTCGCTTAAATAGTTAGTACCACCATCATGCTTTTTGTAAGTAAGTGTTGCATAACGATTCTCAAATGTAAAACCACGTTCTTGCTGTCTACAACGATCCTGCCAGTTAATATCCATCTGGTTATAATTCGGTGCAAACATTCCATTCATTCCCGCAGTTTGTAGTGACATACTAAGCAGATAGCCATCACCAAGTGTATAGTTTAATGTGAGTGTCTTACCCTTTCCTGCAACTGCTGTAAACGTAACAGTAGAATCCGTCACATTTGATGGTGTGAAGATAAGATCTTTTGTCTCAATGTTTGTACTTTTTGCAGCCAACATAAAGTTAAGACTCTGATCGTCACCACTAAACAAAGTAACATCCTTCTGGTCCTTTGAACCATCCTTAACAGCGATATTATGACCAATATAATTCTTGATAACAGCCTTCTTTACAACACCACCCTTGGTACTCAAAGTCAGTTCAACCTTACTATTCTTCAGCGTAATATCCTGTGCTTTACCACTCAATGCAGAATAAAACAACGCTGTAGTATCAGTAGCCTGCGCAGCTTTTTGCTGTGCCTGCTTCTCAGCAGCAAGTTTCGCTGTCTGAGCTTTCTTAGCTGCAGCGATAGAATCCTTTACAAATTCAGCTCTTTGCTGTGCTATCTTTTCTGCAGATGGCTGCTGCCACCAAGCAAAACCAAAGAGAATCAGGGCTATAAGTACAAACCCTGTGATTGTTCTTTTATCCATTTATTTGTTTTTCTGATTTTCAATTGAAGTCTTTACGAAGTCGAGGAAGAGCGGATGTGGACAAAGTACAGTTGACTGATACTCTGGATGGAACTGTGTTCCTATATACCACTTCAAGCCTGGTATCTCAACGATTTCAACCAAGTCGCTCTCTGGGTTACGACCAACACACATCATACCGTGCTTCTCAAACTCTTTTTCATAGTCGTTATTGAACTCATAACGATGGCGATGACGCTCCTGTATATGCTCTTGCTTATAAATATTAAAGGTATGTGACCCCTGACGTAGTACGCATTCATAGGCCCCAAGGCGCATCGTACCACCCATATTGGTGATATTCTTCTGCTCCTCCATAATATCAATCACATTGTGTGTAGTCTTCTCATCTATCTCACGTGAGTTCGCATCCTTGTAACCAAGGACATTGCGAGCAAACTCAATCACCATCATCTGCATACCGAGACAGATACCGAAAGTTGGAATATCATGTGTACGAGTATAGTGAGCAGCAACTATCTTTCCTTCAATACCACGTTGACCGAAGCCCGGACAAACCACAATACCATCTTGTCCCTTAAGTTTCTCAGCTACGTTCTCCTCTGTCAGTTCCTCAGAATTGATAAAGGTAATAACCGTCTTGCGGTCATTATAGGTTCCTGCCTGCAACAAACCTTCACGAATACTCTTATAAGCATCCTGCAAGTCATATTTACCAACAAGTCCGATGTGTACTTCCTTAGTTGCTTTACGCTGACGATCGAGGAACTCCTTCCAAGGACCAAGTGCTGGCTTAGGACCAACTTCCTCACCGCATTTACGCAGAATAGCAGCATCCAAACCCTGTTCCAACATATTTATAGGAACATCATAGATACTTGGAAGATCCTCACTCTGTACAACGCAGTCAAAATCCACATTACAGAAAGCAGCAACTTTCTTACGGATATCATCATCAAGATGCTTCTCTGTACGCATCACGAGCACATCAGGCTGAATACCCACACTCTGCAACTCCTTTACGCTGTGCTGAGTTGGCTTTGTCTTCAACTCACCTGCAGCCTTAAGATAAGGCACGTATGTCAGGTGAAGATTGATAGCACGCTTACCCAACTCCCATTTCAACTGGCGGATAGCCTCCAAGAATGGAGCCGACTCAATGTCGCCAATAGTACCACCAATCTCAGTAATCACAAAATCATAGTGATACTTCTGACCCAACAGTTTAATATTACGCTTAATTTCGTCCGTAATATGAGGAACTACCTGAATGGTCTTACCCAAGTAATCACCACGACGCTCCTTATCGATAACGCTCTTGTAGATACGTCCTGTGGTCATAGAGTTAGCTTTCGTGGTTCTAATACCAGTGAAGCGCTCATAGTGACCGAGATCGAGATCGGTCTCCATACCATCCTCTGTTACGTAGCACTCACCATGCTCGTAAGGGTTCAGCGTACCCGGGTCAATGTTGATGTACGGATCAAATTTCTGAATGGTAATGTTGTAACCTCTTGCTTGAAGAAGCTTACCGATTGATGACGAGATAATTCCTTTACCAAGTGAAGAAACTACGCCGCCCGTAACGAAAATGTACTTTGTTTCAGCCACGATGTATGTATGTTTAATTATTATCTTCTAAAACGAAAATCGTCGGTTCTAAACTAAAATGCAAAGATACTAATTTTCCGTGAATTAGATAGGGTATTAAGTAATAAAAATAGCATCAAATATTCCATTTAACCGCAACAAGTCCCAAACACAGTGCTATCGTCAAGGACAACAGCGTGCCAGTCAGTACATATTCAGACTTAACACTGCCTGATGTAGCCTCACTAAAACGTAGGATAGACTTTGCAGCGATAAGAAATCCAATTGCCTCATACTGAGAAAGAACAACGATTAAAACTATCAAACATTTATTTCAAGCATATTAACTTGTTTTGTAGGATTGCAAGTGTATTTACTTGTTTTGCCTTATTGCAACCGAATTCGCTTGTTTTAAGACAAGCATTCACTTGCTTATTCATCTGAACAATTACAGATATTCCTATTGCGCAAAGATAAACATTTTCCTTTAATTAAGTCATAAATCACTAAAAAAAGATAGAATACAAAGGGTATCTACCCTCTATCACGCTTGCAACTCCTCCTTATTTAGTTCATATTAACTCACCAACTCTTACCATACTTATAGGAAGAATTGTAAGTATTGTGGGTTAATAATCAATTTTAGTTTAAAGCTTTTCTTGCCCAATGATAGGAATTCATACACAAACAAAACAGGAGTTTGCTCAAAATTAATCGTAAGAAAACTATCGCCTAAAACTTTAAAGAAACTTAAAATCCTCTTTACTGCCACTTTATTGTAAAACTAAAGTCCTATTTTTGCAACCAATTTGAGTCCAGCGTATAGACGATGTATATTAGGATTCACCAGGAAAGATGCTCGAGTGGTTGAAGAGGCACGCCTGGAAAGCGTGTATACCCCTAAAGGGTATCGGGGGTTCGAATCCCCCTCTTTCCGCAAGAAAGGTGTAAACCAATGGATTACGTGGTTTACACCTTTTTCTTTTCTGCTAACTTAACACCGAAAGAGAAGCACTCTAATAACCACAACTACACATCCTTACATAAAACACGTATTTTCCAATTCATTGCTTGTAATACAGCTTTATTTTCTTAACTTTGCAGAAAATAAGATTAGGGAACGGATATTGTATCCACATAATAACATTCAAATCCAACGAAAGAAATGATAGAACTCGATACTACCAATATGTGTTCGCACCTGCAAAAGAAACTCTTTAATGAGGAGGGTGTTTACTTTCCTATATGGCAGCCAATGCAGAAAGATGAGGAAGTAACAGCCGTTATTCGTACACGTCAATTGCATATCTATCGCAATGGCAAAAAAGTTTTAGTGCTTCCCGGTAAAGCTGCACCAAAAATTATTCGCGAAGATAGTCTCAACAAACTCTTACCTAAGGACTTACTGAAATGAAAACAGCAATCGTCGTAGGTGCCAGCAGCGGTATCGGACATGAAGTGGCACGACTGCTCATCGCGCAGGGATGGGCAGTTGGTGTGGCTGCTCGTCGTATAGACAAGTTGACAGACTTGCAAGCTATGGCACCAGAGCGTGTCTACACCGCCCAGATTGATGTGACTAACGAAGATGCAGAGGCTTCCTTATTGCAACTTATAGAGCGTATGAACGGCATCGACCTCTATTTTCATGCAGCAGGAATCGGTTGGCAAAACCCAAGTCTTGAAACTGACATAGAACTTAAAACGATGGAAACCAACGCCCTTGGCTTCACAAGAATGATTGGTTGTGCCTATCGTTATTTTGCCAACAAAGGAGGTGGACACATCGCATGTATCACCTCTATCGCTGGAACAAAAGGACTTGGACCGGCTCCTGCATATAGTGCAACAAAGGCAATGCAGAACACCTATCTACAAGCATTGGAACAACTCGCTGCTTGTAAACATCATAACATCCACTTCACCGATATCCGTCCGGGCTTTGTCGATACTCCCCTACTCGCTGGTACCTCCAATCTTCCAATGCTGATGACCACAGAAAAGGTGGCACGCAGTATTACAAAGGCTATTAACAGTAGACGACACATCTGCGTTATCGATACCCGTTGGTGCGTACTCACCTACTTATGGCGACATATCCCTAACTGGATATGGAGGAGAATGAAGCTGTGTTGACCCCTTTTTCATACAAAGAAAACAAACAAGATTTCCACAACAACATAAACAAACACAAATTTCTTTCCTCATAAAATAAACTTTCTGGATTTTTAATCATCTAAGCATATAAGTCTTAAAAGCTGTCCATAACGAAAGGGAAGGAAAAGGATAAGTAAAAGAGGGAACAACTGACAAACAAGTAACAAAACAATAATTATTTAGGATATGAGAAAATTCTGTTTAAAGATTCACCGTTGGTTTGCTTTACCATTAGGCGTAATAATGGCTATTTTGTGTTTCAGTGGACTGGCAATACTGCTAATAAAAGACCTCGCACCACTCTTTGACATGAATGCCAAAGAGATGCCAATCTATACAATGGTCGTACGACTGCACCGCTGGCTCTTTATGAAACCAGAGAATGCACATGAGGGTGGACAGTCACTTGGACGCATCCTTACAGCCGTGTCAGCAATCTGTATGTCAATCGTATTGTTATCGGGTGTTGTTATCTGGTGGCCAAAGACCAAGAAGGCGTTGAAAAGTCGTTTGACCGTCAGTACTAACAAGGGTTTCCGTCGCTTTGTTTACGACTCACACGTGTCATTAGGTATCTATGTTTTTATCTTCCTTTTCCTTATGGCACTCACTGGTCCTGTATTCTCCTTCGGCTGGTACAGAGCGGGAATGTCTAAACTCTTCGGTCAGCCTATGCCACCAAAGGAAATGAAGATGCAGCAACCAAAAGATGGAATGAAGCAAGCCACAACAAACGACAAGGTTTTTGCACAAACAGACACAAGTCAGATGAAGGGACAACCACAAGCACACAAGGAGGGAGCAAAAGACCTGAAAGGCGACCAGCATGGTAAGAAGCCAAAGGGCGGTTGGATCTTTAAGCAGTTGCACACAGGTTCATGGGGCGGCTGGTTTTCACGTGTTCTCTATGCTATCGCAGCCTTTATCGGTGGTTTCCTCCCAATTAGTGGTTACTATCTGTGGTGGAAGAGAAGAAGTGCTAAGAAGAAAAAAGCATAAAACATAATCATCATATATCACAAGCCCATTGAGCGTATTCGGTTGATTAACCTACAAAATACCATCAATGGGCTTTTACGTTTATCCTTCAACGAAGCACTTACCTGAATATACTGACAAATTTCCAACTGCATTCATCCACTCACAGAGGACTAATCAACCAACGTCATGTAAATATTTTTCAAACTACTAAAAAACAACTAACGCCCAATTAGACTTAAATTAAGCCTTAATTGGCTTTCAAAAGATGCTCTTTTGAGGTCTAACTAACGCCCTTTAAGAGTCGAAAAGATGCCCTTTTCAAATCGCATTTGTAAGATATTGATTATCTGACCGTTACAAAACCCTATTTTTAGAGCAATTCTCTATAAATAAAAGGCTTACAGAAGGCTTATTCTGTAATTATTTTTCACATCCCGCAAAACCCAACAAGCACAACTGATAGTCAAAATTATGTAATCTTTATTAGGGATAAGGAAACTTAATCACACAAAAAATCAACAATAATTTACTTATAAATGGGTATTGCCATCTTAACAAGAAGCCAGTACCTTTGCACTCGAAATTTTTACAGACCGTAACAAAAAAAGATGTTATATAAAATATTAAATAAGGTGATAAGGCTGGCGGAAGACTTAACTTTCCGAAAAGTAAATCAGAAATACGTGTTAAAAGAACATATTTGTGTTTATTTACATGCGGGTATAAGATGAAAAATAAATAACAAATGATTAGTTTATTTTAACCAAATCGACTTGCTTTTATTCTTATTAAAGAATATATTTGCATTAGACAATCTAATATGATGCGAATAAGATAAATACCATCATTTAAAGCCTTTACCAATATTTTATAAAAGTTAAACAAACATTTTTTTTTAGAACAAAAGTCTAATCAATAATACATTTTTATCTAATAAAACCTTGAAGAGTATGAAATTAAAAAAGACACTCTACTCCCTAATGTTAAGTGGCATTCTTCTTTGCTTGTTCTCATGTGCAAAGGAAGACGAATTTGAAATGCCAACACTGGTGCTTTCTGAAAACAGTATTGCCTTTGACAAAGGCGTAAGCGAAAGAAACATTAGTGTAACAACAAATCAAAGCAGTTGGATTGCATCGTCTCCTCAGGAAGGTGACTGGCTCTCGCTGGTTCAGGACGGTAACGTGTTAAAGGTGAAGACAACTGAAAATAAGATGGGGGCAGAGCGTACAAGCTATGTCCTCGTTAACGCCAACGGTGCATCTGGCAAGATTACTGTGACGCAAAGCGCAGCTGACATAACCCTTGACGTCGTTCCAAATGCTATCTATCTTCCACAGACCGGTGGCGAGAAGACAATTGACATTACGACTAATTCGTCTGTCTATGACGTAACAATGAGTGAAGAAGTTAGCTGGTTGAAGATTGTCAAGTCGGAGGAAGAAATCAAACTGATTGCTGAGCGTAATGATACCTATCAGAAACGTGAGGTGAAACTTTACGCAAAGAGCGGTAGTGTTATCCGTGAGATTGTTGTATCTCAGTCAGGTATTCAACGCTACCTCCTCCCTATTCATCCAGGTGTACCACAAGACGAGCATAAGATTATGGACTTTGAGTTGGGTCGTGGTAGCTACTTGCGCGAGTATCAAACAGCTATACCAGCTTACGGACTTGAGGAGACTTACACCTTTATCACTCCTTCTCCTATCTTTACTTTAATTCAATATTGTAGCACTGATGGTATTAATCCGTCACAGATTATCATGATTGGAGATGGTAGAAAGGCCGTTGATGCCGTTAAAGACAAAGCTTTCGATAAGTTCTTGACAGACAATGGCTATGTACGCAGTAACTCTCAGTCTGACAGAGAATATACCAATGATAAGGATTTGCTCTCTTTGAAGGTTTATATATCAGAAAAGGAGAACAACGAAGGTGTTAACCTCACTTTCACACCTATCATGAAGCAGAATGGCGAATACAAGACTTTCAGCAAGCTACCATTCTATCCTCTTGAACTTTTACAGAAAGACAACGTGAAGTTGGCACAGGTTGAACAATACGAGCAAAAGGCTGGTAGCACAGAAGAAGAGCGTAGCCTCAACGAACATAAGAATACTGAGGTTTCACAGATTCAGTATAAGTTGAAGGCAAGTACAGATGCCTCGGCAGCCTACGGACGTATTCACATCTTCTATACAACAGACAAGGATGGTGATGCGCCAGATAACCTTGGTAGTGTTCAGATTGGTGCTTTACTCTTCAAAGACACCAACCTCGGTGTTTGGAAGTATGGTACTAAATGGGTTGCTACCAAAGAAATCAAGAAGGTATTGGGTGACGAAGGCTTCTCTTTCCTCCGCACATCAGGTAACAACCACTTCTTTGTACGTGAAAGCGACCACTTGGTTATTGATGTTACCTGCGTGTTAGATAATGATATGCCAGTACTCGCCTTGCTTTATAGCTACGACCCATCCGTCTCGGGCGTAAGTAGTAAGGGATTAAAAGCACAGGCAAAGATGCTTAAAAACTTCTCTGCTGCTAAGAAAGCATTGAAGTTCTAATCCGATTGTTATACCTTATTAAATTATTACATGATATGCGTATAATCAATATACATAAGCTGATGCAGTTCTCACTGTTATGCCTATTACTGAGGATAGTAGTTGGATGTGCTGAAAATGACAGCTTTGAACAGCCCTATCTGAATGTTTCTGAGAAGGAGATAACCTTTTCTAATCAGGTAGGTGAGAAGACAATTACCGTAAACACAAACTGTAAGGAGTGGATTGCTACGACACCGAAGGCGTGGGTACACCTTACACAAAGCGGAAACGAGATTGCTGTACATGTAGATCCTAACACAACAGGTATGGAGAGAAGTAGCTATATCCTTGTTGATGGTGGACTGGCTGTGCAGAAAATCATGGTAAGTCAGAGTGCTGCTGACATCGCATTAAACTTAAACAATGGTGAGGTAATTCTGCCACAGGTGGGTGGTACGACAACTGTTGATT
Source organism: uncultured Prevotella sp. (assembly GCA_963550695.1). Classification (GTDB taxonomy): domain Bacteria; phylum Bacteroidota; class Bacteroidia; order Bacteroidales; family Bacteroidaceae; genus Prevotella. The sequence continues at coordinate 8,688 of CAUVDL010000011.1, read as the reverse complement.
TGAAGATGGATGCTACTTCCTATGACCTTACGCAGAATGAAACACCAGAGTGGATGCAGGTTATCAAGAAAAAGCATGGATTAAAGTTCATTTCTAAACCTAATTATAGCACTACGGAAAGAACGACAAAGCTAACAATAGCCTTTGCTGGAAAGAACCATGAGGTGGTTGTTAAGCAACCGGGCGTAGCTACTTTTATCTTGGCTTGTAACCCAGGTAATCCTTACAGTCTGCATAAAATGATGGACTTTGAGTATCGTCGCGGTAGTTTCCTGACAGAATATGGCGGTCCTGACGAGGTAAACGGTATCTTTGAAGAGAGTTATTTCTTCAAGACTCCATCGCCTTTGTTCAAAGACGTTGTCTATGTACATGATACAAAACATTCTGTTCCAACGCGTATCTACACACGTTCACTGACAAGAGAGGGTGTTAACGCTGTTAAGTCGCAAGCTTTCCAAGACTTTATGAAAGCCAATGGATATACAAGGGACGAGAAAGATACAAATCATTACGTCAATATAAAGGAAGCTTTCACAATGGATGTAGATATCAGGGAGGAGAATAATAGCGTTGTTTTATTCTTCTATCAGATGCACACACAAGACCGCAGCTACCCTACCTTTAATAGTCTTGACCTTGGTCCTGTTGACCTTTTGAATAAGGCTGACAAGAAGATAAGCGACGTTGAGAAATATGAACAGGGTAAGAACAGTGAGGAGATGAAGCGACAAATGTCTAAGAGCAATGAGGTTGAAGCTATCCTCTACAAGACAAATGACCCTACTTTGATTGCTCGTACTTACTTCTTCTATCTTCATAGTGATGCCGCAGTGCCACAAGAGAAGGCTGGAAGCGTTGAGCAATACAGCCTGTTCTATGGTCAGCCTAACTTAGGTATATGGCAGTATGGCAACGAGTGGTTCGTAACCAACGAGTTTGATAAGCTCCTTACCTCCAACAACTTCGAGTTTGTTGGCTACAATGGTAAGCATCATGTCTATGCCCGTCGTTCTGACTATCTGACCTTAGCTATCTCTGGTGGTGAATATGCTGATGTCAACAATGGTAAGCCTGTCATGCAGATTACCGTCTTATACAAGCCTACTGTCTTTGCAGGAAGTAAAGAACAGCGGTTAGCAAAGGTAGAACGTATGCTCAAACAAACCAATCCAAAGAAATAAAATAAAGGAACATTGATGAGAAAATCGATTATATATCTATGTGCGTGTGCGCTATCTGGCATGATGGTTACGACCTCATGTCAGGATAGCCAAGACTTAGATGCGACCACATCTAATACACGCTCAGTCAATATTGACAAAGATCTTTTTGCCATAAAAGGATGTATTAACGTGAAGTTGGCAAAGGGTACAAACCAAGCTATACCTGCAACCCGCAGTGGTAGCGTGGATATGCAGAGCGTACCATCGGCTATAACCTCTGCAATGCAGTACTCTGGGGCTTATAAGATGGAGCGAGTATTTAAGCCAGCAGGTATTTATGAAGCACGAACCGTAGCTGAAGGACTCGATCGTTGGTACACGATCTATTTTGATAAGAGCAAAGATGTAGCTGCAGTATTAGATCAATTCAAGAAAGCTGAAGGTGTTGAATGTGCTGAACGAGTACTACCCATGGCAAGACCAACGGTTAAGATGACTCCTTATAGTCCTTCTGGTGTAAGTATGCAGGCTACGGCAAGCACTTTTGATGACCCTCTTTTAGCTAAACAATGGCACTACTACAATGATGGTTCAGTAAATGCACGTGCGAAGAAGGGTGCTGACTGTAATGTTAAACCTGTTTGGGAAAAGTACACAACAGGTAAGAAAAACGTTATTGTAGCCGTTGTCGATGGTGGTATTGACATCACCCACGAGGACTTGAAAGACAATCTTTACGTCAACGAAAAGGAGAAGAATGGTCAACCTAACGTCGATGATGATGGCAATGGCTTTGTAGATGACATCTATGGTTACAACTTTGTGACTGCTAAAGACGTTGTCGGTGGTACTATCGAACCCGATGATGGCGGACACGGAACCCACGTTGCGGGTACGGTTGCAGCACGCAACAACAACGGAAAGGGTGTGGCTGGTATCGCAGGTGGCGATGGTTCGGTAGATAGTGGCGTACGCTTATTGAGTTGTCAGATATTTAGAAACAAAGACGAACAGGGAGATGCGGCGGCTGCCATTAAGTATGCAGCTGACAACGGAGCTGTTATCTGTCAGAACTCATGGGGATATTCTTCTACTGCAGGTGTCACCTCTATGCCTCAACTACTAAAGGAAGCCATTGACTACTTCATCAAGATGGCAGGTTGTGATGCTAACGGCAACCAGCGTCCAGACTCCCCTATGAAGGGTGGTGTGGTAATGTTTGCTGCTGGTAATGAAAACAAAGAGTTCTCTGCTTACCCAGCTTGCTATGCGCCAACGGTCTCTGTCGCTGCAATGGCATGGGACTTCAGCAAGGCAAGTTATAGTAATTACGCTAAATGGGTCACCATTACGGCACCAGGTGGCGACCAAGACCGCTTCGGAACAGAGGCTGGCGTATTGAGTACTGTACCAAAGAAGAAGATAGCATCAGGTTATGCTTACTTCCAAGGAACATCAATGGCATGCCCACACGTGTCAGGTATCGCAGCACTCATTGCCTCTTACTTTGGCAAACAGGGCTTTACGAATGAAGAACTAAAGTCACGTTTGATTACTGCTTATCGCCCTTATAATATTGATGAGCAAAACCCAACGTACAAAGGTAAGTTAGGTAAGGGTTATATTGATGCCGAAGCTGCCTTTGAATCAGACACTAAGATTGCGCCAGAAAAGGTCGGAACGCTCACACTTACACCTGACTTCGTAGACATCAATGCGGAGTGGAGCATCGCTAAGGATGAGGATAAGACCGCAGCCTTCTATCGCCTCTACATCGCTCAGGGCGAATTGACGGCTGATAAGCTTAAAGATATGACCTACAGAGAAATCAATGGTATGGGACATAACTTAGGCGAAACGCTTAAGTATGACTTTGATGACTTGAAGGACAATACTACTTACAGCATTGCTGTGGTGGCAGTAGACCGTTGGGGCAACCTTTCTGAACCACAGATTCAGAAGTGTACGACCCGACTCAACCATGCACCAGAGGCAACTAACTTCCCAACAGAAGCCATAGAGGTCATGGAGAACGATCGTAAATCATTCTCTTTCAACGTTGCTGACCCTGATGGTCACAACTGGGACATCAAGACTACGGGTGAAACAAAGGGCGTTTCCTACACTGTGAAAGGTAATACTGTGACCGTCAACCTCGTTCCTGTGCTTGAAGCTGGTAGTTATACTTGTACCTTTATACTCTCAGATGACTTAGGAGCAAAGGCTGAGAAGAACTTTACATTTAAGATTGTGAAGTACATTCCACCACAGCTTACAAAGCCATTCGAGAACTATATCATTGGATTGGACGAAGGAGTCGTAACGATTCCATTGTCAGGACACTACACACATAGCAGCAATACACAGCTTACTTACAAAGCCACTGCTGCCAATGGTAGTATCGCTACCGCTACTATCCACAATGACAACCTTCAATTAAAGCCAACGGCAAAGGGTATTACACGTATCAGCATCGCTGCTTCGGATGGTCGTGAGACATCTTCTGACGGCTCTTTCCAAGTGCGTGTAGTCGAAAAGAAGTCGGCTCCTGTCTATGCCGTTTATCCTATTCCTGTACAGAGAGACATCCATACCCTACTCAATCCAGAGGTGAAGCAGGCTGAACTCGTTATCAGTTCTACTGTGGGTGAGCGTCTGATGAAGGCTACTGTGACTCCTGACAAGAACAACGTAGCCACACTTGACCTTTCTAAACTAAATCCTGGAACGTATAAACTGACCGTATATACCAGTAAGGGCAACCATACCCAGATGTTCATTAAACGATAAACACAACAAGTATGAATACAAAACATATCATTCTCATGGCTTGCGCAGCACTTCTCGGTGCTACGCAGGCGAATGCTCAGGGACAAGATCTCTCGATATTAACAGCGAATACCGATGCCCGAACAGCCGCTATGGGTAATGCTTCGGCTGCTGCTGAGGGTATGTATCTATACAATAATCCTGCTGCTTTCTTCGCAACGGATAAGAAATTCACCGCAGATGCTTCTGCCTCTCTCTTTGAAAAGACAGAGGGTGCTGATGGAACCTTCGGTATTTACGCTCTTTCTGCTGGCTATAAAGTGGCTAAGCGTCATGCGCTCTTCGCTGGTTTCCGCTATGCTGGAGGACTAAGTCTAAAGGGTTCCGACCTCTTGGGCAATCCAACTAAGGACTATAAGCCTTATAACTGGACCCTCGACTTGGGTTATACCTATTTCATTGGTAAGGGATTCGCTGCCTACGCAACAGGAAGTCTTATCTATAGTCACCTCTCAAAGAATGCTACGGGAGTCGCTTTCTCCGTGGGTGGAGCCTATCAAAATAACGAGTTGACCCTTGCTAACAAACCAGCTAACCTTATGCTTGATGCGAAGGTGGGTGCCATTGGTCCTCAACTCGACTATGGTAACAAGCACAAAACAACACTCCCAACCTATCTTGCCGTAGGTGGTGCGCTTGCAGTAGATGTAGCAGAGAAGCATCAAGTTGCTGCTGCCTTGTCTTCTCGTTACTTCTTCCAACCTTCAGAAGCCAAACTCTTTATGCTTGGTGGCGGACTTGAATACACCTATAACAAGATGGTATCAGTGCGTGCAGGCTATGAGTATGGTGACCACGACCTTAGCCATATCACTATGGGTGCAGGCTTCAAGTACCATGGCTTACGTCTGAACGGAGCATATAACCTAAAGGCAGCAAACACAGGAAGTAGCTATTGTACCATAGGTATTGGCTATGATTTCTAAAACAAGGACAAACAACACAATTCATTTAATCAAAAGTAACAGTTATGAAGAGAACTTTATTCTCAATTTGTGCCTTAGTACTGAGCCTTACAGCTTCCGCTCAGATAATAAAGGACACACCTAAAGGTAAGCTGATTGAAAACCTGTATCGTTCAAGCAAGTCTTGGGTTAAGAAGGGTTGGACAGGTATTCAGGCAGGCAGATATGAAGGCTTGGTATCTAAAATTGTTATCGGTGAGGATGGCTGTATTTATATTTACAATCCACTATCAGGCCTCGACAGTAAGTCATGGTTGAAGCTTGAGAGACAAGCTGATGGCAAGTATAGAGCAAAGCTACCACAGGATATCCTTACAGACGACTACGGTGGGGACGATGATGACGAAGAAAGTAGCGAGCGCACAATCACGCTTAATCGTATGGTTTCTTCTGATGGAGGAGAGAATTACGAGCCTGTTGCAGCAAGTATGAACTATGTAGACTTCATCTTAGAAGGAAGAACACTCAAGATGTCTGGTATGGGTCAAAAAAAGCAAATATGGGGTGCTTCCTTTAATAATGAATGGCAAAGAAGCTATGGTGGTGACTGGGCTCTTACGATTGAACCACTTAATGAACAGCTTATTACACCACCTGTTACGGCTACAAAGAGTCAGTACACCATTACATCTAAGTCCGATCCTTCGCCACGTATTGTTGAAGTAATGACTGATAATAACGATATCTATATCAAGGGCTTGTTCAAGTCAGCGAAACTTGCAAACGCTTGGGTAAAACTTACCAAGCAGGGCGACAAGGCTATTATGCCTACTAACCAGTATTTAGGTATTACTCAGAAGACTGACTTTAAGAAATACGATAGCGATAAGTCGGAGTATCACACCTTTGCCGCAGCTTTTGAGAGTGGCGACAAGGCTGCAGAGAACCTTGAGTTCAGCATTGATGCTACTGGTAAGCTGACAACTTCTAAGATTCTTAGAACCTCTTTGGGTAAAGGTAGTGATGAGAATATTACTGGTGAAGACTACGTTGAGAGCTATGAAGCTCTTACCTTGACTCCGTACGTGCAGAAAGCAGGTAACCCAGCAACACCTGAATATTTCTATTTAACATCTACTCCAAACTACGACAACACTTCTAACGAGATTAAATTGGCATTCTATGTTAAGAATGCAGATGTTGACGGCAACTATCTCAACCCAGAGAAGATGTACTACAATGTCTATGTTAACGGTAGCACTGAACCTTTCAAGTTTAAGAAAGGCAGTAACTACAACTACATGGAACAGGAAGAATTGATCAATATTCCTTTCAACTATCAGGACAAGAGAAACTATGACTTCAAGGTCGATGGTAACTTGCGTATTCTTCATTTCTATGACAGTTCTATCACATCCCTCAAGGTCGTAATGGTCTACGAGGCTGATGGCAAGAAGTATTCAAGTGAACCATTGGTTGCCTCACTTACTACCGATGGTATCGAGAGTGCAAACTTCAACAAGACTACAACAGAAAAGTATTACACCGTTGATGGTCGACAGATTCAGAAGCTACAGAAGGGTCTTAATATCATCAAGTCTTCTGATGGCAGTACACGCAAGGTTGTGGTTAAGTAGACAGGTTTACGAGTTGACAAGTTAATTGTTTTGTTGGCAAGTGAACGAGTAAATAGTTATCTTCGTTATAACTAAAACTCGCTTACTTGCCAATTTTGTTTTTCAGATACACTGACGAGTAATAGATGTCAACATGGTAGCTAAACCAAAGCAGAGAGGAATGGGTGCGAATATTCTTTACAAAAACAGGCTCTCAACGAATAAAAAAACGTAAAGAAACAACCTTTTACACAAGCCTTGTAACTCACAGAGAATCAAACCCTTGCAAAACCACGTTTCAAAAGGGCGTTAATAAGGATTCAAAAGGGCGTTAGTTAGAGCTCAAAAGGGCATCTTTTGGAAACTAATTAAGGCTTAATTCGAATGCAATTAAGCCTTAATTAAAAAGTGATAGAGGAAAAATATTTACAACAAAGAGCCTAAAATACTTTATAACAGCCCAAATTATTTATCCCCCGTTAATATCTTTCGCGCATGAAGAACACTTTCCTCCGTAGGCGATTCTACATCTGTGAGTGCGTAAGGAATACCTAACTGTTCCCACTTATAGACACCTAACGAATGATAAGGCAACACTTCCACTCGCTCAACATTGCTTAATGTATCAATGAAAGCACGGAGCTTGTGGAGGGATTCATCATCATCATTAATGCTTGGAATCAGGACGTGCCTTATCCATACAGGCTTCTTGATGTCAGAGAGATAGCGGGCACAATCGAGAATATTCTCGTTCTTCCAACCAGTCAATTGCTTATGGGCATCGCTATCAATATGCTTTATGTCCAACAATACCAAGTCGGTATATTTCATTAGTTCCTCAAAGGCAGAGAAGCCACTCGACTCCCGATTGAAAGGTTGGGCTGAAGTATCAAGGCAGGTATTGATTCCTAATTCCTTAGCTTTACGGAACAGTTCAGTAAGAGGTTGTATTTGCAACAAAGCCTCACCCCCACTCACGGTGACACCGCCTTTCTCTCCCCAATAACTTTGATAACGTTGGGCTTGTACCAAGACATCATCAACAGAGCGGAGGTTACCCCCCGCCCTGTCCCATGTGTCTGGATTATGACAGTACTGGCATCGCATTGAACAACCTTTAAGGAAGATAACGAAACGAATACCAGGTCCATCAACCGACCCGAACGACTCTACAGAGTGTACCCGTAGCATCAGTTCAGAAGTCGGAGAATCCGATAAATTGTTATGTTGATTATTCACTTTACATTGAACCATGTGCACGACGTGCAATAACATCCATCTGCTGCTCGCGTGTAAGGTCGATAAACTTCACAGCGTAACCGCTCACACGGATAGTGAAGTTTGCATACTCTTCCTTCTCTGGATGTTCCATACAGTCAATCAGCTTATCTACACCAAAGACATTCACATTCAAGTGGTGTGCACCACGATCGAAGTAGCCATCCATTACACCTACGAGTGTACTGATACGCTCCTCGTCGTTGTGACCGAGCGCATCTGGACTAATAGTCTGTGTATTAGAGATACCATCAAGCGCATACTCGTATGGAAGCTTAGCAGTTGAATTCAACGAAGCCAACAAACCATTCTGCTCTGCGCCGTAAGATGGGTTTGCACCAGGAGCAAGCGGTGCACCAGCTGGACGACCATCAGGCATATTACCTGTAAACTTACCATATACAACGTTTGAAGTGATGGTAAGGATACTTGTTGTAGGCTCTGAATTGCGATAGGTATGGTGCTTGCGAATCATATTCATGAAGGTCTTCAACAACCATACAGCAATATCATCAGCACGGTCATCGTCGTTACCATAACGTGGGAAGTCGCCTTCTGTCTTGAACTCGATAGGGAAACCCGTCTCATCACGTATGATATTAACCTTTGCATACTTGATTGCAGAGATAGAATCAACCACATGACTGAAACCAGCGATACCTGTTGCGAAAGTACGACGTACGTCCGTATCAATGAGTGCAAGCTCTGCAGCCTCATAGAAGTACTTATCGTGCATATAGTGAATGAGATTCAATGTGTTTACATAGACACCAGCCAACCATTCCATCATATCCATGAAGCGAGGCATAAACTCATCGTATGTTACCACATCACCCTCGATTGGACGATAAGCAGGTCCACACTGCTCACGTGTCTTGTCGTCAACGCCACCAC
>CAUVDL010000010.1:0-52380 GCA_963550695.1 uncultured Prevotella sp. | reverse complement strand
TATGCCTAAAGGTACAAAAACTTTAGGAAATAGCAAAGCCCTGGCTTGAGAAAGTCGGGGCTTTGTGCATAAAAAAAAGAGGATGTGGACATTTTGACACACCCTCTTTATTATATAATATTCTGAGAATATGTTTATTACATCATACCGCCCATGCCTGGAGCAGCTGGCATAGCTGGAGTGTCCTCAACCTTGTCTACAATAAGACACTCAGTTGTCAAGAACATACCTGCAATTGAAGCAGCATTCTCAAGTGCAACACGAGATACCTTAGCTGGGTCGATAACACCTGCAGCACGAAGGTCCTCGTAAACATCCTTGCGAGCATTGTAACCATAGTCACCCTTACCCTCACGAACATTGTTTACTACTACGGCACCTTCACCACCTGCATTAGCGATAATCTGACGGAGAGGCTCCTCAATAGCACGACAAACGATATTGATACCAGTCTGCTCGTCAGCATTCTCACCCTTAAGGTCCTTCAATGCTTCCTGAGCACGGATGTAAGTGGTACCACCACCAACAACTACACCCTCTTCCATTGCTGCACGAGTAGCGCAGAGTGCATCGTCAACACGGTCCTTCTTCTCCTTCATCTCTACTTCAGAGTTTGCACCAACGTAGAGAACTGCTACACCACCAGAGAGCTTAGCCAAACGCTCCTGCAACTTCTCCTTATCGTATGAGCTTGTTGAAGTCGCAATTTCGTTCTTAATCTGAGCAACACGATTCTTGATAGCTTCCTTCTCACCAGCACCATCAACGATAGTGGTGTTGTCCTTAGAGATAGTAACTTTCTTAGCTGTACCCAGCATCTCAAGAGTTGCCTTATCCAAAGAAAGCCCCTTTTCCTCGCTGATTACCACACCACCTGTCAATACAGCGATATCCTCAAGCATAGCTTTACGACGGTCGCCAAAGCCTGGAGCCTTAACTGCACAAATCTTCAAACCTGCACGAAGACGGTTTACAACCAATGTTGTCAATGCCTCAGAGTCAACATCCTCTGCTATTACCAACAATGGGCGACCACTCTCAGCAGCTGGCTGGAGAATTGGGAGGAAGTCCTTAACATTTGAAATCTTCTTATCGTAGATGAGGATATATGGGTTCTCCATATCACATTCCATCTTATCTGTATCTGTTACAAAGTAACCAGAGAGATAGCCACGATCGAACTGCATACCCTCAACAACACCGATACTTGTCTCACGAGTCTTGCTCTCCTCAATAGTGATAACACCATCCTTAGACACCTTACGCATAGCATCTGCAAGCAACTTACCAATTTCTGGGTCGTTATTAGCACTTACAGTAGCAACTTGCTCAATCTTGTCATAGTTATCACCAACAACTTCTGCAGTAGCTTTGATATGCTCAACAACCTTAGCAACAGCCTTGTCAATACCACGCTTGAGGTCCATTGGGTTTGCACCTGCTGTAACGTTCTTCAATCCTTCAGTAACAATTGCCTGTGTGAGGATGGTTGCTGTTGTTGTACCATCACCTGCATCGTCACCAGTCTTGCTTGCAACACTCTTAACAAGCTGTGCACCTGCATTCTCAAAGTTATCCTCAAGCTCTACTTCCTTAGCAACGGTAACACCATCCTTAGTAATCTGTGGAGCACCGAATTTCTTACCGATAACAACATTACGCCCCTTAGGACCGAGTGTTACCTTCACTGCATTTGCCAACTGATCAACACCACTCTTCAAGAGTTCACGTGCATCTGAATTGAATTTTATCTCTTTTGCCATTTTGTTTATTCCTTATTATTGTTTAATTATGCTTTGCTTATCGTTTACCTTTTATATTATTTAATAAGCAAAGGCTATTTATTCAACAACTGCTAATACATCACTCTGACGCATCATCAGATATTTCTCACCTTCATTCTCAAGCTCTGTACCAGCATACTTACCATAGAGTACCTCGTCGCCAACCTTAAGAATCATCTCCTCATCCTTGGTACCATTACCAACAGCTACAACCTTACCACGTTGTGGTTTTTCCTTGGCTGTGTCTGGGATGATAATACCACCAACTTTCTCTTCTGCCTGTGCTGGAAGTACAAGCACTCTATCTGCTAAAGGTTTAATTGTCATAATTGTATATATTTTAAGATTCTAATTATCAATTTGTTTACGACCTACCAAAAAAGTAGTTTCGCCTTATATTATACGAAAAGTATGCCAAAAGGACGTACAAACATCTTTACGAACATTATCTGACAACCTGTCAGTTTTTCTTGTCATATAAGCCAAGAAATAAAATAAAGTTTTATCTTTGCAATAGAAAAAGAATATGGTAAGAACTATTAAAGATTGACGATGAAAAATATTACTAAGGCTATTACAAGTGATCTTCAAGCACTGTCAGATGCTGAGAAGCGAGAGATTTTTCCTAAGTTCTTTAAGGCGGGCAAAGGAGAGTATGGGGAAGGCGACCGTTTCATAGGTGTCACCGTACCCAATATTAGAGCGATTGCCAAGCTTCACAAAGATATCTCCATAGAGGAGATACGGGAACTGATACAGTCAAAATGGCATGAAGTGCGTCTATGTGCCTTAATTATTATGGTAGAGAAAAGTAAAAAGAAAGACGAGAGTTTACGCAAAGAGCTGTTTAACCTCTATCTTTCTCAAACCGAACGAATCAATAATTGGGACCTTGTTGACCTATCCTGTCGCTTTATTGTAGGCGAATACTTACTTGATAAGTCACGTGACATTCTTTATCAGTTAGCTCAAAGTTCACTACTATGGGACAATCGTATCGCTATCGTTTCAACATACGCCTTCATTCGTAAAGGACAATTAGATGACACATACGCACTGAGCGACCTGATGATGCACCACCCACACGACCTAATGCATAAGGCTATTGGCTGGATGCTTCGTGAGGCTGGGAAGCGTGATGCTGATCGTCTTTATAATTATGTCATGAGCCATCGTGCAGATATGCCCCGTACCATGCTGCGTTATGCAATAGAAAAGTTTTCTCCCGAAGAACGCTCTATCCTCATGAAGCGTGTCTAAAATGCAACTTCTCATTACTTCTATTCAGCCATTGTTCATTAGCGTTGAAAGTGTCAGACAGCGGCATAGCTGTCATGATTTTTCACATACACTTTTTCAAAAGAGTATTAATTGCATTCGAATTAACGCCTAATTGACTTGCAAAAGATGCCCTTTTGAACTCTTACTAACGCCCTTTTGAAAGCCAATTAAGCACATCTTCTCAAACAATCTTGTAACAACCTCAAAACAAGTTAGTTACAAAAAGCTCCGAAAAGGCTTTTATTATGATATTTTAAGCAGATAGAATAGACAGAGTTGTAAAGTAAATTCAAACCCAACATGTCAAAAATAATGAAGATAGAATTTTGATTTTAACAACCATTTCTCATCTTTTATATGACATTTCTACCGCTCAAAAAGAGTTGAAAAACATACGCTCTGATCCAAGGTAGAAGAAACTAAGAACAAACAACAAACTTAACTCTCATAATTCATAATACAAAATAAGAATATATCCCATATTTTTCTTACCTTTGCATTCAGAACATAATATATAGTTTAACGATATAAAAAAGAAGATGAAACCTACGTTATTACTCCTTGCGGCAGGTATGGGAAGCCGCTACGGCGGGCTAAAGCAGCTCGACGAACTGGGTCCTAATGGTGAAACCATTATGGATTACTCTATCTATGATGCTATTCAGGCTGGATTTGGTAAGATTGTCTTTGTTATCCGTAAGGATTTTGAGGAGCAGTTCCGCAGCCAGGTTCTCTCAAAGTATGAGGGTCATATCCCTGTAGAACTTGTATTCCAGAGCATCGATGCACTGCCAGAAGGATTCTCTGTACCAGAAGGTCGTGAGAAGCCATGGGGTACAAACCACGCAGTCTTGATGGCAAAAGATGTTATCAAAGAGCCTTTCTGCGTTATCAACTGCGATGACTTCTATAACCGCGATTGCTTTAAGGTTATTGGAAAGTTCCTTGCTGACCTCCCAGAGGGTGCAAGAAATAAATACGCAATGGTTGGTTTCCGCGTAGGTAACACATTGAGCGAAAATGGTACAGTTGCTCGTGGTATCTGCTCTACAGATGCTGAAGGACACTTGACTACTGTTGTTGAGCGTACAGAAATTGAGCGTCGTGATGGCGAAATCAAGTACAAAGACGACAATGGTGAGTGGGTTGCTGTTGGTGAGAACACTCCTGTATCTATGAATGTATGGGGTTTCACACCAGACTACTTCGAGTACAGCGAGGCATACTTCAAGGAGTTCCTCTCTGATCCAAAGAACATGGAGAACAAGAAGTCTGAATACTTCATCCCTTTGATGGTCAACAAGCTCATCAACGATGGTACATCCACCGTGAAGGTGCTTGATACTACCAGCAAGTGGTTTGGCGTAACATACGCTGCCGATCGTCAGAGCGTGGTTGATAAGATTCAGTCACTGGTTGACGATGGTACCTATCCAGCTAAATTGTTCTAATTTATAACCCCTGCCTGGGTATTATCTCCGCATACATTCTTCGCTATTTCAAGATGTAAGACGGGTATTCAGGCAGGGTTTTTTATTTCTCTCATCTCTACACACATCGGGTATAACAACCCAAACACCTTTCAAACACACACCAAAGCTGACAGCTATAATGGAATTAAATCTACTGAATCAAGAAGAGATTGCAACACTACGCAATCTTCTTTCCAATGCAACAAACATAGTTATCTGTGCTCATAAGTCACCAGATGGTGACGCAACTGGTTCGTCATTGGCATGGATGCACTATCTAAACCAGATTGGTAAGACCAATATCAAGGTATGTATGCCTGACGCTACACCCGACTTCCTGCATTGGCTTCCAGGACATAATTCCGTTATTCGTTATGACAGACGACCAAAGGAGGTTGAGAAGGCGTTTAAGGAAGCAGATCTTGTTTGCTGTCTTGACTTCAACCAAAACTCACGTGTAGATGCAATGCAAGAGGTTTTGGAGTCCTCCACAGCCCCTCGCCTACTCATCGACCACCACTTAGAGCCTGAGACAAACAACGCACTGACGGTTTCACATCCAGAAATGTCAAGTACATGTGAGATTGTTTTCCGCCTGATTAGTCAGTTAAATGGCTACGAGAAGATGACAACCCAATGTGCGTCTTGCATTTATTGTGGTATGATGACAGACACAGGTGGCTTCACCTATAATTCGTCACGCCCAGAGATATTCTATATTATCGGTCAGCTTCTTGCAAAGAATATTGACAAGGACGAGATTTATAACCGTGTATTTCACAACTACTCTACCAATGCCCTCCGCCTCCGTGCACACATCATCCTCAACAAGATGAAGGTGATTGAGGAGTTGCACGCATCCTATTATACCGTAACAAAAGAAGAGATGGCACAGTTCCATTTTATCAAGGGAGATATGGAGGGACTTGTGAATATTCCACAGCAGATTAAAGGACTTAAACTAAGTATCTCATTGCGAGAAGATACTGAGAAACCTAAGACTGTACTTGTGAGTCTTCGTTCTTGTAATGGGTTCCACTGTCAGCCGATGGCAGCAAAGTTCTTCAATGGTGGCGGTCATGCTGACGCATCAGGTGGAAGACTAAATTGCACCATCGAGGAAGCTGAACAGATTGCCATTAAGGCGATACTATATTATAAAGAGGAGTTACAATAAGTAAAATCCTTTATTGTGAGAGTATAAACAACAATACACTTCATAGCTACATCCACATTGGAAAGCTTATATTATCAGGTTATGAACATATTAGAACTATCCAAAAAACGCTTTTCTGTACGCAAATATAGTGACACACCAGTATCAGAAGAAGACTTACAATATATCCTTGAGGTGACACGTATGGCACCATCGGCAGTTAATAAACAGCCATGGAAGTTTGTTGTTGTGAAGTCGGATGAAGCGCGCAAGCAACTACAAGAATGCTACGACCGCGAATGGTTCAAATCGGCACCGCTCTACATCATTTGTATGCGCGAGGTTGACAAAAACTGGATACGCCAAGAAGATAACAAGCAACATGGTGACATTGATGTTGCCATTGCTACAGAGCACCTCTGCTTAGCTGCCACAGAGCGTGGCTTAGGCAGTTGTTGGGTATGTAACTTTAATGTAGCCAAACTGAAGAAGACCTTCTCATATACAGGCTTTGAACCTGTTGCCATCATTCCTATCGGTCACATAGCTGACGACTGCCCAACAAATGAGAAGAAACGGAAGACTGTAGAAGAAATTACAGACATCATATAATCTTTATAAACGATTTCTGTTGTCTATTGAACATAAGCTGTATAAATTGTTATTAGCATCTTATTCATATAATGTAACGACCATAACGAATCATTCTCCTTACTTTTAACTGATGTGCTGAGGCTCCGCACCAATGGTGCTAATGGTTCGCACCAATGGTGCTGACGCTCTGCATAACTCAATATGACGCCAGCATGAAAGCAAGATGCTATTAAATTCTGGTTCAAAACTTAGCTTATAACATTCAAACAGAGAGATTATCTACATATAAACATCTTAATTCAACAATAAATTATGCGTATTCTTGGAAACATCATTTGGTGGATATTTGGCGGATTAGAGGCTGCTATCGGTTATTTTACAGGCAGTTTAGCACTTGCCATCACCATTATCGGTATACCAGCAGCAATTCAAACGTTCAAGCTTGGACTATTATGTCTATGGCCTTTTGGTGCAGAAGTGAGAGAAGGAGAAAGTCTTTCAGGCTGTATCACCATTCCACTCAATATCATTTGGATTATCTTTGGTGGTTTATGGGCATGCTTAACCCACATTCTCTTTGGTATCCTCCTTGCCATTACGATTATAGGTATTCCATTTGCCAAGCAACACTTCAAAATGGCTGGACTATCCCTTGCACCTTTTGGCAAAGATGTTGAACTTCACTTTTAGTCTAAAGCCGAAAATAAAGACATTTCAAAATCATTTAAATTAAAATCATTTAAATTCTTGGTAGAACTATCAAAAGTCAGTATCTTTGGCAAAAACAAAAAAGAAAAGCCCATGATTACGCAAGACAACTTCAACCAGGAATACGCTGACCCTATAGAGGAACAGCAGATTCGACATTTCGTGTGCATGGAAATGGGGCGTCAGATACATAGATACATCAAAGCCATGCACGGCAGTAAACAACAGATGCTACGTTTTGAGGAGCATCTGAAAGACCTACCTATGAAAGAAAAGGAGGCTGCTATTGCGCGATATATTGACTTAAACCGCAAGGCTATCAAGGGGTTAGACATGAAGATTGTCTTAGCTCGCGCGATGGCAAACTACTCTGATACATTCGATTACCTCGTTACATTGGTCAACGATAAGAGAAAGATGGTGAAATATCTGAATCTTATCCGCGAGATATACATTCAGTATCATGAGGTAATCGAACGAAAAGGAAAGTTTGGTATCCTTGACCACAGAGGGCGTACACTCGTTGAACCGAAGTATGAGTTCCTTCGTACTTGTTATGTCTATGTTGACGACTTACGAACAATGCCGCTCATAGCACAATTAGATGGCAAACTTGGTTTGATACTTCCAGATGGAAAGGATACTATTATTGCGCCTTTCATCTATGACAGTATAACGTTAAGAGACGAACCACCTTACTTCGAAGCAAAGAAAGGAAGCAAGAAGATTCTGCTTAACACAGATGGAGAAGAGCAATAAAACAAAAAAAGAGCTGTAACTGCCAATGCGGTTACAGCTCTTTTTATTTTACAATATAATACGATTTAAATCTTCTTCAACAAAGCAGCCAAACCCTGAAGTTGCTCCTGCCACATAGCAATCTTACTATTCACTTTGTCAAGATCAATACCCTGATTCAGTTCTGGTGAGTCACGCTGCTGCTGCAACAAGCTGATATACTGATTTACAAGTACCATCTTAGCCTTAACTGTCTTCTTCTTTGGATAGCCACGCTTCTCAACCTCACGCTGGTACTGCTCAGATATAGCATTGATCTGACGCCCACACTCTTCATACTGGCTCAACCACTGCTGGTAAGCTGCGCTATTCTGCTTGTTCTCAAACTGTGTACTGTTTGCAGATTCACTTATCTGCTCGTATGAGCTCTGTGCCATACCCACCATTGGAAGGGCCAACAAAGCAATAACCAATAATTTCTTAACTCTCATAACTGTGTTCTTTTAAAATAAAATATCGCTTGCAAATATAAAGTAAATATCAGAAAGAACCAAAGTTTTTTTGTAATTTTGCATATTGCGATTAGTCCATTAAATCTCTTTTAAGAGTATGTAAGGATAAATGTAGAATAAAGTTGAAAAATATGAATAAATATATTGAGGTAAAAGGGGCTAAGGTTAACAATCTAAAGAACATAGATGTAAACATCCCTCAAGGTAAGTTTGTTGCCATTACTGGCGTATCAGGTTCGGGCAAGTCATCGCTTGCTTTCGACACACTCTACGCTGAAGGACAACGCCGATATGTGGAGAGTCTTTCCGCTTATGCCCGTCAGTTCTTAGGCAGAATGTCTAAACCTGAAGTCGATTTTATCAAAGGATTACCCCCCGCTATCGCCATTGAACAAAAGGTTATCTCACGTAATCCACGCTCAACGGTGGGTACATCTACCGAAATATACGAATATCTCCGTCTTCTCTATGCTCGCATTGGTAGGACTTTTAGTCCAGTATCTGGCGAAGAGGTAAAGCATCACTCTGTTGAGGACGTCATTGAGAAGGTGATGTCCTACTCAGAAGGAACAAAGTTTTGTATTCTTGCCCCACTTCACATTGTTGAAGGAAGAAGCATTCAGAACCAACTTGAGATGGAGATGCAGGAAGGTTATGCCCGTATCTATGTAGATGATGACTTCATTCGCATAGAAGACTGGCTTGAACAAAACCCTGCTGACGAAACAAAGAAAGACAAGGCTGAAAATAAAGCAAAGAACATTTATCTTGTTATTGACCGTCTGTCAGTTGACAATTCCAAAGATACACTGACCCGACTCACCGACTCTTGCGAGACGGCTTTCTATGAGGGTGACGGCAAGATGCAGTTAATGATTTTGCCAGCCAAGCTTACCTATGACTTTTCAACACGTTTTGAAGCTGACGGCATACGCTTTGAAGAACCGAACGATAATATGTTTTCGTTTAATTCTCCTCTCGGTGCATGCCCTACTTGTGAAGGTTTTGGACGCGTCATTGGTATTGATGAGAAATTAGTTATCCCTGACTCCTCTCTTTCTGTCTATGATGGTTGCGTACAATGTTGGCACGGTGAGAAGATGGCAACATGGAAAGATGAGTTCTGCAGACGTGCTGCAAAAGACAACTTCCCTATCTTTAAACCTTATTTTGAACTAACTAAATCTGAGAAGGAAAGCCTTTGGAAGGGTCTTCCAAGCGACAGAAAAAAAGACATTCACAATCGTATCTGTATTGATACCTTCTTCCAAATGTTGAAAGAAAACCAATACAAGATTCAATACCGCGTCATGCTCAGTCGTTATCGTGGTAAAACTGTTTGTCCAGACTGCCACGGCACAAAGCTAAAGAAGGAGGCAACATGGGTCAAGATAGGCGGTATGGCTATTACCGAGCTCGTTGATATGTCAATCATTAATCTTAAGCAATGGTTTGACAAACTGGAACTAACAGAGCATGAACAGGAAGTTAGTAAGCGATTGATGACTGAAATAACAAGTCGTTTGCAGTTCCTTTTAGACGTAGGATTGGGCTACCTCACCCTTAACCGCCAATCAAACTCATTGAGTGGTGGTGAGAGTCAACGCATCAATCTCACAACTTCCCTTGGTTCTTCCCTCGTTGGCTCACTCTATATACTTGACGAACCTTCCATTGGTTTGCACAGTCGAGATACCGACCGCCTCATTCATGTACTGAAGGAACTTCAAACATTAGGTAACACAGTGGTTGTCGTGGAACATGATGAGGAAATCATGCGTGCTGCTGACTACCTAATTGACGTTGGACCAGATGCAGGTCGACTTGGTGGTGAGATTGTGTTCGAAGGTAAAGTATCTGATATCAAGCGAATAGAGGGAGATGTAAAAGAAAAAAAGAATGTTCAATCACTGCAATTACTGGAGCAGTATCCTCATTCATATACCATCAAATATCTCTCAGGAACGGAAGTTATCAACACACCTATAAGTCGACGCCCTTGGAATATGGCAATAGAATTGAAGGGGGCACGCATGAACAACCTTAAAGGTGTTGACGTAAAGTTCCCGCTGAATGTCTTTACTGTGGTGACAGGAGTCAGCGGTAGCGGAAAGTCTTCCCTTGTGAAAGGTATTCTCTACCCTGCTCTCAAACGTCATTTGGATGAGGTTGCTGATACACCAGGTGAATATTCATCTATCGGTGGTGACTGGAAACAGATAAAACACGTGGAGTTTGTAGATCAGAACCCTATCGGTAAGAGTACACGCTCTAACCCCGCAACCTACGTGAAAGCATACGATGAAATCAGAAAGCTATTTGCAGACCAGCAATTATCTAAGCAGATGGGCTTCACACCACAGTATTTCTCATTCAACACAGAAGGTGGTCGCTGCGAAGAATGCAAGGGTGCAGGTGTCATTACGGTAGAGATGCAATTTATGGCAGACCTCGTTCTGGAATGTGAAGAATGTCACGGACAACGCTTTAAGCGTGAGATACTCGATGTACAGTTCCAAGGAAAGAATATCAACGACATTCTGAATATGACCGTCTCTGAGGCTATTCAGTTCTTCGGTGAGCATAAGCGCAAGGCAATTGTAAACAGATTAAAGCCTTTAGAAGATGTGGGTCTTGGTTATATCAGGCTCGGGCAAAGTTCTTCTACCCTATCTGGCGGTGAGAATCAGCGTGTGAAACTCGCTTACTTCATAGGACAAGAACAGCAAGAACCAACGCTTTTCATCTTTGATGAACCTACAACGGGTCTACATTTTCACGATATCCAGCGTCTACTCCATGCTTTCAATGCTCTCATTGAGCGCGGGCATACGATATTGGTTATTGAACATAATCTCGATGTCATCAAATGTGCCGACCATGTCATCGATCTTGGTCCTGATGGAGGTGATAAGGGTGGAAACCTCGTAATAGCTGCTACGCCAGAAGAAGTTGCTCATTGTAAGGAGAGCCTTACAGGTAAGTATTTAGTTGAAAAGCTAAAATAGATAAGGTATGATGTGACTTTATAAATAAAGCGTATTTAGGTAAGTTTATTACTTTTACCAAAGTAGAAAAGAGTTTATGTCTACTCTAATCGCTTCTACATTCATCATGTATTTTTTAGTGAGTTCATCAATTAGGCGTGTGTCAATAAAAAAGGCAAAAGAAAAGTTATAAAAAAATTTGGATTTATCAGAAAATCTTATTACCTTTGCACTCGCTTTATAAAAGTATAGGGAGATTCGCTAGCTCAGCTGGTAGAGCACAACACTTTTAATGTTGGGGTCATGGGTTCGAGCCCCATGCGAATCACTGAGTAAGTAAAAGAGAGTAACTATATTTGTTACTCTCTTTTGTTTTGATAATCAGCTATTTATGTTGTTTTTATCAATTTCGTTTACCCCAAAAATGGCGTTTCTTATTGTTTTTTTATGCAATTTTAGTTACCGATATTTACTTATCTTTACTTGAGTTCGGGATAAGTTTAGCATGAAAAAAGTTCCAACTGCCTTGATTTTTCCACATACAGTGGCATTGCCTCTGGCTTGTTCTCAAAGAAGCAGTATGCTGTAAGAGCAGAACACAAGTTCATGATAAAGTTGTGTATCGAGCGGTGTCTTGAGTGAACAAGGTTGGCTTTATTCTTGAGTAGTTCGTTAATGCACTCGATAATGTATCTTTGGTCCTTCCGAAATTTGGAGTGATGAACCATAAGCTCTTATATTCATATAGTTACGAAGTAATAGCCTCCACTAAAAGCCTATAAAAAGCCATTTTATAAAAACAAAAAATCATAATTCAAGCTTTTCTAAAGTCGGCGTTGCCGAACTGCTGTGCGACATCGTTAAATCCTTTTATATAAAGCTGTTATAATGGAGGTTTGTTATCTTCTACGACAACGTTGATTATACCTATCACTCCAAATTCCTGATGAACCCTATATTTGTCGCCTGCCTGTCCGTAGGTGTACGTAACACGGTTGAAGAGGTTCTTGGGGTAGAGGATTTCCTTTAGACGCTCAAAGTCGTAGGCATAGCTGACGGTGATGTTCTCACCTCCTGCATGCTGAACGATCTCTCTGTTCCTGCCTTTAGCATCGGTATAGCTCTCTGCCGTGCGGCCTAGGGCATCGGTTACCTTGGTCTCCAGCATTGTTTCACCCCCATGGCTTTGGATGGTGTAGGCACTCATTAATTTTCTTCATAACTTGCCTTTTAGTAAAATCACTATATATTCCTCTTCTTCTATTCCTTAAATGTAGAGTAAAACATTTTTGGGCATTAGTCAATAAACCTTTTTTTAGATAATATACTCCTTCAAGATATTTCGTGTCATTCTTTATAGATTTAGCCCATTTTAAACCTTCTCCCGATTTACTATAGGCTATATGTATTGTACTAACACGTTTAATTTGTTTAATAATGACAAAAGCTTCATCTAGCCTATTCAAGTTCAGCAATGCAAATATATAATTATACTTAACCAAGTAGTCTGCGGAATTCAACTCAAACGCTTTTCGTGAATATTCATATGCTTCTTCCAATTGTTCCAACTTAGTACAAACATTGGATAGTTCCGTTAAGAAGAATGATTCATTATAATATTTTTTTGACATTTTTACTAAGAACAGTTTAAGATTATCCCATTGTGATTCGG
Organism: uncultured Prevotella sp.; assembly: GCA_963550695.1. Lineage (GTDB taxonomy): Bacteria > Bacteroidota > Bacteroidia > Bacteroidales > Bacteroidaceae > Prevotella. The sequence continues at coordinate 39,476 of CAUVDL010000010.1, read as the reverse complement.
CTTTAAGAAGTGACAATCTTTCATCTATTCGCTTCGTCTCCTCTTGCAGTAAGAAACCATTACTTCCCATTTTTACGTTTATTTGGATTTGCTTTCTTTTGATATTTTTATTTTTGTCTCCCTGGTTACTATTTCGATTCTGTCCATATGAAGATCCGTCTCGATGAGCAGTGTGCTTATCACTAGTTGATTTTCTAGCACCTTTTGTATGCTCTGCAGCTAAGAAGATAGACTCTTTGGGACTGCTATCTGCACTTACAAACTCATTATAGACGTACGCTCCGAAGCCGACTAAGCCTACTATTGGTATTGCTATATCATCCACAGTTCCAATACCTGTAGCATCATCAGCACCTAAAACAATAATACTAGATGTCGCAAAGGCCATAATTGCTTGAGCTGTGGATGAACCATGTGGAGATGAGACAACAACTTTTTTATAATATACTTTTGTCCTTTTTGTACGTTGATTCTTCGGATAATTTACGATACGTCCATCAGTATCCACTAACTTCACCAGATTATCCAGCGTATACACATATCCACCCATACTTGCATACTTCTCTGCCAATGGATCCACTCCAAACCACAGACTAGTCACAGGATTCATATATCTCGCACCATAGTAGTACAGACCCGTTTCTGTATCCATCTCCTTGCCATTGAACTTATACGGCATGTCCTCACTGCTGCTATGCTCATCAACCAACAGTTCACCGTATGGCAAGTAAGCATCATATTGCGTGATGTTGGCTTTATCATCTGTGATGTAAGACGTGCTGCCGAGGTGGTCACTGTGATAGAAGAAGGTTTCCTCTTTCGTTGTGTCATTAGGAATGTAACCATAACCAGCCTGTGGGTCATCAGGGTTGCTCGGGTCGTTCCAGCTTACAGGTGGACCGGGGTTGGTATTCGGTGTGGTATTAGGGTGTGGAGTCTGAATCCAACCCTGTGGCACATCGCGGTTACCGAGTGTGTCAATGATAGAGTTATATCCTTGTTTTGTATTCTCGGGATCACCATACGCGCCCTTAATTGTAGGTACACCAGGGGCAATGCCCTGCTGTTTACCATAACCCTCATGCAGAATCTCGTTTTCGTAAGAAACATTTATAATAGATAATTTCAAATTTTATTTGTATGGTGTTTACACATGTTTGATGCTTTTCCTCTTGATCATTCTTCCTTTGTAATCTACATAAATATGAATTGTATCAGGCGGAATCCTACTAGAAGTGATACTTATTATGTCATAATTTTTATTTGGTTTCAAAATAATCTTATGTGTATGAACTGTATCAACTTCTAACAGACATCTACTTAACACGAAATAGTCATCTGAAATATCTTTAATGTTTATATAATAAGCACCTTGTTTTGTTTCTTTTCTTTCTATTGAATAACACTCATCACCATCCTGACTATAAATTAGAATGTATTCTATTTGATTATGAGTAACTGAGTAAACATACTGCCTCTGCTCACTAAGGTCTATTTTATTAACTTGATCTTTACAAGCATATATAATACAAAACGCAAGAAGACTTATTATTTTAATAAATCTACATTTCCTTATTTTATGTACCATATAAATATTTTTTACTATTTTCAATTGGGGATAAATTCTTTAACAAAAGAGCTGTCCAAATCTTTAGTATCCATTTTAACCCTAATATATTTCATTTTATGCTTTTTTTCTCGGAAATTATCAAATAGCAGTTCACGTGAATTCAAGGAATTGATAACTCCGATTGTTATACGATTATCTATATCTCTTAGACATAATGTATCATTTATTATTTTATATCTAAAATACATAACCGTATCTATTTTATTATCAACTATTGCTGTTGAGTCCTTATAGAATGTTAGTTGATTATAACATAAGGCACCACTCTCATCTTCTAAATGCCAACATCCCACTATTTGGTTAGAATCAATATAAGATTTAACACGATTACTGCAAGAATAAGCCAAGAAAAATATCCATAATAACAATGCCATCAAAAATTTAAGTGGCGTGACCGAGATATGCTTTCCCATCCTTAAAATGTAATTTATTAATTTTTAAATTGTCAATATCTTCTTGTGTAACTTTTCTCTTTGCTGGATTCAGAGTTCCTCCGTTACGTGAATCAGGTTTTGCTTTCGGATTATACTGGTATTTAGGATCTACAAGAGTATTTCTTGGAGCCATTATTCCAGGTTGCCCTTTCTTTCGAAGATCCCTATCAGGATGTTTCAACCCTAATCCATGACCAAATTCATGCACTTCCGTTGTTGTACCAGAGCCTTGAATATTATTATACTGAAATTCACCTCAGTTTCCTCCTATGTCGAAATTAGAAATACCCGGAATATCACTTTTGGTAGCATGCTTAACAACTTCTATGTAATTTATTTCAGGATCAGTATTCATCGCCATTTCCAACTTAAGTCCAGCTCGCTTTAATCCTAACCAGCCTGTGGGTCATCAGGGATGCTTGGGTCATTCCAAGAGATTGGAGTAACCAGAATTCTTAATAGAGAGTTATATAGACATTTGTAGAAAAAAAACTACCTTCTTTATATTGCCAAATAAAAACTTTTTTGTGCAACATCTCTGAAAGATTTTTTGCAGCAAAATAGTCTTCTGAAATCTCTATTCTATTTTTTGATAGAATAATAAAAGGAGGAGTCCATTTGTCTATCATGCTTAACTTTAACGTTTCTGGGATGACTTTTTCCCTCTTATTTTTTAAAGAAAAGCCAATGTATATAAATTCGTTATATTCTTCTACTTTAATAAATTCCGTACATATATCGAGGATTGAAAAAGAAACTTTCAACCAATCTCTTCTTTGTATTTCATTACAAAAATCAGTTATATGACAATCTGTATAAATATCGTCAGAAAGTGAAAATCTCTTAATCCACCTATGTAATTTCTTTCTACAATTTGTATCCATATTAAATTAAACTTTATATCCTCCAGCCCTAAGCCTTTTTCGAGTTTTTCATTTAACTTTGATTTACCTTCTTTAATAGTGCCATCTATATTCACAGCACCACCATTTTTCAAATGAACATGTTCTTGTCCTATTTTTGAGTCATGAGGCTTGTCAACTCTATCTACATCTCACGGGTAGTATTTGTAGAGTCGTTCGTTACCAGCGTTGGATTACCGTTGGCATCGTATGTGTAATGGTCGTGACCAATCTGCGTTGGAGCCGTCGGATGGTTACTGTCCTCGTACTTATAAGCAAAGTTATAAGACTTCGCAGTTGTCGTTGAGTCCACCTTCTGTACCTTAGTGAGCGGCTCACTCATCCGTCCGAACGACATCACCATATCATACGATGCACGCTTAGCCTTACCGCTTGCATGAATAAGGCGGTTCAGCTCGTCATACTCATACGTATGCGAACTCCTTCCTCCCAGCTTCGCCTTGTTGAGTTTCGTCAGCGACGTTGGGTTGGCAGCATTCGTAATACCGAGGATATTATCCACAGCATCATAACGATACCTGTTCTCCATCACAGTCTGACCATCCGCTGTAAGGTTCATCACCTGCAGACGTTCACGCTGCTTGTCGTAGGTATAGGTAGTCTCCGTGCCATTACCGAGCTTCGTATAGACCGTATGACCCTCCTTGTCGTAACCTATCCTGTCAACAATAACGCTCTGACGTCCCTGTTTATTGCTCGTAAGACTCTCAACCTGTCCAGCAGCATTGTAGTGATAGGTAACCACTTCGCCATCAGGATAAGTCATCGTCTGCACACGGTTCCAGCTATCATACGTAGCACCATAGACATAAGTCCTGATATCCGCCACACTCGCCATGACTGTACGGACGGTCTTCGTCACCTCACCCTGTCGACCGTAGTAGTAGGCTTCACCGCCACTCGCATCCTCTACGAGGGCAAGACGACCAGCACGGTTATACTTATCGCCAGCTTTACCATAGGTATAAGTAACACGATTAAAGAGATTTTCTGGATAAAGTACCTCATGGAGTCGCTCGAAGTCGTAGGTGTAAGAGATGTAACCCTTGTCAGATATCGACTTCCTAAGCTCTGCCGTGAGCTTCGTCAGGAGGTTGCCTGCCGCATCATAGGTCATGTTATAGACTGATGGCTTGTCACCGTTATACGTTGTCAAACGGAAGTGTACAACTGCAAATATACAACTTTATTTTGTAAATGGGTATTTAGAATATGGGAAAACGAGGATGGATAAGGGTGTTGTGTGTGTAAATGTAACCAAAAGAAAACCGTCAAAACCCCTAATTAAGTTTTGTTTTTAGTTGCTGTCACTTTTAACACTTCGTGTAATAGGTTTATATTCAGATGATTAAAGGCGATAACGGAGTGACAGAAATGACAGCAAAATCAAAAATGGTATACGGTAGGCTTTTGTCCTTGGGTGGGAAAGCAGAACTGATAGTTATAAGATACACCTGTTTGCGATAAAACTATCCGGCGCAGGTCCTTGTAAACTTATCCCTCCTTCCATATATCACCGCGCCATTACGGACTAATCAGAAATATGTTTACAGTGATTTGAAGCTGCATGCCCACAAAATCAGGAGTTATGCAAAGCATGCATACTTGTACCCCATTGTTTATCAAAGACTTACAAACACCCTTCTAAAAGGTGCCCTTTTACCGTGCAAAAGGACGTCTTTCACACCTCAAAAGAGCATCTTTTACCCTACGAAAGGGCATCTTTTACCGTACCAAAGTCCACCTGCTATCCCCAATTTATGAATCTTTATTACAACCTTCTTATGCCCTTTTCCTTTTCATAACAAGCGAGTATCTCTCCCTCTATATTACTAGAACAACACCATTAAAACGACTGTTTTTCAATTTTTCTGTCATTCCCTACCGATGTTACAACACTTTGATAATAAGACGATTATACGAAATATTAAAAGTGACAGCAACTAAAAATAAAAAAACTTTGGGATTTAGAGTAACTATGGAACACCTCGTTCATTTTTTGACATAAGTAATATCGCCTCCCCATTAGTGAACACCGGCAGCAGTGTGAGAGTAACGACTCGTCTTAGCACTACTCGTAAACCATAGTCTCATTTAGATTTGCCATCTTTTGTAGCAGTTGTCAATTCATTAATAAATAAATTAAACTCTTTTTCTGCTGTTTTTTTTTGAGAATTGCACCAATAGAAAGACTCTCCATCATTACCCATCTTAAAATACTCTATTCCCGTTTCCAATAAACCTTCCCACATGTTCGAAATATCAGAAATCTTACTTCTTGAGAAAGTCCCTATAATAATCAAAAGATGTCCCAAATAAAAGCTTTCATCTTCAACTATCATAGATATTATTTTGTTGCTTAAATTTAAATTCTTAGTATAAATTACTTTTTTTGAGTTAATAGTATGATATTCACTTTCTGGGTCTATATCATAAAGAATTGATGTCTTCGTAGGACTCATCTCAAAAAGGAAAACTGATCTTTCTTGCACTTGACGGAATATAAAATCAGAAATATATTTAAACTTTGAATATAAAATTGCAGTATCAAATTCATTAATAAAATTTAGACTCAAAATTTGATATTTTTTATATACTAACATAGCTTACTTTATTTAATTAAATGATTTGCTCCTTCTTCTGCCAACCACGATCCTCCAAAAGAACCTATTATACCACCACCAATACCACCAACAAATCCACCGATAGCAGCGCAAGGTCCTGCACCCACCCCCGCAAACAGTGAACCAACTATTCCTCCAAATACTGCACCTCCTTTTGCACCAATACTAGCACCTGCAACTGCACCAGCCCATCCACCTGCAACGCTTGCACTAGTAAGCATTGTATTTTTTCCTATGGTTCCGCCATCTTGATACACAGCATTACCAACTCTTACAACATCTGTTGCAATAGCAACTGGTTTTGCTATTTTACCAACAGAGTTTAGCACTCGACCTGTTCCTTCCAGTGCTTTCAGTGTTTTCGTTCCTCCAGGGATTGGGGTATGAGGATCTGCAAAATTTGAGATTTTTGAATTTATATTAAAATGAGGTCTCGGGCTATTTGCATGTGCTTTATCAACACGAATAACCCATTCTCCTACAGGTTTCCCAGTTTTAGCACTTATTCTTCCGATATGTGTATCTCTTAATCCTGTCACTGTAGAACCACGAGATGGCTCTATTTTATACCTTTGATTCAAACCAAAATTAAATCCCTTTAGTACATTTCCACCCCACCAGGTTCCTTTATCCAGTAAAGAACTTTTCCTAGTTGGTGGATCTCCAACTTCTAAACCATATTCATCAATAAATCTAATGGGATTATTAAGTGTGAAACAATAACTATAGACATTTGGATACTTTTCCGTCATGGGATCCACCCCATACCACAGGCTCGTAACTGGATTCAAGTATCTTGCGCCATAGTAGTACAGTCCAGTCTCTTCATCCATCTCCTTGCCATTGAACTTATATGGCATGTCCTCGCTACTACTATGTTCGTCAACCAACAGTTCACCGTATGGCAAGTAGGCATCATATTGCGTGATGTTGGCTTTATCATCTGTGATGTAAGACGTTGAGCCAAGGTGGTCACTGTGATAGAAGAAGGTTTCCTCTTTTGTGGTGCCGTTTGGAATATATCCATAACCAGCCTGCGGGTCATCAGGGTTGCTCGGATCATTCCAGCTTACAGGTGGACCGGGATTGGTATTCGGTGTGGTGTTGGGGCGTGGAGTCTGAATCCAACCCTGTGGCACATCATGGTTGCCGAGTTCTGTGAGGACGGCATTATAACCAACACCCGTGTTCTCCGGGTCACCATACGCACCCTTCTCTGTCGGTACACCAGGGGCTACACCCACCTTCTTATAGTATGCTTCCTTCTGTGTCTGAATCTGATTCATACGCTCAGCATAGTCCTGCTGACCAGCCGTTACGTATGAACCGTTGCGTCCATAAACGTTGTTAAACATACCCGTTCCTATCCTTGAAGCAACTCGTTTGTCACCAATGAAGTAATGCTTTGTAAAGCGATTCTTATTTACAGAGAGGATACTTGCAGGATAAAGTGTGAAGTTATCCGTCTCGTGGAACGTGATGCCTTGTGGTGCACCATTGATATACACACCTTCCATCGTACCGTAACTCTTCATGATGCGTTCACCAGCAGCATTGTAAGTGTATCGGCTTGTCTTGCCATTATCAGAGAGTACCATCAGACGGTTGTCTTCATCCCAGTACATCTCTCGAGTAGTATTCGTAGAGTCGTTCGTTACCAACGTTGGATTACCGTTGGCATCGTAGGTGTAATGATCGTGACCAATCTGCGTTGGAGCTGTCGGGTGGTTACTGTCCTCATACTTATAAGCAAAGTTATAAGACTTAGCAGTTGTTGTTGAGTCCACTTTCTGTACCTTAGTCAGTGGCTCACTCATCCGTCCGAACGACATCACCATATCATACGATGCACGCTTAGCCTTACCGCTTGCATGAATAAGGCGGTTCAGCTCGTCATACTCATACGTATGCGAACTCCTTCCTCCCAGCTTCGCCTTGTTGAGTTTTGTAAGCGACGTTGGGTTAGCAGCATTCGTAATACCGAGGATATTATCCACAGCATCATAGCGATACCTGTTTTCCATCACAGTCTGACCATCCGCTGTAAGGTTCATCACCTGCAGACGTTCACGCTGCTTGTCGTAGGTATAGGTAGTCTCCGTGCCATTACCGAGTTTCGTATAGACCGTATGACCCTCCTTATCGTAACCTATCCTGTCAACAATAACGCTCTGACGTCCCTGTTTATTGCTCGTAAGACTCTCAACCTGTCCAGCAGCATTGTAGTGATAAGTCACCACTTCACCATCAGGATAAGTCATCGTCTGCACACGGTTCCAGCTATCATACGTAGCACCATAGACATAAGTCCTGATGTCTGCCACGCTCGCCATGACCGTTCGGACAGTCTTTGTCACCTCACCCTGTCTGCCGTAGTAGTAGGCTTCACCGCCACTCGCATCCTCTACGAGGGCAAGACGACCGGCGCGATTATACTTATCGCCAGCTTTACCATAGGTATAAGTAACACGATTGAAGAGATTTTCGGGATAAAGCACCTCGTGAAGCCGTTCGAAGTCGTAGGTGTAAGAGATGTAACCCTTGTCAGATATCGACTTCCTAAGTTCTGCCGTGAGCTTCGTCAGGAGGTTACCTGCCGCATCATAGGTCATATTCGTTTCACCAGCATCAGGATGGTTCACCATCAGTTTGTGACCAAGCAAGTCATAGGCATACCAACTGCAAATATACAACTTTATTTTGTAAATGTGTCTTTAGATTATGGGAAAACAGGGAAGGATAGGGTGCGTTGTGCGTGTAAATGTAACCAAGCGAAAAGCATCAAAATCCCTAATTAAGTTTTAATTTTAGTTGCTATCACTTTTAACACTTTGTTTAATTAGTTTATAATCAGTAGATTAAAAGCAGAATGAGAGTGACAGAAATGACAGCAAAATCGAAAATGGTATACAGCCAGATTTTGTCTTTGGGTGGGAAAGTGACGACTGATAGTTATAGGAGACGGTGCAGTATTAAACCATCTTTTTTATAAAACCTTTTGTCTTTCCATATCTTTTTTATAATTTTGATGTCTGAATTCAATAACAATAAGATGAGACAAATTATTAATCACTTTACAGACGATGACCTTTACAAGCTTACAATGTGCTGTGCTGTCATTGATAACTATCCACGCGCACATGTTTGCTATCATTTTGTTGATCGTGATGATACAGTTTATCCAAAAGGTTTCGCGCATGAAGTAGAACATCAGATAAAGTTACTGGAGTCGGTTGTTATTACCGACGAAGAAATAAATTTTCTCCGACAGAAATGCTATTATCTTCCAGAGTGGTTTTTTACATACCTTCGTGGTTTCCGCTTTTCACATGAATGGGTGAAGGTATGGCAGGATGAGGATAGGCATCTTCATATTGAGTTTGAAGGATTATGGGCTGATACTATTTTATTAGAAGTAAAGGTCCTTGCTATCATCTCAGAGCTATTCTATATGTTTAACGAACAGGCTCAGGAGTTTGATTATCAACTACTTTATGATAAGACATATCGTAAAACAGAACGACTACTTGAAGCAGGATGTGTCTTCTCAGACTTCGGTACACGTCGTCGTGCCAGTCTTACAGCAGAAGATACTGCTGTTCGCGCAATGAAGGATTGCTATGAGAGTCGTGAATGGAAGGGACGCTTTGTTGGGACAAGTAATATTCACCTTGCCATGAAGTATAATCTTATGCCTGTAGGTACTATGGCACATGAGTTTATCTGTGCTATTGGCGGTATGTTTGGCCCTCAGATGGCAAACTATATGGCTATGGAAGCATGGCGTAGAACTTATCGTGGTGCATTGGGAACTTTCCTTTACGATTCCTTTGGATGGGATATATTCTCTTATAACTTCTCAGAAGATTTTGCTAATCAATTCAAGGGACTACGTATAGACTCAGGTGATAATTTTGAGCAATTAGAAAAGATTATTGCTAAATACAACTCTTTTGGCATTGATGCACGTGATAAGCAGGTGCTATTTTCAAATGCCTTAGATACGGATAAGGCTATTGAGATACAGCGCTATGCTGAAAATCGTGTGAAGCCCTCATTTGGTATTGGTACTCACTTTACCAATGACTTCCCTCATGTAAAACCAATGAATATTGTTATTAAGTTGGTTGCTGTAAAGATTACGGAGTCATGGCCATTCTATAATGAAACCTGTAAGATTTCAGAAGATAAAGGCAAACATACTGGTAAGCCTGAGGTTATTAAACGATTTATGGAGGCTATTCATTACACAGAGTAAACTTTCTATGTGATATTTTATCGTCTACAAAAAGATGATAAACAAAAAAGGCGGTAATAAGTTGATGAATATTTTCATTACTTATTACCGCCTTTTACTTTTGCTATTATTTTATTTTGAAGATGAAGAGTCTTCAATCTTCTTCAATCCCTTCTGATAGTAGATATAATAAAGTATTCCCGAAAGTGTCAGACCGAATGGAAAGGCAAACCAAACACCAACCAACTGATAGTTCATGACCACTCCGAAGAGATAGCCTAAAGGTAATGATACGATGAAGAAAGATATGAAGGCAATCCAAATTAGCGGACGTACATTGGCTGTACCACGCATCGCATTGGCATAATTACACTGCAATCCATCACCAAACTGATAAATCATAAATGGGATAATCGTCATAGATACCATTGAAATAACGTTTACATTATCCGTGAAAAGTCCACCAATGATATGACGGCAAATGAAGATTGGCACAGAAGTTAGTATGGCAAGCAAGAAGACTAAATGGATTCCTGCCGTTGCTGTTCGTCTTACAGCAAGATAGTCACGCTGTCCCATAAAGTTACTGATACGTACTGCCACCGCTGCTGCTAATCCATAATAAATCATATAGCCCAACTGTGAAATAGTTAACATAACCTGATGGGCCGCCAATGATTCTGTTCCAAACCAACCAACCATTAAACTTGAAAGGCTAAAGGCAGCCGTTTCCATACCCATTTGTAGTGCTAATGGAATACCAAGAACGGTAATTTTCTTAAAATCAGTATACTGCATCGATCCCATACTCCATCCCTTCTTATATTCTCTATATTTCTTACTGAAAAAGAAGATGCCAACCATTACGATTGCCATCACAATACGTGATATCATAGTGGAGAGGCCAGCACCAATCAAACCCAGTTCAGGGAAACCCAAATGACCATAAATAAGTATCCAATTACCAAAGATATTCATTACATTTCCTGCAACAAGAATCCACATTGCTACCTTTGTATCCGTAATACCATCTGTAAACTGACGAAAAGTATTAAACCAACAAACGAAGGGAAGAGAAACAAGCTGGATAAGGAAGTAAGGACGAATGAGAGGCAATAACTCTTCTGGCTGTCCTAATCGGTGAATATTCAGATAAAGAACAATCATAATAGCAGACAAAAGTATAGCCATACAGGTATTTGCTGCTGTAGCACTCTTCATTATCTCACCAATACGATGCGTCTTATCTTGACCATATAAAATTCCGACAAGCGCTGTAATAGCATACGTAAAACCAATTGCAAATATAATAACCAGCGTGAACATATTATTAACAAATGCCGCTGCAGCCAATTCTTTCGTGCTATGATGACCTATCATAAGCGTATCGGCAAAATTAAGAATAAGATTTCCTAATTGTCCGATAATGATAGGAACGCCTAAATAAGTAAGATTTCGGTAGTGTGTTTCGTACTTTGAGAATTGATATGACATACTATTTTTCGCTATTTATTATCCTAAGTTGTGCTGCAAAGATACGAAAAAATACCGTATTTTCATACACATTCTATAAATTTCTTATTTTAAGTTTAAACAAAAACTTAATCTATCTTAATATAAAATTATATTCCTGATATAGACAAAACCATATAATATTAGCTTTAATAATAATTAATTATTTGCAAGAGTATATAAAGTATTTCTTTTACTTGCTATCTAACTTAATACCTTATAATAGTTATTTATTTTATTATATGTTTTACAACAATATTTTATTAATAAAATTGTTATTTTTTGATATATGTGTAAATGTGTTATGTTTATAGTAAGATTAAGATTTTTCGTTAATAATCCACTTTCCTTTATATACTCTATTAGCATTAACGAGACCTATCTCAACTATAATATTGAGGTGATTTATACATCGAAAATTTGATTAATTCAATTATTTTTGCTTTCTTTGTGGTCGCAAAAATCTGGGAAGAAGGTATATATTTTGAATACTATTCTCTTATAAATGACATCTATAAAGTCCAAACATTTACCTAATTGTAAACTAAGAACAAAATGGAACAAAAACTCTTGACAATAGCCTTGGTGTCTTCTGCAATAGGAACTGGTCAAAATGCATTAGCCCAAACACGTGGAACAACTACAGATAAGCCAAATGTAATTATTATATTGGCAGATGACCTTGGCTATGGTGATTTAGAGTGTTATGGTGCCAAGAATGTTCAAACGCCTAATATTAATAAACTTGCACATTCAGGTATACGTTTTACAAATGGACATGCTGTCGCGGCAACAAGTACTCCTTCTCGCTATTCACTTCTTACAGGTGAGTATGCTTGGCGTCGAGAGGGTACAGATGTAGCAGCTGGTAACGCTGGTATGATTATAAAACCGAGTCAGTTTACGATGGCTGATATGTTTAAAAGTCGTGGATATGCTACTTGTGCCATAGGGAAATGGCATCTTGGACTGGGTGATAAAGGTGGTGAACAAGATTGGAATGCACCTTTATCAGAGTCGTTAGGTGACCTCGGCTTTGATTATCATTATATTATGGCTGCTACTGCAGATCGTGTCCCATGTGTCTTTATTGAGAATGGTTTGGTTGCAAACTATGACCCAGCACACCCAATAGAAGTCTCCTATGTACGAAACTTTGAAGGTGAACCTACGGGACGTAAGAACCCTGAACTTCTTTATAATATGCGTTCGAGTCATGGACATGACATGTCTATTGTTAATGGAATTGGTAGAATTGGCTATATGAAAGGTGGAGGAAAGGCACTTTGGAAAGATGAGAACCTTGCTGACTCAATACTTACACACGCAATTAAATTTATTGAAAGCCACAAAAAAGAACCATTCTTTATGTATTTCGCAACAAATGATATTCATGTCCCTCGCTTCCCTCACGAACGTTTCCGTGGAAAAAATCTAATGGGAGTAAGGGGTGACGCTATAGTTCAGTTTGACTGGACTGTTGGCCAGTTAATGAAGAAACTGCATGAACTAAAGATAGATAACAACACGCTTATTATTCTTACAAGTGATAACGGTCCTGTAGTAGATGATGGATATCAGGATGGTGCAGAAGAACTTCTCAATGGTCATAGTCCTGCTGGCCCTTTCCGTGGCAATAAATATAGTGCCTTTGAGGGTGGAACAGCTGTACCATTTATTATATCTTGGCCTCGTAAGATCAGGGGAGGAATGGTGTCTAAAGCACTTGTGAGTCAGATTGACCTTTTGTCTTCTTTGGGTTCACTCGTTCATGCAAGATTCCCAAAAGGTAGCGCACCTGACAGTCGTGACTACCTCCCTACCCTTCTAGGCAAAGACAAGAAGGGGTGCAACTATGTAATTGGACAATCTAACACGCATGTTCTTTCAGTGCTTACCGCTCAATATCGGTACATAGAACCAAGTAACGGACCAAAAATGATTCAATGGGGCCCGAAGATTGAAACTGGAAACCTTCCTGTTCCTCAACTTTATGATATGACTGTCAGTCCTTTCGAATCCAAAAATATTGCTGCTGAACACCCTGATGAGGTTTTTCGTATGCAATTAATATTAAAAGATGAGAGAAATAAATAACACTTTTATTAATGTTTGATAAGACTTAATAAATCCCAGTCTTTCGATATATCTAACAGCAAAACTGTTACATATCTTGCAAGAATAGTTTTGTTTTAGTTTACTATCACTTTTAATATTTCTTGCAATCCTTCTGTAAACTAATGAGTTAGATGAGAACTTTAGGTGATAGTAGTGACAGCAAAAGTATTTCTCCTATCAATAAACTGAGATTATTCTGACAATGAATCGCATGCTATTTTGCCATCAACACGATTAGTGCTTACCATCAACACACTACGTGCGGAGCAGCAGCACGACATGTGCGAAGTAATATAGAACCCTTAAAGGGAATTAATTAGATGCCAAGTAAGCCTCCCCTTATATGCTACTTTATAACGAGCTTGCGTTCTGAAGAAACTTAATATTCTGTTAAAGTAGCTTGTTGTAAACTTAGAGTATCTTCTATTATTTGGGGCGATGTTTGGGGATTGAAAACCATTAATACCAAGGGTTTTTCCTTAATAATATTGTCTAATAAAAATATATTATCATCTATCAAACAAGATAAAGCTGTGAAGAATTCACATATCTTATTATGAATATTCAAATTATCTACATATCTTGCATCAATATCCATTTCTAACAGTTCTGTACTATTCAAGTACCACCTAATAACAGGTCGTTTATCTAAGAATAGAGTAATTACTTTATTACAAATATTGTCCTCTATTCCCTCTGCAAAACCATTAAGTCTATCTTCAATAGAAAACAAAGACGTATTACAGATATAGTTATAAATATCTGTCAATGAGCCTTTTTCAAGATGTAGGGCAATTATATCTCTGACATAATCATCATGAGTATAATATAAATATTTCTTTATTTGAAACCAATCCATAACGCTTATCTTAATCAAAATCCATTAAAAGTTTTTGTAACTTATTCTAAAATCATATCAAGTAATTTTATTATAAACCGCGTTCTTTAATTTGTTTCTGTATTACTTATTTTATTCTTAGAACTCATTATATGACATGGAATTTTCGTAAATCGTTAAATCACTATATTAAGCATCTTTATGGGTACAAAGATAAGTAAATAACGGTAAATATCAGTAAATAAAAGTAACTATCAGTGGGAAAGCGCAAGATTAATGAAAACAATATCTATCATTAACAATATTAACTCCTTTGCTCATGGTGATATAATATACTAATAATCAAAACAAAAAGAGGAATATCCGCAAGGATATTCCTCTTATAACACTCAGTGATTCCGTTGGGGACTGTGCTGTTTTCCATAAGAAGCTATATATAAGCATGTTATAAATAGATTCTGTTTGCGAGGTATCACAATAGGTACACACTTTTATAAAAAAACATCGAGCAAGTATCAACTTAACTATTGAAGATGATAGAGTTCAGTCCCCATTGTTAAATGATGTACTAAAATGTAATTTGTAAAAGAACACTTAAAAGATTATAAAAAACATACCTCTTACGAATCTTATTTTACAAAGATATTAAATACTATAAACCTTTTAATTAACCCAAGTTTAATGGACTAAATTATTTCTCGAGACCTCTGCAAAACGAAATGTTCGGGACATTCAGAACGAAGCGTTTTATTTCGTAAATCGAAATGTACCCAAGCACCTCTTTATTTTCTTTATAAAAAGCGAGCGTGATGTAGAGACAGTGAAAGCGACCACAAGGCTGCCAATGTCCTATTATTCGTGAATTGCTTCCGGAAAATAGAAAAGTGCAGTTTCGCACCGGTAAAGACTTTCTGGGCAGTTATCATTGCACTATACTACTACTGAAGCGTGCGACTACTTGGCAGCAACTATTTCAACTACCATCCATAAAAAGCAAGTCCGCAATCTCACCCGAAATTGCAGACTTGCCGTCTTTATAATAGAAAAACTACCTCGTCTTATCCTTTTCTAAAGAAGATGCAAGTGCCTTTTCTAACTGTTCAGAAATCTTTTGTGACACACTTCTTGAGATTCGAGTTGAGATTTCCTCTACTTCCTCTGGTGTCAACAATGTGCCCTCAACCTGTGGTTGGGAACATAAATTGCTTAATGTTAAACCTATCATAGAAAAACCTCCTTACTTAAAATAATTATTGAAAAAAGAAGCATTCAGTTCAGATTTGAAATAATGCTTCCTGTTAATCCACACAAACCCGTCGCCTTTGGAAATGACCGCTACATCCACAGGACCACCAACAGTTTCCTCTCCCGGCTGCATTCGTCTCACAAGCGATGTCAGCGAAATGAAACTTTCAGCCATATTCGCCATGTCTTCTTTGTCTAATGACACAACTGTGTTCAACAAAGGATCCGTATAACTCTCACGCATTTCCTTATTGATTTGGTGTGTTATATCACGAATAATAGAGTCCTTGTCAAGTAATTTGACAGCGGAAGATACTGCAACTGTAGATGAGTCATTATCAAGGATGTTTGTTATTGCATCAGAAAAAGAGTTAATGGACTTCCCTATAACATTATAAATAATGTCTTGAAAACTCGGATTGATACCTCGAACAATGGTCTGTGTTACATCTATTTGAGCAAATGGGGCAATAACCGCAGATGAACCGTGATCAGAAATCTTAGCCACTTTGTCTTCTTCCAAATAATAGCGCAAATGTCCATCCATGCCGAATGACACGTTTATTGGGAACAGCGAAGGGTATATTTCTTCATCACCGTACCCTACAAACACCAATCCTGTGTTCAGGGTTATATTCAATCTTGCAGACAAATAGTGATAGAAAGATTCGCACAAAAGTTCCACATTATTAAATCCAACTTTCTTTGCATATTCATCAATATTTACCTTTGCATAATGCTTAAAATCAGTATAAGCATATTTCTCAAATTCGGGACATTGCATTCCAACCTTATTGCTATTCAAGCATTGTTGCAATTCTTCAGATATGATTTCTTCGGTTTGATTTATTATTTCAATACCTTTTTCTTGTAATATCACATTACGGCACAAATTGAAAAAAGAGTCCAAAACTAAAAGCATAAACGATCGTTGCGTTTCTTCATCGCAGAAAAAATTGCGACGATGCAAGAAATGTACGAAATCATCTATATAGTTATTTAATATCGGAAAACTCGTTTCACCCAATTCCTTGCGATACTCCTTGATGATAATGTCCCAAGGCACATCCATAAATGCGGCATTGCTATAGGTCATAACTGCCACTGGGTGATATTTCGACAGCGTGAATATCTTATTTGCGCTGTTCACCACCTTGTGGGTGTTACCCATCGTCACGGCACTATCAGCTGCGATGGCAACTGCATGCTTATTCAAAACTCCTACTAAAGCTGTCATAGTTTTACATATTCCTTTTGGAACACGTTGCAAATATAAGCATTTATTTCCTGTTTTGCAACCTTTTTCCATGCCAAATAATGCAAAAAGCCGTTTTCATGCTCAACTCATTTTATACGCTTCCTTCTGTACCCCATATATATTATTAAATGATAGATGATTAAATAAAAGCCACTATGCTGGACTTATAGCATAGTGGCTCACTTTAAACATGAAAAACAAGATCTCACGACCTCAATTAGCGAAGAGCAACCTGGCGCTCCATGTCTTTCTCCGCAGTTTCGTTAATAATATAGTTTGTTTCTGCAGTCTGTTTCTGCTGATCATATTTCACTAAGACACTATTTGCTAATGTATTCAAAGGTAAATGACCATCCCTATACGCAATAGCTGCTTCTTTACTAATATTTATGACCATAGGAATGTTATCAATATCTACAAAGAGAGACGAACCTTTGATAGCAGGTTCTGAAAGTCTTGAATTAAGAGGTTCATCAAGATATTTTTTATAAACCTTATTATCATTAGGATTGCCATAACTTAAAACTTCAGTACCAGCAGATTTTAATAAGCCCGCACCTCCTAAACCTACCATCAACATTTTTATAAGTGGACTCTTAACAAACATTGCTGCAAAGATTGAAGCAATAGGAAGGATATTATTCTCTAGGCGGAAGTTCTGAGTCTTACCAGTAAACATATTTATTAGCATATCAGGGAGCATAGCTATTACATATCCAAGATTTTCAGATACATCTGAAAAACTATTAGAATTATGTTTATTAAGGACACCTTCCCAGCCAGACACACTTCTTCCTGCTAAAGGTGTCTGGACTGGTTTTTCTGTTGGTGCCTCTTTATAATAATTTCCTTGTGAAGACATCATTGATTGGGGGTAATTAAGATGTTGCTGTGTTGAATTATCCTCAGAATGCTGTACAGACTTCTTAGGTGAAGAAGAATGACTTACTTCTACCCTGCTTGGATTAGCAATAGAAGAGTACAAAACTCGACTACTTGCCTTCTGATTTCGAGAGATAGAATCTTTATAAGCAGCAGCATTGTAGTAATCCATAGCACGCTGCATAAGGATTGTATTTGATAACCACTTTCCATTGATAGTTGCACCATTTGCTTTGTGCTGCATTGCTGTAACAGCTTTCAGGTAGAAATAATTTCCCAGACGTAAGCATTCCTGCTTTTTAATATTGTTCATCCAGGAAGGTGTTTTGCGAGTAGAGTCAACTCTGTTCCCAATGACACTTAATATATCATATTCACGATGATCACGAAAAGCCTGGTAATCAAAAGGAGGTTTCTGGATTCGTTTATTGTCAGTGGACTGGGAAGACTTCACAGAGAGATTATGTTCTTTACGAGACTGCATTTTCTTCTCAGCAGCGTTAGCATAATCAAAAGCACGTTGTGCAATCTGGTCCAGTGTTAAAGTACGATTTCCTACCTTAAGCTTATCTATACCCTGTTTGCTCATACGAACAGCATAAGATAAAAATCGAGCAGCATAATGAATACAGTCTTTCTCAGAAACTTTATTCATCCATGCTGGTACTTGTGCTGTGCTACGATATGCTATATCATACATATTAAGGGTCTTACGTGTTGATTCACGAGCCAAAGAAGCATCACCTTTCCACATATTAAGAAGTTTAGAAAAGGTAGATAGTGAGATAGATTCGTTGAAAGAAACAGACACCTTATTTCTCAGACTATTATTTATAGAATAAATATTTTGGCTGGATTTATTTCTATATCCCTTACTCTGAGTGTTTAAATTATCAAGATAATTCTTATTGCCAGCAATATCAATACTAATAGCTTGTATTGATGTAAGATTTTCATTAGATTCATCTTTTGACAAATTAGGAAACAACCTTGGTAAAACTACAGCTCCTATAGGAGAGATAAGCGCAAAGCCTGGTTTGCCTGGGCGTAAAGCATTGACAACCTTGTCGACAAATCCCTCTTCAAAAGCAGAACGCACTCCCACATCAATAGCTGTTGTTTTTGCTGCTGCTACAGCAGTACCATAGCCACCTGTAGCAGCAAATAACGGTGCATCAACAATAGAAGACACAGTTCTTGCACCTAATTTCATGGCAGTATTTGCCTTATAACTTTCAACTCCATGATGACGGATTTCTGATAAGAACTCAGATTGAGGATTAGCAGCAAGGTTGTAGATACCCTTTAAAAGGCTATCTTCAAATCCTTTCTTCCACACATAATCCATATTACTCTTAGGCATATTATCCCGAGAGAATTTCCTAACCGTCAAATCATGAAGTTTAGCAAGAACATAATTCATTGCTACATCAGGAACTCCATTATACTGACCATACTCTGCTGACAAACTTTTATATTTATCAGCTCCCATCTTATTGATAAAAGCTTCTCTATATTTAGTTGTAAGTAGGTCTAAGTCTTCCCAAAGCTTGTGATTATTAGCAAACTTCTTGCTAACAACAGTTGAAAAGGCGGAGAAATTAATATTGTTCCAATATCCAGTAGTACGAACCAAAACCGTTTCACCAAAATAGGCGACAGCATCATCCATAGGATTTGTTGCAGCCGTAGAGTGATTATCTTTTATATAATCAGAAACTTCCTTATCAGCTTGTTCTCTGACATATTTCAATCCCTGCTCATAAACAGGAGCAATATGTTTGCCAAAATATTGATTGAGACAATACTCTAACTCAGCAATATTCTGATCTTTTTTATTCAAATTACCCATACACCTATTGTTTTATGCCAAACACTTGCATTTTAGCCTCAGAGACAGCCTTTCTTACATTCTGCATCTGTTTTGGAAAGAACCTTGACAGCCAGACATCACGACTGATCTCATTCTTGTTGAACTTAATTGCCATGTCACGATTAATTTCAATGGCATGCTCACCTTTCTCACTTCCATTAAACCAAGCCTTTGTCCATACTCGACTACCTGATGTATCAAAATAAATACTTGCAACACGTTTTATATCATAACTACGAATATCGAGTTGCATATCAGATAAAGGATCTACAACAAGACCACCTTTTACTAATCTATCAGAAAACTCCTTACATCTATCTTTACTCCATGATTCTGGATAAACATTATAACGTAAGACAACAAAGGCTAGAAAATCCTCAATTAATAGATCGAGCATTTTTGATGCTACATTAACTCCTTTTTGACTCAAACCAAGAGGATTGCTGACTGTTGGACAGACTTCATAATAAAGATTTTCTTCTGCTGCTTGGGATAGAAGTGATTGAAGATTTCCAGAAACACGAGTTGAAGAAACATAACTCTTGTTATTTATTTCATTGTAATAACTAGGGAGCCACCTACTCATTAATTTCTCTATTTCTTCCATTTCACTATCATAGGATGATGGAACAATCACTCCAAAGTCATCCATGAAAGGCGTGCGAGTCTTCTTACAAGTAGATAAATTCTTGATATTTGAATATATCATGTCAAGAAACTCAAACGGATTCATATCCTGTCCTTGAAAGCGAACACCAATATGAAGAAACGGTCCGCTAGAAGCAATATGTTGACTTGCCTTCACAGTATCACCATATTTTACGTAACATTCAGAAAGATGTCCATACTCTACTTCATAATTGCCGTATGAAACGATAATAAATTTGTCGTGAATACCTTCTTCTCCATAGCCTTTAACAGTTCCTGTTGCAATTCCAAAAAGAGGCTTTTCAGAAAGAGCAAAATCAACGCCTTTATGAAAGAATGTTTCACCTGTATTTGGATGTGTTTGCTGACCATAATCCAAGATAACAGGAACAGAGTTGTTTTCGTCCAATTCAAATGGCATCATAAAGCCAGAATCAGACTCTAATAGCATATCCTTTGAATATCTCATATTTTCATGTTTTAAAGTATATGGGACAGTTTTATATTGCTGTCCCATAAGTAATCAAACGATATCAGCGTTTCATATGATAAGAATCGTCCTGAGAAACTGGCTTGACAGATTCAATAAGATTGTCATCATAATATGGATTGTAAGGTCCAACTACAGGTGATACTCCTTGGTTACGATTACGAACATTCATATCATGAAGTCCATCTCCACCGAGTCCTATACCAGCTATCTTCCCTAAAACACCCAAAGGTCCATTTCCAAACGATTTAAGTGCGAAGGCAGCCAATCCGATTTTCCCCAACTCTGTAGAGTTTATCCTGCCATTTCTAAGATTATCAATGGTTTCTTCTACTGTACTACGAGGGGATGATGGAGCTGGGATTGGTTGTCCTGTAGCTGGATCTATAGCACGGCTATAATACTTGGAGTCACCAGAGTTGTCGAGATAATCTGTTGCTTTTTTACCAGTATAATCAACAACATCAGAGACTTTATCCTTTACTCCATTTGCAGTATCAAATGTAAAATTGAAGACCTTTTGCCCATCTCTGAGAACTGTACCTGCTGCACCTTCTAATCCATCAACAGCAGAACCTATCCTCTGAGTAGTTTCCTTACCAAGAACGGTCTCAGAGGTGTGTCCTAAAAGATTCGTCTCTGGCTCAATTAGCTTACCATCTTTGTCTCTTTTTGACTCCTTGACACCATTTAAAGTATCGTCAACCTGCTTGACAAGACCACCATCATGAGCAACAAGTTTAACACCAGCATAACCAGCAGCCAAATAAGCAAGTACACCAATAGGTTTTTTTAAAGTATCTAAACGAGCCTTTAATTTCTCGGAATTAATCTCTTTTTCTTTTAAATCCAGTTCCCTTTCTTTTAGCCCCAGTTCACGCTCGCCACGTCTGGACTCAGAAAAGACTTTCTCTTTTTCAATAATATTCTTTTCCCTACTGAGTTCTACTTCGCTTTCAGCTTTGAATCTATTAAGAGAATGTTCTTCTTGCTTTGCAGCAGTTTCTGCATTTATCTTATCTTTCTCAATAGCAAGCTTTTCTTTTGCAAGCTCTGCCTCATTCTCAGCCTTAAACTTTTTAAGGGCAGAGTCTTCCTGTTTGATAGAAGCATCTACATCAACCTTCTTTTCCTGGACTGACACCTTACTCCTTTCAATGGCATTTTCTTCGCTGAGGATCTTCATTTGATTTTCCTCAGACAGTCCAGAATACTTTCCTTGTGGAATACCTCTATTAGGGGTACCCATAGGCTGCCCTTTGACAATTGTATCGTCAACAGTTTTCTCTACGTCAGCAAAGCGTGCTTTAAAGCCCTTAGTAATCTCCTTTTCAGTAAAATTACCATACTGTAAAGCTCGTTCGGTAGCTGACTTCTCAGCATCAAGAGCAGAAAAAAGTTCCTTTTGTAGAGCAGGGTTTTCTTTGACTTCTTCTTTCAGCTCTTTTACACGAACACGTGCTTCAATAGCAGAGTCAATGGCATTGTCAATTTCTGACTTAACGGTGGAGCCACTCTTAATACCAGAGGCTTTTGCAGCAGAGTCACCTAAAGCCATTACCTTCTCATCAAGAGTAGCAGACTTTTCCATTGCCTCACGCCAAGCAACCATACTCTCATGGGTACCGTGTTTATCAAACATCTGTTCCGCTTTAGCTGCATTACGCCTTGCTATAGAAGCTTCATTAACAAGACTATCATTCTCCTTGGCATTTGCCAAAGGAGAAGACACCTTCTCTTTTTTTATTTCAGATGACTTGATAGGTTCATTACTTGCTTTTGACTCCTTAGAACTCTTACTTGCAGCCTCTTTCTCACTATGCCCTGGAGCCGATTTAACTGAATTCTCCTTTGGCGAAATTTTCTTATAAGAAACATTCAATTCCTCTGCTTTATGAGCAGAAAGAGATTCTTTTTTCCCAGATGCCTTTGAAACAGATTTTTCTTTTGTTGGAATTTCCTTAGAAGATGAAGTTTCTGGATGGGAAGACTTCTTTGAAGAAGCGATTCTATTACCAGAAGTTTTTTCATGTGCTGAAGCAACTTCTGGGTTACTCTTCTGATGTGTGATACCACTACGCTTTGATGGAGTGGCAGATTTACTATTGTGACCTTCGTGAGCAACAGTTTCCGTTTTGTGCGTAGTAGAATTAACACCTTTTTTAGGTGCTTTTGGTTCTATTGATTGAGCCTTAGTAGACTTAACGACACCACCATGCTCTGTTGGAAGGGGCTTTTCAATATGTTTTCCAGCACCAGAAGATACAGCTTTAGGCTTAGGTGCTTTTACCTCTGCATGAGGAACCTTTTGGCTAAAAGAAAGACTATGTGAATCTTCTAATAGATCCCTAGCAGCAGAACGAGAAGAACGCGCAGCACTCTTTCCTGCCTTGACACCGTCTTTAGCAAGATCTTCTACAACAGCTTTACTTTCTGCTGCCTTCTTTAGGAGGGATTTTCCACCTTTAGCAAGTATTTCAATAGGATTTGGCATAGCTATAATTTTTATGTTAAGGAAATTCTTACAATAATTGTATCTTTACTTGGTACTATCAATTAAGGGGAATCTTCACACCAACGCTAACACCTGTGCGAAATAAATCTTCTCCTCTCACTACAACATCCTCCTTGACTTGGAAAAATACCTCCCAGTCATTATGAAGACAATAAGAGTGTTCATAACCTACAGTACCACCACCTACAAATTTATCAGTATCGCTTCCTGCCATTGCGCCAAGACGAAGATTTCCATGATGGTTACGTCCCCTTATAACGCATGGTTTATAAGCTGCACCAAACATCCATGTATGGTAGTTATGGAAAAAACTACGATTAGTGATAGTACCAGTATCTGGATCTTTAGCGTACTGGACATATCCATTTGCAAAATATTCCCAAGCGTTATGATAAGAAGTGGTATGCTCAAAGCCTATAGTTACATCAACTCCATTCCTATAGGAAATGCCACCACCTACTAAGAGGTGGTTAGCATTCGACTGAGCAAACAATTCTCCAGTGAAACTGAGAAGGAAAAGAGTTGCCAGAAGGCAAACTCCCTTCCATTTCCATCCGAAGCATATACTTTTTTTCATAATCTAATTATTTACCAGTGAGTAAAATAGAATTAAATGAGTCTGCACTAAGAACATCCTCATAATCCAGGTCCAATGATATAGTACGACCACTGATCTGCTTTTCCGACAACTCCAGTGTAAGTACCTTATCATTTGGGAATGTCATCTTCTTTAATACAACAACATTACGGTATCCTTTCTTGAAACTCGTAGAACGATCAAGAACTAAGGCAGGACGTAATTCTATTGTCTGAACATTAGTTGATTTCTCTATTTTCTTGTCTTGAAGCTTAACACGAAGCTCATCAATATCAAACTGTAAATTAGTCTTGTTCTCAACTGAAAAATCGATAAAGAAATAATCTCCTACTACATAAATATTATTAAGACGCATCTTTAACTTGTCTTTGCGAGTTGAAACGTTACGATAGTGAGCAGGGCTATTCCAGACCTTCATAGCATAACCTACCATATCTGTCGTTGACATACTGATGGCTGGATTATGAAAAGCATTACGTTCTATCAACTCTACTTCTTTATCTGAAACAGCTTCGTCAACCTGAGTTGTGTAAACTAAAGAATATTGAACTCGATAGCGTTCTGTAATAACAGTAACGATGGCAAGAACATCACCATCCTTATAACCACCCTGCTTAGGCTTCACTGTTACAACATTATCCAGTGGATTTGCACCAGCAACTTTATCTGTTGATATGTCGACAAGTTGAATAGGCTCAGAAGCCGTGATAACTGTTGTTACATTCTCATTAACAGTTATCTTTTCTACATCCATGCAAGTCTTCTGTGCAAAGGTAGAGGTGGTAAACAAAAATGCTGCCAGAGCAATAGTTTTGCGACCTATATTGAAAAATTTAAAAATACTCATTGCTTAATTGTTATATTGTTGTATATACGTAAATTCTAATATTTGAATATATGTATTTATCTTTCAAATGTGTTATCAGACTGCTGATTTCCACGACGCGAGCGAGAGTTATTCCCTGACTCTGGCGAAGAATTTATAAGATAGACACGTGTACCATATTTTAAGAGTACACGATTCTTTCTAATCCTACGCTGGAGACTATTCATAACCTTCTGAGAAACATTCTGAACAACTTGATTACCCCAAGTCTTTAAAGAGTTCTGAGATGATCCATAGCTATTGGTCAGAGAACCAGGATTGTCTGTAGCAGACTCTAATAGTTCTTTGGATGTTTCACGGAAAGAACTCTCTGGTATATATAAACCTTCAAGTCCGTCAGTATCATACATAGAAAGACTAATATGTACAATTTCGTCACCTACTAAAATGCTTTGGATAGTTCCATGCACTCGTTGAGATCCAAAACCGCCCATTATAGCATAAATATATGTCCCCTTCTTTACAATAAGACCTTCAATATCAATATCATCAAGAAGACGAAGACGGATACGACTTCCTTCAACAGCTTTTATATTCTCATCTATGATAGCAGTAATGAGAGAAGATTGTGTCTTGCCTGATCGGATAGTATTGAAGTAATCAGATGAAGCTTTGGCTTTTGTTACAGCAAGAGGCTTTTCTTTTACCTCTTGTACAGAAGAAGGAATTGATCCATCCGTATTACCTTGTGACACACCATCTCCCTTCCTACTACCATTACGAAGAGGATTACCGTTTGCATCAACTCCATTAGGATTATAAAAAGGCTTCATTGGATTGTCAGAGTCATCACCGTATAATTCGTCCTCTAACTGACCAAAGGCATTTTGACGGCGTTTCTGCTGAACTCTCTTGATATCAGACTCACTAATTGGAGAAGAGAAACCTCCTCCACCAGTAGAAGTGTTACGATGTACACGACTCTGCATTGCACGGAGCTGTTGTAACTCTTTCTGATCATTTTGCTGTTGCTGTAACAACTCTAAATCACGACCAGAATAACGTGACTGATAGTCAAGTTTCTTGTTAACAGAGTCATTGTCATTTTCAACATTATTCATTGCCGTTGAATCGGAAATCATACCATACTGATCCTCAATGTTTGATTCCTTATCACCGAGGTCAGCGGAGATATTTGCCTCTGGCAAATCACTCTGTATGTAGTCATTTCGCTGAGCAGCCTTAGTCTCCTCAGG
This sequence comes from uncultured Prevotella sp., assembly GCA_963550695.1. Taxonomy (GTDB): domain Bacteria; phylum Bacteroidota; class Bacteroidia; order Bacteroidales; family Bacteroidaceae; genus Prevotella. The sequence goes on along the minus strand of CAUVDL010000010.1, from coordinate 13,569 downwards.
TTCTGCAAACATACTTGTTACAGCATAACCAACAAGCAACAAAGGGAGATAAAGAAAGGCAGGGAAGATATACTTCGGCTGGCGAAAATTAATATGAATATCTTTCTTTTTAAATAGTTGCATAGTCTATAGTTTTATTCACCGTAAAGACGAGGATTGCCATGACGTATAATATCAGAAGGCTTCGGAGAAGCCTGACGGCGCATAGCTGAATCAACTCTCTGAACACTTTGTGCCGGCTGATTTGAGTGACTGGCACGATAACTCATAACCATACCAATAATATTTAGTGAAAAAAGAAGAATGACTGTTCCAAAGGTAATAAAAAGGAAAGCCTCTTTATGATTCTTAGCAAAGATGGTAATCCGACCACTTAACCAACCAAGACCAGAAGCATTAGCAAATTTACGTCCTGCCTCTACGTCACGTTCATACTTCTGCTTATATTTTGGATCATTCTTATCAGGCATTGGCTCGCCCATGATGATTTTCTTGATTCCCATAATGATACTTTTTAAAATTAAAAATCTGATTTAGCTTGCTCCTCAATATCCTGGTTCTTTAAGGTTCTCCAGTTGACAATGAGAAGACCATGAGGGTTGTTAGGAGAACGAGGAATACGTCTTAACTTACCTGCAGTGATAAGAGAACGATAAAGGATACTTGTACGGCGTTCTATCCTCTGACGACCATAATAGATGAATTTCATATTTTTTTCGTCAAACTTGATAGAATCACAGAAAATACTACAAACAGTACTTGTACCAATAACATTGTTGTAAAAGCCTTTTTCTTTCAGCGCATTATATTGCGCTGCACCAGACTCATCAACGAGGTAGAGAGCCTTCTTTATGGTGTATTGAATATATTTATCATCTGGAGATAGAGTGAAGAAAAGATGATGAAACAGTTCAATGTCACTCTTTGCCTCTATACCGAGATTGGCATCCTGCTCTGTCTGTCGAACAAGGATAGGTACATTACCATCAAGAACATATATTTTCTTGTTAGCATCTTGAACCATGCCTCTTGCAATGATAATGCTGCCAAGACTAACCACAACACAGGCGATGATAACCAGAGTGCTAATGGTTAGGCAAAGCTTTATCTTGTTTTCTAAATTCTTTAAAACTGGCATGACATGTTATTTTGTTAGACCACGACTGATTGACTGTGCTACTGAGCGCATTTCCGCTGCAACGCCTTCACCGAAATTACGAGTAGAGAATGCAGTGTCACCTTCTGGAATCATCCAAGCAGCAAGATCTGGCACTAAGTTAAGACACTTGATAGCTACACAGCTTGCAACAAGAAGGTATCCTGATGTCATAAGAGAACTATTGACATAAGCAGAAAGACCTGCAGAGGCTCCACTGGTGATAGCTTTAAGATTCTCATACTGAATAGAAAGCACTATATCAAAAAGAAGGAGAACGTAAAAGCCTACGAAGAATAACATTGCGCCATAGAAATGTACCGTGAGATACCTCGTAATCCATTTTGCCCAAGCCCCCTCCCATTTCGGTAGAAGGCTAAACGCCCATTGAATAGGACCAAAGATAGTCAGCATACCAAGAAGAATCTGCTGACAATATATCGTAGACCACCAGCCTATTCGATAAAGTAAAATAGCAAGGAACATAACAACCTTATCAAGAGCGACAACAGTTCCTGCAAAAACTGCTTTTCCAGCAGCTTTTTCAACATTGACACGCTCCTTAGTAGTTGCCTCAGTGCCTACTAATGAAGAAGCTGCATTTTCTTTACTTGTATTATCAAGTACTTTAGCAGCAACACCAGTAAGAGCTTGTGTATTGATAGACATTGTATCACGTCTCTCTACGAGAGGAAGAAGTTTGACATAGGTTTCTTTGACCTGTGTCGCTTCTGAGTCATATAGTGCTTTTGTGTAACCACCTATTTTGTTAGGTATATAAGCCAGTACGTCCAAAATACTGAATCCAGAAGTGCTACTTCCTAAGATAGAGAAAGAGACATTAGGATACCAAAGAGAAAGAACGGCAGCTACTCCAAGTACACGAAGAAGTCTCAAAGGATCAAGTCCTTCTCCCTTAACCATCATTCGGTATGCCATTCCTGCAGCCATAATAATAGCAAATAAAGCAGCAAGTGCCATTGACATCTGTAGAATCCACCAAAAAGGACCATACTGTCCTGTAAAAGATGGATCTGTCAAGAAAGAGTTTGTTGCAAAGACAACATTGTCAATCTCATCTTCAAAGAGATTGGCTCCCAGTGTCGTACTCGACAGCTGATTTAGGGTCTCATTTAAGTCCATAATAGTACGTTTTATGCCTTTCGGCGTTCATGTTCAAAGATATTTAACTCGAATAAATTAATAATTAGTTCTTTTTCCATCTATCCTGCCATTTAAGCAAAACACGAGCTGCAATAACAGCATGATCAATATGCTCAGCTGGACGAGCATTTGCCTCTGCTTCTCTCATTTTACGATAAGCATAGAGAAAATCAATACGAGCAGCAAGATCAGAATTCAACTGCTGAGCCTTAGCGAATATACGTGTATATTCACGCTGACGTTCTGAATTGGGAAGATAAGCCTGACGGATACAGTTTACAGAACCTTGAAGTAGGTTATACTGATTCTGCCACTCTGTAAACTCACTCTCTGTTCCATAAGCAGAAAGTCGTTGAATATTACTCTTCATGACACCAAGAGCTGCTGATATATTATTACCTACACCCTGATACCAAACAAAGTCAGCAAGAGGGTCACGTTCTGCCATGTCAATAGCAGCGAGCTTAGCCCTACGCTTAAAAACAGAGTCAATAGTATCAGAGTACTCGATTTCTTTCTTTAAATCATACATATACAGTAACCGTGCTGGAGCTTTACTATATGTATATGCTTGTTTTTGATAAGAGCGATGCAAAGACCTATAATATAAATTAGGTGTAAGATGACCTGCACCAGTCTCAGAAACTAAGAACTGCTGCATAAAAGACTCATCATGATTATAGGTCTCCTCAACAGCAGATACAATGCTTGTAACACTGAGAAGGAAGATAACTACCGCAGCACGTGATAGCCAAATGCAAAGTTTATTGATACTATTGTAATTCATCATAACTTAACTTAATTATTCCAAGGAGAATGATTCTCGTAACTTGCAGCAAAAGGATTTTCCTTTCCTCTACTATATTCAATATCTCGACCAGACATAACTCCAATAGCCTTACTCTTCCAACGTGAGAGAGCTTCATCACATATTTCACTGGTAGGACGTGCCTTATAAAGACCTTTACCCCACCCCCAAGTGCGTAGGAGCATATATGATCTGAGACGTTCAGAACCAGCCATAAGGTTGTTACCAAGCTGCTGAAGGTTGAGATTTAGACCAGCCAGAACAAGTTGCAGGTCCTCTGCTTTACATGGGAGTTTGCCAGAACAAAACGCACCAATCATTGTCAGAGTTCCATACACATCTTTTGAGTCTTCCACTGCCTGATTAATGGTTTCTTCACAGTTTTTTATTATATAAGCATCTGCTGTGGAAATACGACCTGTTCGAACTATATAGTCACCATACTCTTTCAATAGAGTACGATATTCTTTAATACTTTCTTTTACAGTACCGTAGGTTCGAATAAATTGCCCGACTGTTGAAGCACCTGTATAGAGGACATCTATATAGTCCATACAACGGCGATATTTATCTAAACGCTTCTCTATCTTCTCATAATCAATGGCTTTCTCATTACTCTCCTTATGCAAGCCACGATTATAAACTTCTATGGCTGCACGAGAGAGATTCATAGAACCTGCAGATTTACTCTCTTTGATGACGGCTTCAACACTTAAAATGTCAAAATTCCAACCCATTGCAGATAACTGTGAATAATGGAAAAAGATGCTGAATGCCATTAAAACAAACACTCTTTTCATAACCATATCATTGTATATTAAATATTAAACTTATATTTTATGGAGAGCTGGAAGAGACGATAGGTCTACTGGCAATCTCATGAATATTAACTCGTTCACCTTCCTTTGGATTAGAGTATCTTGTACTATCATTACAAGACCTCCACCTTTCAAGGCAGTCTAATGCAAGGGTACTCTTAGCATTGACTGAAACAACCGAGATAATTTGTTGTTTGAGGAAGTCCATAATACTACTCTTCACCTTATAATAACCTAAAAGAAATTGTAAGTCAGAATAGATTTTTGAGAGTCTACTGTCTACCTCACTGGCTATAGCAAGACGATCACTAACCCAGAGTAGATGAGCAGCATCATCAACATCATTAAGACTATCCTTATTCTCCTTATTATACTCTACCCTACAAGTACAGTTTGGATTACTCTGTAACCAGTAGGATATACGTTCATTGACCTTATCAGCCTTTTCCTTATCTGACCATCCTTTATCAAGCTGCATGACCTCCACAACGTCAGAATGAGGATTCTCATTTGTAAGCTTCCAGTCTATATTCAACTTTGCTCTGTGAATACGAATGCCGAAAAAGTATTTTGGACCTGAATAAAGTGTAAGTTCTGCCTTAAAGGTCAACTCACCAAGATTACGATAATTTGCCTTACGAGTATAACGGTAGCAAGAGCCGTCGCTTGTATCCCACTGACCTTCACCTTTCCAAGTAAGACCAAAAGCAGATTCAAGAGACTTCATGATAGCAGGAAGTCTATTGCCTCCATCAGTAGTATCATTATAGTCTTCCTTTAATTCTTCAAGCTTATTTTTTAAATCAAAGGACTCAGCTTCAAGGTCACTATATTGCTTCTTCAAGTTTTGAATCTTTGTTTCAAGCTCTTTTAATTGTTTACGTAATTCTTGATATTTGGTATAGTTACCTCTACGTGACTCCTCTTGCATAAGGGTGAACGTCTTTTTATATTCACTATTTAAAGCTGCAATTTCCTGATTCTTTTGGGTAATAGCTTGGGCATTCTCTTCTACAAGACGGTCCATTGCGTTAAGGTCTTTCTTCATAGAAGATAAGTCCAGCTCTGTTTCCATTGCAAAATTTATAGAGGAAGGAGTGAGGCTTTTCCCCTGATTACCATTCTCTTTCCATTGTAAAGAAGAGGAGGCAAGCTTTTCTCCAGACTGACAATCAAGAGTAAATGTAGCTGTACTTGCTTGGGCTAACTCAGAAGGTGAAGCAGACTGATAAGGGACAGGACTGTCATAACCAATTTTATATATTTCATCCTCTGTTTTACTATTGAGCTCTGCAAGTTTCATCTTCATCTGTTCCTCAAAGACTTCTTTAGTCATTGTACGACTATCGAAAACAGCATCATAAACCTCTGTTTTTGTATTCCAAGTGTCTATGACCTTAATACTATACGCATAAAAATCTCGAAAGTAATAATGACCATGATGACGACGCCATGAACGACGCTCTGTATGGAAAGTGTAAGAGATAGTTGCAGAATGACCAGGATGGGTACTATTATAGGTCTGTACTTTCTCACGTGACCAACCTGATATGCTTTCTGAACGTTGTTGAGCCTTTGCCTTATCTTCATTAGAAACAGCATGTTTTGCAGAATTAGCTCCACCTAAAGTGCTATAACTACCAGATTCATAATATGTCCACTCTGGCCAGTCTGAAGGATCGTCATGATCGATTGCACCGGACTTTGGAGTATAATCACAAAGAACCTTTGTACCTGCATCTTCACTGTATATATAATATCGCTGTGTAAAGTAACCATCCGACTCATTTCTCACATAGTCAGCCATATAGGTGTTCACATTATAGTCTGCAATATGAAAGATACGGTCTGCTACTTCATGTCCGTTAACTTCAATAAGGTTACGAATAGTATTCTTAATTGCATTTATGTTTGCAAGGCGTTGCATCTGCTCACGTGTTTCCCTAAATCCTTCATACAGATACATAGCATCTGTATATTTCATTTTAAGGGCTTTTACAATCCTAGACTGAGGATTAAGTTTCAGAGCAAGATCATCAACACCCTGCCAACCACTGGCTGCAATGCTTACACCAGCTTGTGCAACATCATAGAGAGCTTCTTGCAAGTCAGACTCATCAAGATCCTCTAAACCTTTCGTAGAAGTTAAATCATTGAATTTCTCCTCATAGTTCTTTAAATCCATCTTCACTGGATTTACAAACTTCTTTAAATCTGGAGCAAGCTCACGAAAGCGGATACCTTCAAAGCCAAGTTTACCATTAGTACAAACAGATTGGAATAACTTACAAAGTTCGATAGTTTCATCACAAGTCTGAAACATATAAGTACCCCAGTAGAAAATCTTTTCTGGAGACTTAACAAGATATGGGGCAAGTTGGCTAACACTTTTTCCTATACCAACTGCTGTATCAAAAATGTGACGATAATAAAAATACTCCTTAGCAGAAGTGAAATAGCTACTTGGATCACTCATTGCCTTATACTCCATATACTCTTTCATGTATATACCAGTAGAGGCAATAGAAGCAGATTTGTAATTTGCAAGTATCTCATTGAGTGCCTCATTAGAGGCTTTCTCTGTTTCATTTTCAGTATATAAAGCAGCAATCATTGCTTCAACGGTTTTCTTATCATGGTTGATAGAAACCCATGAAACGGCATAGCCTGCTCTCACGGACAGAACCGTGAGAAGCAGGAATAATATAAACCGTGAATAAGAATTGAAATGCTTCATAACTGTAATTTATCTATTCTAATTTGAAGTAAGGCTCTTCTGAAGATTCAGAGGCTTTCCTTCTGCAAGAACTTTCTTTGAAAATTCTAATGATTTCTTGATACCACTACACTCCCAGTCTCTACAAAATGCCTCAATGGCATGCTGATAATCAGTAGAGAGCATTCGCTTATAAAGTTTCAGTGCCTCTTTCTCTGCTTTCTCGGTCGTATATGCCATATAGCACTCACGAGGCTCTTCAACACCATAGACATCACCAGTGATGCCACGCTTGATATAAACCTCCTTAAAGGCACTTCTATCAGACTTATTATCCAAACGATTAATAGTAAATATCTTCTTACAGTCTATGTCTGTAAGCGCAAGGACTGTCTTGATTTTGTCAAACTTCTCCTTATACTTATTCTGATCAAGAAGCATAAATACATCAGAGTTGTTAATAATAGCCTCCTTAACAATTTCACTGGAGGTGACATCCTCGATCTCCTGGGTAACAACACCCACCATAGCCCAATGCTTACGAGCTGTTTTATAAAGATACTTGATATACTCTGCCATAGTTGGAGTAGCAATGGCTTTCCACGCTTCCTCAATTACAAGACATTTTCTACCTTTCTTGATACGCATCTTTTGCGTGAAAACGTCCATGATAATAAGGACAATGATAGGAAATAAGACTGGGTCATCCTTCACCTTATCAATCTCAAAGACAATGAATCTCTCATCAAATAGAGAAGAATCCATATCATTGTTCAACGTAACCTCCATTTCACCACCCTTATAAAAAGGTTTTAGAATAGCAGCAAAGTTGTCAATATCGAAATGAACATTTTGTTCACGCATAATCTGAGGTATACGCTCCAAAACATACTCATAATAAGTGTTGAAAGAGAGTTCCTTAACCCTTAGTTTCTTGCGACGTTGCTCCATACGGTCAATACGTTTATTTATTCTCGCAAGATACTTACCTTCCACAACCTCAGGGGTAAGACGTTGTAAAGCGGTCAAAGCAGATTCTTTTTCTCCTGCTGTTGCTGCTGAATCATCAATAACATTTTGAAGCTTAGTGCGCAAACGTCTGTCACGTTTACGTTTATCCTCACGACGACGGAGTTCTGCCTCTACCTCTTCGTCATAGTCTTCATTTATATTTTCTGCTTCATAGAGTTTTTCTAACTCATTCTCATACTTTTCATATTCACCATTCTTCTTATCTACTAAAAGTAGAAGATCACGCATGGTTTTACGTTCTTCATCTGTATAGCCTTCAAATGGGGTAAAATACTCTGTATAATATTCTATAATAGTCTGGTTGATGATTGTCTCTTCAAGCTTTGACGGAGCTTTATTTCCCTTGAAAATAAGAAAAATGAGAGAGCGAAGAAAACCCTTCTTCTCATTAAAGTTCTCGTTATACTCTGCCTCTGTAACCTTAAAAGGATTCATGGAAATAGGATGTTCCTTGCTATAACTGATATACGTACCTTCAAAGATATTACAAAGACCTTCGTAACTATCACCTGTATCCACAATCACACAGTCGGTATCTTGTTCATAGTATTGTCTCATGACTGTATTCATGAAGAAACTCTTACCAGAACCAGATGGACCTAAAACAAAGAAATTACTGTTGTCAGTGTATTTAACCTTACCTTCCTTACCTGTAGTATCAACAACTAAAGGAACACCTTGACGATCCGTGTACCAACATTTCAAAGGACTCTCATCACCTTTCACTTGGCTCTCTTTATACATAAGACAAAGAGCAGCTTCACTTAAGGTGAGAAAACGGTCGTAATCTTTATTCAACTGAAAACAATTACCAGGAAAGCTTGAAACAAATAGTTCAAGCTGATTGTAAGCACGACGTGAAAGATGAATACCTTGACGGTCAAAGATATTCTCCAGATGATTAGTAATCTTCTGTAAGTCTTGTGTTGCAGGGGCTGCAACTATCATATTATAGTGAGAATAGACAAGCTGCTTACCTTCACGTGCAATAATCTCTTGTACCTTCTTTATGTCTTCAACACTAACTTGATTTCCTGGACTTGGAAGAGAAGCATGACGGTTCTTAACCTTATCAAGTCTTGATAACTCAGACTTCTGATTCGGAATAAAAATAACCTGATTATATACAATAGTATCGGCACCTGGAATGCTGTCTATAGCACTAAGAAGGTCTACAGGCATACTGGTGTTGTTGACATGAAGATCTGTATAGGGACGAAGAGAACCAGGAAGACCAACATCATCAACATCAAGAAGACTATATATCTTACAATGACGATTACCCATACGGATACTCTCATTGTCAACCTTAAAGTCTGTCATAGAAAAAACTTCATCACGGAAATTGATCGCAAAAAAACGATCTGCATAATCACGACATTCATCAACACCAAGAAATGAAGCTTTAATACCACCATCATGAAGTTGGTCCATGACCTTAGCAACTTTGGTCTTAAATGTACGCCAGACTTTCTCATCAAAAGCTGAAAAACCTGTCTTCTTATTATTTTGAGTAATAACAAGATAAGTTGTTACATCAGTGTACAAACGACCAGAGAAGAATTTTAGATAGGCTGACGTAAGAAAACCATATTTGGTGTCCTTACCTGCAGCTTTCATCATATCAAAACGACGACGAACAAATACATCCTGCTTATGCAAAGCAAAGCCAGTACCTAAAGTTTGGAGGATGTTGTTGAAAAGGGTATTATAAGAATAATAACCATCAACATCTGCTGAATACTTTCTGACTGGATTTGTCATCTTAATAACAGCAGAGAAATCACCTTTTTTTGTATAGACAACAGCAAAGTCACCAGCATCTTCTATGCTATAGTAGATGTCGGAGAAAACTCTTGCACGCTTACCTCCAGTACCGAAAAGACGGACTGAAAGAGCCATTCCAAGAAGAATCGAGCAGAGACAAAAGATTGCTATTAAACTTACCATTTTCTATAAAAACAACGTGAATGAGTAAAGATATAAAGACCCTTATACTCTTTTTTTGAGTGTAAGCCTTTTTTCTGTTTAAGCATTATCATCACACCACCGTACGAAAGTACGGCGGTAGCGATGAACAGGGCAACTACATACCCTGATAGCAGGTAGCCGCCGAGAAAACCAACAATACCACCCAAGAGCGTTCCAGCCCCCCAGTAGATATAGCGACCACGGAGCATCATGAATTCAAGAGGACGTTGGAGTCCCTTGAAAACAGGGTAGCTTGGATTTTCTCGGACGACCTGCTTCATGACTGATTACAAACCAAAGAACTGTGGGAGGTAAGTAGCTGCAGCAATGAGGAAAATACAAGCACCAACCACCATCATAATCTTCTTCTTCACGTCGTTCTCCTCGTTGTTCATTGCGATGTAAACGCTGATAGCACCACCGATAGCAACGATACCTGCAAGAGCATAGCAGAGATTACGGATCAAAGGAACGTAAGTCTTCAAGTCTGTAGTAACAGAATTGAAGGCTTTAGAACCTGCAGCACCAGCAGATGTCTGAGCCATAATAGAGGTTACTGACACAAACAACAGCATCATCATAGCTGCACGAACAACACCCTGATGGTTCTTAACGAAGTTCTGAACCTTGATTGCACCTTTCTTTGCAGAAGAGGTAACTGATTTAATGATTTCCATTTTGTTTGAAATTTAAATTAATTAATTGATTAATAATGTTATATTATAATAAAACACTTTCTCAAAGACCATTGACATGAAGAGGTTCGAAGCCAAAGAATGATGGCATAAACATTGTCGAGAAGATTAAAAATAGAATTGATCCAATTAAAATGTAAACAGACTTCAAAAAGCCTTCCTCTCCTGCATTGATTTTTATATATATGGCAGTAGCACTATATAAGGATAAAATAGCAGCTAAAGCATAAATTAACAAGCCAAGACCTCTTGCTAAGCCTAAAACCCACGCCGTCATTTCTGATAAACCTCCATAGCCACTAGAATAGTCCGTAGAACCTATTGAAGTGGCTGCAACAACTGTGGTAACTCTTGCAAAAAGAGAAATCGTCACAAGAAAAAATGATTTGGACAATAATTTCTTCATCAGATTAGATATTAGTGATTATGTGACGGAAAAGCTTACGTGAGCCATCCATTGGCTCCAAAGAAGCTTCAAACATTTCATCTTCATCATATTCCTCTTGAAACTCCTTTTTAATGGCAGTTCCTTCTGACTTTGCTAAAAGCATTTCGTCATAAGAAGAACCTTCATGCTCTGATGATTCAGAAGATGAATCAACAGAATCATTAGGTAATGTATCGTTTATCGATGATGATGACTCCATTGGATGAGCAACAGGAAGTTCGTCATCATGACCTATGATATCGTATCCACCTTCTTCTCGTTCAAGAACCTGCTCTGGGTTTTCAGCAGTTCCAGCTCCACCACCTACTTTAAACTCCTCTACTCCATCAACCTGGCGGGCTTTCTTGCCGTAGATGTCCATAAGGATCATAGCAGCATAGTAAAGAAGGTACAAGAAAGTAAGACACGAGAAGAAAATTCCAAATGCTCCCATATATTGATTCTTTAATTTTTGGACAAAGGAAATAAGTTTAACAGAAAAAAGGAAAAAACAAATAGATTACTTTCTAAATTAACAATTCAGTAGGATTTAATCTTTTTTTCGATTGAATATGTACGAAAACTTTACTTTATAGATGTGCTTAATTTGATGTATAAAAGAAAGGATTAAATCAATCTACAACACTTATAATATATCCTTTGCTAAGATGATAAAGCAGAAATATAAATCAAAATGATTATTTTTATATCAAAAAAAGTAACTTTGCAGTCAAGTTCATTTCATACCATAAAACACAAGCCTAATTTCATCCCTCCTGCTTGCGACAGGAGGGATTTTTGGCTTCGATACGTTGCATGATATCGATACATTAGAGAAATGTAATGAGGAATTTTGCAAGGAAGAAACCTTTAAACTTATGAAACAATTAGAAGATGTTTAAAATAAGAAATGAAATACAATGGTTGCTTACATCTTTATATAATATATAATGATAAATATTCAATAGAAGAAGAATCATTTATCAAATTTATCATAAAGAATTAGGCTATAAAAATGAAAAATAATTATATTTGCAGTATGAAGAAAGAATTTGGCAAATGGCTGATGGATATAGCTAAATACATAACAACAGCCGTCATACTTAGTTCAATGATAGGAGATATAAAACAAAAAAGGGTATCTTTACACTATTGCTTTTATCCTTGTTGCCTTTTCGCTCGGTTGGGGATTATATTTGGTTAGGGATAAAAAAAGGGAAATAATATGAATGCAGGAATTTTAATGATGATTTTTGTTATTGCTATAGCAAATATCGGAGGAGTATACTTTTACATCAAAGACCATAAAAAGTCATAACATAAAGGGACTAACATTTGATGTCATAAGTTAGTTGAAATATAAAAGGCGAGTACCGAACAAATCGGATTACTCGCCTTTATTTTTAACATACTCGACAGGGTATAAAAAAAAAGAAGTGCCAAAACTCAATACTGTTATGACACTTTCTTTATCAAGATCATAAAATTAACTTAGTATGATATATTAAAAGAACATATAAAACATTCATCATCGATAGTTTTAAGAGTATAACCTCTTGGCTGAACAAGCCCATCATCTACCATCTCTTGAAAGTCTTTAATTGACTTTTCCATATCTTCCAATTCTTTTTTAGAATTCTCGGATTGCTTGAACTTCTTTCTGATTTCAAGTATTTCATCAACAGCACTACTCATAGCTATATAAATTTACGTGTGTGAACAAAAAGTGGGATCTTATAATTAGAAGTATAATCTCTAATTTGATTATAATACTTTCTAATTAATTCCCTTTCTTCCTCACGGTCACTATAATCTTCAATCTTCAGTTTTAATTCTTCCAATTCTTCTATATTAATAGGACGAGCATGGGTCTTCCATTGATTGTTATCTCCCAACGCATCTGCAATTTTTTCCGCACGTGCCTCCTTCTCTTCTTGTGTTACATTTTTACCATCTTTATGCTTATCCCAATTCTTAAACTTGTATTTAACCAACCACTTTTTTAATAAAGATATTGTTAGTTCTTTTGCTTGTTCATAATTACGAAGTTCTGCTAAATCAAAATCCTTAAGAATTAGAAATTCAGGGTTTGTAATTGTACCATTCTTGCACTTCTCTATCATTTCATTTATCTTATCTAAATAGCCAAGTGCAGGAACATATTTACCTTCTTTATTCGGAACTTGTGGATCAATAGGTCCTAACACAGAAAAGTAATCCATCCATATCTCATCACCACTCATACAGAATATTGTACCAGCACTATAAGCATAATCTGGTACTATAAAAATCACCTTACTATAATGCTTTCTTATAATATTTACATATCTTTCAACGACAGTAGCACTCCCTCCTACAGTAGTCAACAAAATTGCTAACTTAGATTTTCGTACACAATTTTTTCCTAACTCTTCTATAATTTCAAGCAGAGCATTTTCATAACCCTCTACAATTGGTCCATAATAAGTAAGTACATCACAATCGAGTTTTTTCTCAATACTACAAAGTGTAGAATCGAGAAGCTCTTTCATTGCTTCATTAATTGAATTTTTCATGCGAAAGTTACCGTTTTTATTTTCTACAAAGATAATAATAATTATTATAACAAACAATATTAATGTTTTTTTTAACGTATTTCGATTGTTAGAAACCAAATAGAAAATAAATGTAGTCATAGTGTAAGATTAAATATTTAGCCGGCTGCTCCCATAGGTCGCAGCCTTCGAACGAACCATTCAGCTTCGTCCGCTTAGAGGTATCTAACGATGAGTGCCTACACCTT
>CAUVDL010000009.1:0-64061 GCA_963550695.1 uncultured Prevotella sp. | reverse complement strand
AAAAGTTGGCGTGCTACATCAACAAGCTTTTGTCTGGTCTTTGATATTGACATACTCTTGTAATTATCTAATAGTTACTTGCACATTGCAAATCTTATGTGCAAAATTATAGATTATATCCCATATTCGCAAATTTATAGGGATAAAAGTTGCTCTTTTTTAATCTTTTTATCCTTAATATTGTTCTATTTTGCGGTGAAGTCGTTTGTTAGGAGTATATTATGTCTCTATAAGATAGTAGATAACAGTTATACTTTTTCTTATAAGTCGTTATATTATTTGCATTCTATTTGTTTGATGTCATTAAGGCTTTACTCATAAAAATCATTCGTCTATAGTAATAGGGCATCTGTTAAAAATAGCCCAAAAAGTTTCTTATAGTTATTATATATTAAAGTGAGAACTTTCATTCCTGACTTGAATACAGAATGTTTACAGAGCTTATTCAAGTTAATAATATGATGACTGCCCATTAATAAAATTATTAATAAAATTATCCCTCGATTCACATCGAGGGATAACAACAACACAAACACAAAATAAAGCAGGATACACCTGCAATATTGTTTTGCCTACTAATCTATACTATTATTAATCGTAAAAAATGATTGTTACATAATTCCGTCTTCTCTGAGTTTCTCCTGCCATTTCCATGCAGTTGCGAGAACATCAGCCAATGGCGTATCAGCTTTCCAACCCAATACTGTGTTAGCCTTGGTACAATCTCCCCAGATCTTTTCAATATCGCCTTCACGACGTGGGCCATACTTCCAGTTTAGCTTAACACCAGTAGCCTTTTCAAAGGTTTCAACTATCTCCTTTGTAGAGTTGCCACTACCTGTACCAATATTAAAATATTCAATCTTGTCTGCATCTTGATCAAGTACACGTGCCATAGCTGCGACATGTGCCTTAGCCAAATCAACAACATAGATATAGTCACGTATACAAGTACCATCAGGTGTGTTATAATCTTTACCGAAGATTGTCAATTCCTTTCTGATACCCATAGCTGTCTGCGTAACAAAAGGAATTAAGTTATTTGGTACACCATTTGGCAATTCACCAATCAATGCTGATGGGTGTGCACCGATTGGGTTAAAATATCTCAATACAATACTCTTAATATCAGCACCACTATGAATATAATCTAAGATAATCTGCTCGTTAATTTCCTTAGTGTTACCATATGGTGAGGTCGCTTTTTGGTGTGGAGCATTCTCTGTAACTGGCAAGTTTTCAGGTTTGGGCTGACCATATACTGTACAAGAGCTTGAGAAGATAATTCCCTTTACATTGTACTTAGGCATAAGCTCCAAGAGGTTCAGCAACGAAACAATGTTATTTCTATAATACATTAAAGGCTTTTGTACGCTCTCACCTACTGCCTTAGAGGCAGCAAAATGAATAATACCTTCTATCTTTGGATATTTACGAAAAACATTTTCTGTAGCCTCACGATCACGAAGGTCAACCTGCTCAAAAGATGGCCTAACTCCTGTTATTTTCTCGATACCATCTAATACTTCAATCTTAGAGTTAGACAAGTCATCGACAATAACAACTTCATAACCAGCCTCTATCAGCTCTACACTCGTATGTGAGCCAATAAATCCAGTTCCACCTGTAACAAGAATTGTTTGTTTCATTTTTATTTAGTTTCCTTTATTTAGGCTGTTTTTATTCTAAATTTGTTATGTTGCAAAGATAATGTTTTTTTTATAATCATCAAAAAAGAACGCAAAAAAATGTGTTCATATATACAAAATCGAAAACTTTTTGTATATTTGCCGACGTTATAAAACAAACATATACTAAGGATATGACAGAATCCGAGCAGACTCAGCAACAGATTGAACGTTTTTTAAAGAAAGTTGCACAGAAATTTACTGCTAATGAGTGTGATATGCCAATGACTGATATTCATTTGCGTGTATCACAAGACAGTGGTGACCTTATGGCTTTTGACGACAGCGATGATGAAATTACACGCTGCGTTATAGACCAATGGATTGATAACAAGAGTGATAATTTCTATCAAGAAGCAGCTACCCTTTTGCGTTCAGAACTCAATCGTTTTAAGGACGTAATTGAGAATATGTCAATCATGAAACCTTATAGTTTTATTCTTGAAGATGATGATAGGAATAATATCGCAGAACTTTATCTCGTTGATGATGATATTGTTATCATAGGTGGTGATCTCATGCATAATTTAGATAAGGAACTCGATTGCTTCCTCAAAGATTTATTGAACAAAGAAGAATGAGGAAATTAGTTCTTTTACTCATCTATTGTTTGGCTTGTTTTTTCCCATTTTCTGCTTTGGCTCAGCGACATGAAATCAATGACAAGAATATTCGTTCATTGCAGGTTATTGCCAACCAGAAGTGGATGGACATGCCTATTATGATTCTTAATGACGGAAAAATAAGTATAGATTTTGATGACCTCACGCACACTTATCGGCGCCTGACTTATCGGTTAGAGCATTGTGAGGCTGACTGGAAGCCTTCTGTTGGACTTTTTGAAAGTGATGTCGTTGATGGTTTTATAGCAGGAAACACAATAGATGATGTAAAGGAGTCTACACTTACGAACACGCTTTACACACACTATCATTTAAATATACCTAATGATAAGTGTCAGCCAAAGCTGTCTGGCAACTATCGCCTCTATATATATGATGACGATAGTAGTTCTAACTTCCCTTTACTTACAGCTTGCTTTATGCTTACAGAGCCTGTAGAAAATTCTATGGGCGTCAGATTGAATATAACTACAGAAACAGATCAATCAATTAATAGTGAGCAGCAGCAAGCGGAGATGCTGATAGATTATGGTTCTTACATTGTAAATAATCCACAGCAGCAAATCAAAACAGTTGTTTTACAAAACCGTAATTGGCTCGATGCCCGTTGGAATAGTAAGCCTCAGTATGTTATGTCAAATGGTTTACGATGGTCGCATAATCAAGATTATATCTTTTGGGCGGGTAATGAGTATAGGAAATTTGAGATTCTCTCAACTGATATTACTTCTATGGGGGTAGATAAGGTTGGCTGGGACGGAAAGAATTTTCATGCTTACCTCTTCCCTACTGCCCCCTTCTTGAATTACTTGTATGACGAAGATGCTGATGGTGCGTTCTTGATACGTAACTCTGATAATATTGAGATAAATACAACGAGCGACTATATCTTGACTCACTTTCAGCTAAATACACCTTCCCCCTATCCATATAGAATATTTTTAAATGGTGATTGGACTTATGACCGTCTGCTTCCTTCTTATGAGATGACCTATAATCCTACAGATGGATATTATGAAGCGGTTGTCCCACTGAAGTTTGGTTATTACAATTATCAGTTCCTTGCAGCAGATGAGCAAGGTAGACTTTCATCTTTTAGAGTTGATAATAGCCATTATCAAACGGAAAATAGTTATCAAGCACTTGTCTATTTTCGTCCACAGGGAGGGCGTACAGATAAGCTTGTTGGCTATACAAATATAAGGTTTCCCAAAAGATAAGGAAATTTTGGAGCTTCAAGAATTTGGAATAATGGTATTATATTTCAGGCTGTCTGATAATAAACATTATTGTAAACTCTAAAATATTATGATTCTTTATTTAAATGCGTGGACACTTTTTTGTATAGCTTTAACGGAAAAACCAAGGTTATTCATTAAGCAAGACATAACCAAGATTGCCAAATATCTATTTTATTATCATTCTCAGACACAGAAAATCTTTTCATGTTTAATACTTTGAAAATTCGTAAATAATGACTTGAAAAAACATGACATATATTTGAATAAAATGTTCTATAAATAAAAGCAAAAAACGCATAAAAAGCAAGCTTGCAACTAACAGGAAATCAGTTGGTTATAAAGTCATGCGAGAAAAGGTGCTTAACTGAACTTCAAAAGGGCGTTAGTAATACGCTAAAAGAGCATCTATTACAAGCCAATTAAGCGTCTTTTAAAAGCCAAAAGAGCATGTATTAGCTTTGAACTACACGAAAATAGTTTACAAAATAAATATCAATAGGCATGGGAATAAGTAGTACAGGCTTAAAAAGCATAAGCCTTTATTCTATTTCCAATCTAAGTATTTAACGGAAGAACTAAAAAGGCTTGCATCTAAAAGTCAATACTTTTAAGTATAAAATGTTTGGAAGATAAAAATCTTTATACTAACTTTGCACACAGAAAGGATACAGATTTAGTCGTATCGATTCGATCGGGATAGTCATCAAATAAATTAGAAAACCCGAGATGACTTCTTTTGTTAATGGCGGGCCACATAAATCGCATTTCAGCGACTAAGCCGCAAGGTCAGTGGATTACAAAGACGAGGAGCTCTCTTATCATTGATACTCGGACTTTTCATCACATCGTCGATACGACTTTTCTAATTCCCATTTCTTTTAAGAAGAGGGATTGAGGTGGGGTTTCCAAGTGATTCCCCACCTTTTTCAATTATTCAAGTGTATAGAAATTATGTAAAACCTAACCTCCTATAAGTAGTCTGTGATGTTATAAAATATTAACTGTAAATACTTGACCATCATTTAGGCTTTCTTAAAGGGGATAATAAAAGAAAATTAGCAATGTTCTCAGGAATTGTAGAAGAGATGGCAATCCTTAGAGGGATTGAACATGAACAAGAGAATATCCATTTCACTTTTCATTGTTCGTTCACCAAGGAGTTGAAGATTGACCAAAGTATTTCGCACAATGGTGTGTGTCTTACTGTCGTTCGCTTCCAAGGCGACACTTATACAGTGACCGCCATGAAGGAAACCCTTGAACGCTCGAACTTAGGCTTACTCAAAGTGGGAGACCGCGTGAATATAGAACGTTCAATGATTATGAACGGCAGATTAGATGGGCACATCGTACAAGGACACGTCGATCAGACAGCCAAGTGTGTTAATATGGAAGATGCAGATGGTAGTACCTATTTCACCTTCGAATATCCATGCAACCGAGAGATGGCACGACGTGGCTATTTCACTGTTGATAAAGGCTCAGTTACGGTCAATGGTGTTTCGTTGACTGTTTGCGAACCTACAGATAACAGCTTTAAGGTAGCCATCATTCCTTACACACGAGAGAATACCAATTTTGCTGACATTAATATTGGCACTGTTGTAAATCTTGAATTTGACATTCTTGGCAAATATATCGCACGCTTAAACAGCTTTGCTATATAGATATTGTAAATATTTATTGTCAAGATAACAAATAACCCTAAACGACACTAAAAACATAGTATACAAAGCTATTTCAGTGTCTTTTAGGGTTATTATATTATAAAAATAAGTTAATTAAAAAGCTTTTGTATATACATAGTTGTGGGTTAATGTAAAAAAAACTCACATATTCAATCAATACATTTTGTTTTACAGAAAGTTTTATTACCTTTGTTTGCAGATATAGATTATACAGACAAATAAAAGTAATAAATGAGGAAACAAATAAACACATTTAAAAGCTTTTGGAACCAAATTATCATTTGGCTTCCACTTTTCCTCATTCCCATTTTGTATGCGCCGCATGAACATACATCATGGCAAAACGACTTGTCTATATATATCATTCCCCTTTCAATGATGGCAGTTGCATATACAAATTATTTTGTACTTGCACCCATGCTGTTAAAGGGACGTAAGAAAAACTTCTGGGTAATCAATACACTGCTCATCCTTTTCCTATCTATTGTACAGCATGAGTGGTTGTACTATATCTCAGGTGAGCATGACTTAATGACTTATCCATACCAAGTCTTTGTTGAGAATAAAGAAGACAAGTATGTATATCCACACATATTCTTCATTGTACGCAATATCTTTAACCTAAGTATCTGCGCTGGTGTTGCAACATCAATACTGATGGCACAGCGTTGGTCAAAGGCTGAGAAGGAAAAGCGTGAGGCTGAAACTGCAATGACAAAAGCCGAGTTGGTGAACTTACGACAGCAAGTCAATCCACATTTCTTGCTCAACACAATGAATAATATCTATGCGCTTACAGCTTTCGATACTGAAAAGGCGCAGAAAGCTATTATCGATCTTTCAAAGATGTTACGACATATTCTCTATGATAACCAGCAGCCTTACGTCTGTCTGAAGGAAGAAGTAGAGTTCTTACACAACTATGTCGACTTGATGATGATACGCATACCGGAGAATGTAGAAATCAAACGCGAGTGTAACATCCCCTCCAATTGCAATATCCATGTTGCTCCAATGATTTTTATCTCATTATTGGAGAACGCCTTTAAGCATGGTATTAGCCCAGAGCAAAAAAACTTTATTCATATAAAGTTAGATGCTAATGATGAGAATATCACCTTTTCTATTCAGAATAGCAATTATCCTAAGGGAGAGGCAGAAAGAAGTGGTCATGGAATAGGTCTTAAACAAGTAGAGCGCCGTCTTGAGCTTGCTTATCCTGGTAAGTACAAATGGGAAAAGGGATTTGATAGTAATAGAAATACATATTCATCTAAAATAATTATTTATGACACTAAACTGTATAATCATTGACGACGAACCTTTAGCAGCAGACTTGCTTGCAAGTTATGCAAGAAAAACACTTTTTTTGAACCTAATTGGTGTTTTTAATAGTGCTGTAGAAGGCGTAAAAGCCATCCGTGAGAATAGGGTTGACCTCATATTCTTAGATATACAGATGCCTGAACTTAGCGGACTGGAGTTTGCTAAGATTCTACCTAAGGAAACTAAGATTATTTTCACAACAGCATTCAGCCAGTATGCTATTGATGGTTATAAGGCAAATGCTATTGATTATCTTATGAAACCTATTAGCTATGATGATTTCTTAGCAGGTGCAAACAGAGCTTTAGACTGGTTTCAAAACTCTCGTCAGACAGAGAATACATCAAACGATCGCTTTATCTTTGTCAAGAGCGAGTACAAACTGGTTAAAATTATGTTTGATGACATCCTCTATATTGAAGGATTGAAGGACTATGTTAAGATTTATCTTGCTAACGACCATAAGCCAATTATGAGTCTGATGAACATGAAGAAGATTGAGGAATCACTTCCTAAACCTGAATTCATGCGCATTCATCGTTCCTACATTGTTCATATGAAGAAGATTGATGGTATTGATCGCTTCCGTGTTGTAATCGGCGATGCTATGCTCCCAATATCAGACAGCTATAAGACTATTCTTCAAGATTATCTTGATGGACATACGTTATAAGTTTGAACGTATAAAGCTAACAAAATAATAAAGACACTAACTTCTATCTCTTTCAAAAGAAAAATAGAAGTTAGTGTTTTTTTAATGGTCCTTCCGTTAAAATGTATGGATGCTTTTCGTACTGCTTTAATGGAAGAATCGAAGTTATTCATTAAACAAAACCATAGCTAAGGCTGTCAACTATCTATCTTATCATCAGCCTCTAACACTGGAAACCTTTTCACTTTAAAGCTTTGAAAATCTCGCTTTTATGAAGATTTTCTTTGAAATGAAATATAGTATTATTATTGAAAGAGTAAATCAACTCATCAAGTAAGCTTTGCTTGCTTATGATAGTGTAGCTTTTTTCTAACATAAAATTAATTCCACTTTGATAGTAAGTTGAAATGTATTTAGTACTTCGCACCATTGGTGTTTACCAACAACACAAGTTGTGTTGAGCATTAACACGGCTTGTGACGAACATAAACACATCAACTAAAAGCTAAAAGAGAGCTTCATTATAGCATATAATAAAACACGAACTTTATATGGACAATATTTGTTGGACAATATAAATAAATAATAAAAGCAGGATATCACTTGGTATCCTGCTTTTATTTTCTAACTTATTTACCTTTAATCGAACATAGCTTTATATTATCGCATTCGAATTGTAGAATATAAATACACTCTATTCAATTAAAGAGTTTGATAATCTCGAGAGTAACGTAGCATCTGTTCTGCATATGACTCTGAGTAATCAACAACAACATCTATCATCTCACCAAGTTCATTGTAAACAGGTTTTAGAATCGGATTGATAAATCCTTTGTAAGGTGCTATATTCAAACCTTCATATCGATGGAGTACTTCTGCATGAAGTACTGGGTCAAGATGAATAGCATACTTCTCTACTAATGTTCGTGCAGCCTCGAAGTCACCTTCACTCTTTATACGTTGTATTTCAGCAAGTTGATGAGCAAAGATATTGCGTAAAGCTTCGTAATCATTAACACGAACAAATGTTTTAGTTTCCTTTGTTGCTTTGTCTTCAGAAGTAACAAGTTCTACTACATTATTCTCTTTACCCAGTTCCATTGCCCATTGTGCTATAAGAGCACGGTTTTGCATGTGCGACTCTTCAATCTGTTTACCAGGCTTAATACGAACCTGCTGTGTGAGCAGACCATTCATCATATAGCTATAATATTGTGCTTTATACGCCTCATTACTGTCTAAGAGTCCAAGATCTAAAAGCTTCAGGTCAGCTATATAATATAATCCAAAGAGGTCAGCACGTGCCTCTTCTATCGTATTACCATAATTCTTCAGTGCATCAGGATCTGTACCAGGCAATAATCGCCCACTACCATGCCCTAAACATTCATGAAGGTCTGTATGAAGATTATCTGTTTTATCCGCATACAAATCCAACAACTTACAAGTTTCAGCATCAATGACAAATTCTTCACGAAATCCATTACCCTTAGCAGCCATATCATATGCATGTGTAAGATTAGAAATCGTGACACTCTTTGAGCCGTGTTCTGCACGAATCCAGTCTGCATTTGGTAAATTAATTCCAATAGCAGAAGCAGGATATTCGTCTCCTCCTAACATTGCTGCACAAATAACATTAGCTGTCACACCTTTTACAACTGGTTTACGGAATTGAGGATTAACAGGAGAATGGTCTTCAAACCATTGAGCATTAGCAGATATAGCCTGCGTACGATGAGTTGCTTCAAGATCTTTATATTCGACAATGCCTTCCCAAGAACCTTTTAATCCCATTGGGTCACCATAAACTTCTATAAAACCATTAATAAAGTCTATACGACCTTCTTGCTCATGTAACCACTCAATAGAATATATATCAAAATCATGTAAATCACCTGTTTTGTAATAGCGAATCAAGAGATTAATTACATGAAGTTGCTGATCGTTTTCTACAAATTCTTTTGCACGTTCCAGCCAATACACAATTTTTTCAATAGCAGCACCATATTTGCCATCTATCTTCCATACATCTTCACGGATAAAATCGCCTTCTTTTACAAGAGTAGAATTTAATCCGTAAGATGGTGCTTCAACTGCAGGCCCCTCTTTTTTTAACTTAGCATAGAATTCTTCAACTTCACGCTGAGAAACTCCGTCATAATAATTACATGCTGAAGAGCGAACAATATCTTTACCATCCGCCTTATCAACTCGCTTAGGAAGGATAGTTGGATCAAAGATTACTGGACAGAGTTCATCAAGTAATGAATTAACAGACTCTCCTTCTCTAAGAGGAAGTACTTTAGCATCAATAGCTGAAACAGCATTGCGGAAAAAGTCTTCAGAAAAACTGGGAGAGAATTTATCACAAGCATAATGATGATAAATACCACTGGCAAACCAAACGTGCTTCAGATATTCTTCTAAAGCACGGAAATTATTTTCTAATCGATTACCATTGTAGTTCAAATAAACCGCCTCTAATGTCTTTCTAATACAGAGGTTGTATTTGCCAAACTGATCAAATGTTATGTCACGCCCAAATAGTGTAGCTTCTGACAAACAGTAAATCAACTGTTTTTGCCGAATTGTCAGTGTTTCGAAATCCGGAAGCCGATATCGCAACATTTGTATATCGGCAAACCGTTCATCCTGAAATTTAAAAGTCTCTTCTCCTATCGATTCTATCATATTGATTTAATTCACTTCTTAAGTGTTTTTTCAAACGCACTTCTTTGAAGAGGGTTGTGCCAAATGGCGCATTCTGTAGTCACGTGGGGTAACACCATTTAACTTATAAAAAGAAGCATAAAATGACTGTCTATTAGAAAAGCCAACCATATCACTTATATCCTCCATGTTCAGTTCCTGATAACGCTTATCAACCAGAAGTGCCATTGCTTCCTCTATTCTAAATTTGTTCACAAACGACGTGTAGTTCATGTGGAATCGCACATTAACCACAGCTGATATGTAGCGCGTATTAGTCCCTAAGTCCTCAGCAAGTTGCTTGGCAGAATATTTCTTGTCTTTATAACGTTGCTGGATAAGAATGATATTAAGAATCTTTTCCTTTAATTCATCCATTAATTGCGGACTGACCAGACTACGATAGGCGGCTACCTTCTCCTTTTTTTCTGTTAAATTATACTTAGCCATAATCCGTGTATTTTTAGTTACCTATTCTGTTATTACACTGCAAATATAACATATTTAATTAAGAATGTCAAGTTTATAGCAAGTTTTTTAATATCTATTAGTTATTAAAATTCACAAATATTTTATTACATTCCAATATATACATGTAGAAAATATTTACATATAACATCTTAACATCTTTTTATACAAAGCGTTTCCGATTTTTATCTTTTACGCTCTTCTTTACAGTGGAGATGTATTATACATAAAAGACACTATATAGCCATATTTATTATTTTTTAACTCCAAGCAGTCACATATGTTACCTTATTGTTTTTTTTTTATCTATACTTTTGCAACCATAAAACGTTATAGAAATAATATATAAAACAAAGAAACATGACAGAAAACAAGATGTTCTGTTTCCAATGCCAGGAAACAGCAAAGGGTACGGGATGCACTATTCAAGGTGTTTGCGGTAAAAAAGCTGAAACAAGCCGTTGGCAAGATTTGTTACTTGGTGTTGTAAGAGGTGTAGCAACAATTTCAGACTCGCTTCGTAAAGCTGGTGTTACAACAAACCAAGAGGTTGGTGATTATATTGTAGACGCACTTTTCGCAACTATCACCAATGCAAACTTTGATGATCAGGCTATATTAAATAAGGTGGACAATGGTGTACGTATCAAACGTGAGTTGCTCACACTTGCAAAAGAAAACAACGTAATATTGCCTAACTATCAGGAAGTAAACTGGGGTGGTGAGAAAGCAGACTACGAAGCTGAGGGTGATCGTGAAGGTGTTCTCCGTACAGAGAATGAAGACCTCCGTTCATTGAAGGAGTTGACTGTACTCGGTTTGAAGGGTATGGCTGCTTACTATGAGCATGCATCACGTCTCAACGAGCGTAATGAAGAGATTATTGCATTCATTGAAAAGGCACTTGCTATTATTTCTAATCCTGCAGCAGACATGGATACATTGTTGGCTACTGTTATGGAAACTGGTAAGTTTGGCGTTGATGCAATGGCATTACTTGACAAGGCTAACACTCAAGCATACGGTAATCCAGAACTTACAAAGGTAAATATTGGTACAGGTAGCCGTCCTGGTATCCTTATCTCTGGTCACGACTTGAAGGATATCGAGCAGCTTTTAGAGCAGACAGAGGGAACAGGAGTAGATGTTTACACCCACGGAGAGATGCTCCCAGCTCACTATTACCCACAGTTGAAGAAGTACAAGCATCTCGTTGGAAACTATGGTAATGCATGGTGGAAGCAGAAGGAAGAATTTGAAACATTCAATGGTCCTATCGTCTTCACAACCAACTGTATTGTTCCTCCTTCACCAAAGGCAAGCTATAAGGACCGTGTATTCACAACAAACGCTACAGGCTTCCCAGGTTGGAAGCATATTCTTGCTGATGAGAATGGTCACAAGGACTTCTCTGAGGTAATCGAAATTGCTAAGACTTGTAAGGCTCCAACAGCTATCGAGCAGGGCGAGATTATCGGTGGATTTGCTCATGCACAGGTTTTTGCTTTGGCAGATCAGGTTGTTGAGGCTGTTAAGAGTGGTGCTATCCGCAAGTTTGTTGTAATGAGTGGATGTGATGGTCGTATGAAGAGCCGTGACTACTATACAGAGTTTGCAGCTCAGTTGCCAAAGGATACTGTCATCTTAACCAGTGGTTGTGCTAAATTCAAATATAACAAGTTGAACCTTGGTGATATCAATGGTATTCCACGTGTATTGGATGCAGGACAGTGTAATGACTCTTATTCATGGGCAGTTGTTGCCTTGAAGCTGAAAGAGATTTTTGGTGCAAATGACATCAATGACCTCCCAATCGAGTTTAATATTGCATGGTATGAGCAGAAAGCTGTTATCGTTCTGCTTGCTCTACTCTATCTCGGCATTAAGAATATTCATATTGGTCCTACCTTGCCAGCCTTCGTTTCTCCAAACGTTCTGAAAGTATTGGTAGAGAACTTCGGTCTTGGTGGTATTACATCTGTTGAAGAAGACCTCAAGAACATGGTAGGATAAATCAAATAACCACTTATTAAAACCAAAAGTCCATTCTTTTTAGAGTGGACTTTTTTATTTAATATAAATTGGGTATTAAAAACTAACCAGATTTAGTTAGGAAACTATGCTATAGTAAGATTTATTAGTATTCCCTTATTAGTTGAAATTTGTAAACTATTTTTATTCAGTTCAAAACCAATACATGCTCTTTTTGCTTCTAAAAGACGCCCAATTGGCTTGCAAAAGATGTCCTTTAAGACCCTTACTAACGCCCTTTTGAAGTTCAATGAAGCACCTTTTACTTTACTACTTTATAACTAATTGATTTCCTTATGGTTACAAACCAGTTACTTGTATGTGTTTTTGCCGTTATTTATAGAGTTTTTATTTGAAAATATGTAATTATTTTTCAAGAACTTATTTGCAGATTTTTGAAACCTTAAAGTGAAAAGTTTTTCAATGAAAGAGGATGTTAATAGTGCTGACTAAGTTTAGAACTTTGACGTAATGATACACACAAAAATGAAGAGTACATAGCTCTATTAAAAACAAAGCTATGGAAGTCATGGAGGCACCTCCATAATATTGCGTTTAGATCTGTCGTTTCATTATCTCTGTGTACCATAATATAAGAGCTTTAGTTTATCAATCCATATTTTGGAGTATTATTTTCAACAGTCTTCAAGTTATATTCTTTTATTAATATAGAAAAAGCCCACTCTTTATAATGAGCAGGCTTTAATTCTATAGTTGTAAATTGATTACTCTTCAACTGGAGTGAAATCATCCTTACCTACACCGCAAAGAGGGCAAACCCAATCATCTGGAATATCCTCAAATGCTGTACCTGGCTCAATGCCACTATCTGGATCACCAAGTTCTGGGTCATAAATATAACCACATGTCTCGCATTCGTACTTTTTCATAATGCTCTGTTTATAATGTTAAAAATTAATTTTAATTTGAATTATATCGTTTGCAAAGTTACAAGTATTTTGTAATAATTACACAACTAAATAGTTAAAAAATGCTATTGCGTTAATGTGATAATATTGCTTATAGATACAAAACCTTCTGATTTACATGCAAATACAATGTCTGTATACTTGACGAGAAAAGTGTCTTTAAGGATTTAATTCGTACACTTCACTTGGTATCTTGCGTTTCAATACTTCAAGTGTGAATTCCTTTCCAATAATTATTCCACTATCACGCAAAACAGCCTCAATCGTTTTCTTAGCCAGTTCTGGATGATTATTCTCGTCACTTAGGTGGCATAACCATATATGGTGTAAAGCAGGTGAAGCGTTCTCTACAAGTGCTTTGGCACAAGCTTCATTGCTAAGATGTCCGTTTGGTCCACTGATACGTTCCTTTAAATGGCTTGGGTATGGACCCGCAGCCAACTTCTCTGGTTCGTGGTTTGCCTCTATAACTAAGTAATTAGAAATAGAAATAAACTTCGCAATCTCATCTGTGATATGTCCACAATCAGTGATTAATGTAAATCGAATTCCATTATATTCTACGGAATAACCAACACAGTCTGTGCTATCATGAGGTACTCCGAAAGGCGTTACTTTAAATTCCCCAATGGTAATCTCTTCACCTTTTTTTAAGTATCTAACATATTGTGAATCAACTTTACGTCTTACACACCAGTTCTGACTAATTCCTCTATGAACATCTTCTGTTGTATATACAGGTAGTTGCAAATCACCACTTATAGAGCCAACCGATTTTACATGATCAGCATGATCATGGGTGATAAGCACATTATGAACCATATTTAACTGCAGACCATAGTTGTGGAAATGCTTCTTTAATAAACGAATACCAACACCACAATCAATCATTAGACAATCTGTGTCAGTATATAAAAGATAGCAATTACCACTACTACCACTGCCGAAAGATAAAAACTTCAGCATTATATTTTTATTTTAGGCAAATGTAACAAAAGAATTTTGATAGACAAAATTATTGTTTAAGTTTGCCTTATTATATACTCTACTTTTAGGAATAATTAAATATAAAAGTATCTATGACATGACTAAAATGGAAGTCCTACGGCGAAATGGAACGTAAAGTCTCGTTTTAGATTCGGATGCCATAAAGCATAATGCTCTTCCGTACTTGTATAAGCAGGGTTAATAGCTTTCATACCACCATCAAATCGAAGTATGAAGTAGTCGAAATTGAGGCGTAACCCAAGTCCGTATGCAACAGCTATTTGGTTATAGAAGTTTTTGAAATTAAACTGTCCGCCTGGTTGGTCAGCATAATCACGCAGTGTCCAGATGTTTCCTGCATCTATAAAAGCTGCTGCATCAAGTTTCCAAAACAGATGTGTACGATACTCCGCATTTAAGTCAAGCTTCATGTCACCAGTCTGGTTGATAAAGTCTATTCGACCATCAACACCCTTAAATTTACCTGGTCCTAACTCTCTTACGCTCCAACCGCGAACAGAGTTAGCACCACCAGAGAAATAACGCTTCTCAAATGGAAGTACTGTACTGTTGCCATAAGGAATTGCAATACTCAAGCCACCATGTAAAGCTAAGGAGTTACGCTCGTCAAAGCGTAGTATTTTTGTATAATCAAAGTCGAACTTTGCATATTGAGCATAGGCAATATTAAACAGTGTTCGTTTTCCTTCACTATTCTTCTTGAAGTTGAAGACGCCACTCAAGCCATTCAATAAGTTACCCGCCAATTCCATTCTTGCTCTGAAAGCTTGGTTAGCCCCACTGTAATTCACGCCAAATCCTGTGCGTAAGATAAATAAATCTTGATAGTTATAGCGTAAAATGGCATTACGAGTTGTTGCATTGTCGAGGTAATCATGCTTAAAGGTCTCACTAATCCACGGCATATATACATAGCTGAGGTTAAGGAGATCAAAGTCGTATGTCAGGTGACGAACGGGATCCGACCAATGATATTTCCATGCAGAAGAAAAGACTCGACGGTGGAACTCTGGTCTGTTTTGAAGATTCCATCCCACAGAAACCTCTGATGTTGCACTACTCTTTCTTTTAAAGTTCTTTGAGATGAATGGGGCCAAGAAGCGAGGGAACTGCAGATGTGTTTGTACACTATATTCCTCATAGTCGCTATTCTTGTAGCCCTCAAGTCCTTTAATGGCCTCAAAGGCTGCACGAAACTCTACACTTAAATGTTCACTACCCCTAAAAAGATTCCTATTTTGATAAGAAAGTACGGCTGCCGCACCTAAATCACCCGCTGTATTCGTTCCTTCTGGTTGGATAGAGATGGTATTTGGTTTATTATTTGAAACCTGAATATCAGCATCTAAGTAATGCGTAGAAGAAGTTGTATAGGTGAATGTCTTACCTATCACCAAACTATCATAGCGAGGAACTTCCCTGAAATTGATATTTGTGTAACGTACTGCACCAAGACGAGAGAAGTTGTTATAAGTCTTTTGTAAGTCTGTTGCCGAAAAATACTTACCCTTTTCTATTAGGGTATTATCTTCCAATACTCCCTTTCTAAGATGAAAGCCTGTTGAATCACCTGGAATAAAATTGACATTATTGATGACATAGCGTGGGTGTAATGTTGGCTCAGCATCGCTATTCTCAACGTATTTCATTAAGTGTAAAGTCACGTTTACATGCCGTCTTCCTTGTGTGGAGTCTGCAGTATAATATATGAAATCCTTATGAAATTTGTAAAAACCAGAATCATTTAAGATATGTGTCAGTCTTTTACGCTCGTCATCCAAGGAAGTAACGGTAAACTGGTGTGGTCGTTCTGTATCTTTTTTGAGGTGAGAAGCAAGTACTCTTTCAATGACAGAATCCTCTATCTCATAGTTAAAGCGATTAATAATATAAGGGTTACCAGGGTGAAGCAGATAGTTAAGGGTCAGTTTCTTTCCTTTAACCTTTTTCTCTATGTCTACGGTTGCATTCATGTATCCCATATTCTGCATAGCAACGGTCAAGTCCTCAGACGAAAGGCGAGCCTGAACAGAATCATACAATACAGGTTCCTCTCCCATTCTACGTAGTGTACGGTTAATCCATTTCGTTGTATCTTCTCCCGCCATAGCGTAAGTTCCTAATGGAATCTTAAAGAGAGAGAACCAACGTGAGTTACCCTTTTGACGTACATACTGCATCAGAAGTGATGAGTTTACGTCTTTTTTGTCAGAACGTAGCTCTACTTTATCTAAAAGATATTGTCCATCAGGTACATACTTATCTGATGAGCACGCAATAACTACAAGTGTAGTCATAACGATAAGTAGGGGTGTGAGAAATCTATGTGACTTTGGAAATAGCATTGATATTCCTAATTTGTTAATCCAAAATAATACACGTAATCGCAAAAAAAGTTTACTTTCGATTTGCCGAGCGCAGCTTATTTTATGCAAAAATAATGCAAGTGAGCGCAAAGAATGTTTACTTTCAATTTGCCGAACGAAGCTTATTTTATGCAAAAATAATGCAAGTGAGCGCAAAGAAAGTTTACTTTCGATTTGCCGAGCGCAGCTTATTTTATGCAAAGGTAGTAAAAAGTTAAGAAGTAATTGGCTGCGAGTGGATAGTTTTTTGTAAATTTGCGAAGTGATATCAAAAAATAAGATTAAGCTTATCCGTTCTCTTGAGACGAAAAAAGGTAGAGAGAAAGTGGGATTATTTGTAGCAGAAGGACCAAAAGTTGTCAATGATTTGCTACATGAAAGATTTGTGGCAGATGAGATTCTGGAAGATATTGAAGATATCAAAAAGGTTTCTTTTCTACAACATCCACAGTCTGTTTTGGGTGTTTTCAAGATGCCAAAAGAAGATTGTAAAGTAACAAATGATTACTTAAGTATATTCAATAAATACATTGATAATCAACTTGTATTAGCTCTTGATGGTGTGCAAGACCCCGGTAATTTGGGTACAATCATTCGAATTGCAGATTGGTTCGGAATCGAAAACATTTTTTGTTCAAATGAAACAGCTGACTGTTGGAATCCAAAGGTTGTGCAGGCAACTATGGGAAGTATTGCAAGAGTAAAACTTCATTACTTAAACTTAAATGAGTTGTTAGACCATCTCCCTGTTGACTACCCTATCTATGCCACCCTTCTGGATGGTAATAACATTTATAGTCAAGAACTTTCTCATCACGGAATGATAGTAATGGGGAATGAGGGAAAAGGTATATCCTCCCAGCTTAGAACAAAGATTAATCGAAAACTTCTCATTCCAAACTATCCTCCAGAGCGTGAAACGGCAGAGTCTTTGAATGTCGCAATCGCAACATCTATCGTCTGTGCTGAGTTCAGAAGACGTTAAAAGGTTGCTTTTCTTAGAATAAAAACTACCAACCTACAAAGAAACATAATATGATAGACTTACAGAAACTGGTCAGAACAAATATTAGAGAACTCATTTCTTTTACTGATACAAAGGCGGAGGAGGATGTAAGGGATTCTCAACATATTATGCTTGATGCTAATGAAAATCCATATAATAAACCTTTTAACCGCTATCCTTCTGAGGATCAGATAGAGTTGAAGGAAGAACTTGCGATACTAAAAGGTGTTAGACCTAAGGAGATTTTCTTAAGTAATGGCTCTACAGAGGCGATAGATATGTGCTATCGAATCTTTTGTCAGCCAAAGGTTGATAATGTTGTAGCAATAGAACCGACTTGCAAACTATACAAACGTTTTGCAAGATTAAATGATATTGAATACCGTTCAGTACTTTTGGATGAAGAGTTTCAATTAAATGCAGCAGAACTGCTTGATGCTTGTGACAAGCATACTAAGCTGATTTGGCTCTGCTCTCCTAACTCGCCAAGCGGTAATTTGCTGAATGTTGAAGAAGTTGAGAAGGTATTGAAAGCATTCAATGGTATTGTTATCATTGATGAAGCTTATGCAGACTTCTCGCGCTTGCAAAGCTTCCGAGAGCGTTTGTCAGAGTTCCCTAATATGATAGTTCTCAATACTTTCTCAAAGGCATGGGCAAGTGCAGCTATCCGATTGGGTGTTGTTTATGCGCAAGAAGCTATCATTAACGTATTTAACAAAGTGAGCGGTCCTTATCATATCAATCAACTTACACAAGAACAAGCCATTGATGTGCTTAAGCACCGCTATGATATTGAGGACTGGATAAAGATACTCTTATTAGAACGCAAACGTATGATTCTTGCCTTTGCGAGTTTAGCTTGTTGTGGGAAAGTTTATCCATCGAATGCCAATTTCTTCTTAGCAAAGATGAAAGATGCACAAAGTGTGTATGATTATCTGTGTGAAAAAGGTATCAATGTAAGGAATTGTTCTAACGTATCGTTATGTGATAACTGTTTACGCATAACAATAGGTTCTAAGGCTGAAAACGCTGAAATATTGGGTATCCTTAGGTATTATAAGCCTACAAAGTAGTTTTTAATGTTTATAGTTGACGTTGCTTTTCTTACAACATCAACTATAGATAACTCGATACGATGCCCAACACGTATGGTGTTGTACGTAAGCACGCATTGTGCTATTCGTAAGCACCACTGGTGCTGAGGGCTAAATACGTTACAATCTGAGCTTAATAAACACGTGGACCAAAGATAGTTGTACCCACACGAACCATTGTTGAACGGCATTCTACGGCTATATCATAGTCATGACTCATACCCCATGAACGCTCTTTGAACTCAGGGTCATCAGCGAAAAACTTTTCTTTCAGTTCGTCAAAGAGGTCTGCTGCCAACGTCATCTCCTTTTTAATCTGATTACGGTCATCTACATTTGATGCCATCATCATTAAACCAGAAATGTGTACATTCTTAAGTTCCTTCCACTCACCGCTCTCCAATAGTTCACGACAAGCATCAGGAGTGAAGCCATATTTTGTTTCCTCTTCTGCAATATGGAGTTCAAGAAGAACGTTGATGATACGGTTATACTTCGCAGCTTGCTTGTTGATTTCCTTTAAAAGCTTCAAAGAGTCAACTGCCTCAACCATAGAAATATAAGGAGCAATATACTTCACTTTATTGGTTTGTAGATGACCAATAAAGTGCCAATCTATATCCTTTGGGAGTGTTTCAACCTTACGAGATAGTTCCTGCACCTGACTCTCGCCAAAGATGCGCTGCCCTTCACGATAAGCCACTTCCAAATATTCGTTAGGGTGAAACTTACTGATGGCAACCAACTTCACGCCATCAGGAAGATTCCCAAGCACTTCGTGTAAATTATTTGCTACATCATACATAATTGTAAGTTTCTTTTTCGTTTATTGATTAAGTTATTGCTCGAATTCTGGCTTCTCGTTCTTCTTGCCAGCATGATGTTCAAAGACGTCCATAATCTTTGTTTCAGTAATTGCTGCAATCTCGTAATCAATCATAGTAGAACCCATCACCTCGTCTACATGCTTAACGGCACCGCTTACAGAATGTGCCTGAACAAGATAAGTTACAGAAGTACGCTTCTCCTTATCTGTTTTTTCGTCTAATGTAATAAAAGAAAGTTTTGCTTTAAACCACTTGTCATCAGTGTCAATATCGCTAAAGAAAATCTCACCGAATGGTGCTGGAGAGATGGCTTTTACGTCAAACTCACCGCTAACATAGTGTGACATTTCCTCTGTGATAAACTCCTCAGCCTCAGAGAAACTGAATGCATCAACCACATACTGTTCAATGACTTTCTTGTTCTGACCATCTTCCATGGTCTTGTCATATCTAACTCGTGTTTCAAACCAAGTGCTTGTTCTACTTCTCATAATTATTCTTTAAGTTTTTGGAGCCCTGCTTTTCAACTATCAAATAAAGACAAAGCGAAGAGCAATAGGCGGTTTTATAGATGTGCAAAAGTAGTAAAAAATCTGCGTTAATTAGCTAAATGTGCGGTTAAAATAAAAAAAATGTTTATCTTTGCATCATAGTAAAGAATATAAGAGCAGATATCTTCTACTCTCATACATTATCGGGAGAATAAATAAAGTCAATATGCCGGAAATATCAGTTCGTGGACTCGAAATGCCAGAGTCACCTATTAGGAAACTGGCTCCACTTGCCGTTGCAGCAAAGAAACGTGGTATTAAAGTTTACCATTTGAATATTGGTCAACCTGATCTTCCAACACCACAATGTGGATTGGACGCTCTGAAGAAGATTGATCGTAAACTTTTAGAGTACTCACCATCTCAAGGCTATCTTTCTTATAGGGAAAAGCTCTGTGACTTTTACGAGAAGTTCAATATTAACGTTACACCAGACGATATCATCATAACCGCTGGTGGTTCTGAAGCTGTGCTGTATTCTTTTATGGCATGTCTAAATCCTGGAGACGAAATTATCGTTCCCGAGCCTGCATATGCTAATTACATGGCATTTGCAATATCAGTAGGTGCAAAGATAAAGACTATTGCAACCTCTATAGAAGAAGGATTTGCACTGCCTAAGGTTGAGAAGTTTGAGGAACTTATCAATGAGAAGACACGTGCTATCATGATATGTAATCCAAACAATCCTACTGGTTATCTGTATACAAGAAGGGAGATGAATCAGATTCGTGACCTTGTTAAGAAGTACGATCTTTATCTCTTCTCTGATGAGGTTTATCGTGAGTATATCTATACAGGGTCGCCTTATATCTCTGCAATGCACTTACAGGGAATTGAGAACAATACGGTGCTCATTGATTCTGTATCAAAGCGTTACAGTGAGTGTGGTATTCGTATTGGTGCGTTGATAACAAAGAATGAGGAGATTCGTAATGCTGTTATGAAGTTCTGTCAGGCACGTCTCTCTCCCCCACTGATTGGTCAGATAGTAGCAGAAGCAAGTCTTGATGCACCTGAATCCTACTATCGTGATGTCTATGATGAGTATGTGGAGCGTCGTAAATGTCTTATCGACGGACTGAATCGTATTCCGGGAGTCTACTCTCCTATCCCTATGGGAGCCTTCTATACCGTAGCTAAACTTCCTGTTGACGACTCTGATAAGTTCTGTCGCTGGTGTTTAGAAGAGTTCAGCTATGAAGGTGAAACGATAATGATGGCTCCTGCCAGTGGCTTCTATACAACACCAGGTGCTGGACATAACCAAGTTCGCATCGCTTATGTGCTTAAACGTGAAGACTTACAGCGTGCTTTGATTGTTCTTCAAAAGGCTTTGGAGGCATATCCAGGACGTGTAGATGAAGAATAAAATCAGTTTATAATTCACAATTCAGAGTTCAGAATTCATAATTATGATTACTTATGTTTGTTGCTTAAAAGAGTCTTCTTAAATGGATTAAGATGTATTTTTTTAACAAGAGATAGGCATACAGATGTAAACGACGAACAAGAATTTAGTTGTATAATTAATCTATTGGAATAGATTAATCAGCCATACAGTATAACAGTAATCATAATTATGAATTATGAATTTTGAATTATAAATTAAAGTAATGAACTATCCGCTTTTTATTGCTCGCAAAATATATAACGGAGGAGACAAGACTCGAAAGGTGTCGAAGCCTGCTATTACCATTGCTACTATTGGTGTAGCAATAGGTTTAGCTATAATGATTGTGTCTGTATGTGTTGTATTGGGCTTTAAACATTCTATCCGTGATAAGATGGTGGGCTTTGGAAGTCATATAACTGTAGCCAACTTCCTTACATTGCAGGGCTCTGAGCAGTATCCAATAGCAGTAAACGATTCACTTATAAAGGAACTCAAGGCTGTTCCCGGAGTAAAACATGTGCAGCGTTATGCGTATACACAGGGCATCTTAAAGACCGACAATGATTTCTTAGGTGTCATGTTGAAAGGTATTGGACCAGACTTTGATACTACCTTTATACATAATAATATGGTAGAGGGAAGTCTCCCCCATTTCTCTGCTACAGAGAATCAACAGAAGTTAGTTATCTCTAAAACGATTGCCGACAAACTTAATCTAAAAGTAGGACAACGTCTTTTTGCCTACTTTATCAACGATCAAGGTGTTCGAACACGTAAGTTTACTATTGCTGGTATCTATGAAACAAATATGAAGCAGTTTGATTCGCAGATTTGTTTCACAGACTTGTACACCGCTAATAAGCTAAATGGTTGGGAACCTGACCAATGTAGCGGAGCAGAAATACTTGTCAACGACTTCTCACAGCTTAATGCTATTACTTCTCGTGTACTTAATAAGGTAAAGAACACAGTTGACCATTATGGCGAGACTTACTCTTCCGAGAACATTATAGATCAAAATCAGCAGATATTCTCATGGCTTGATTTAATGGATTTGAACGTATGGATAATCCTTGCACTGATGATTGCCGTAGCTGGTGTTACGATGATATCAGGTCTGTTGATTATCATTCTGGAGCGTACTCAGATGATTGGTTTATTGAAGGCACTTGGTTCACGCAACCGCCAGATACGCCATATCTTCCTTTGGTTTGCTACCTTTATTATAGGTAGAGGTTTGCTTATAGGCAATATCATAGGACTGGGCGTTATCTTCTTACAGAAGTGGACTGGACTCATAAAGCTTGATCCACAGACGTATTATGTAAGCACAGTGCCGGTAGAAGTAAACCTCCCCCTTATCATAGGTCTAAACATTGCTACAATGTTGGTATGTGTAGCTGTATTGATTGCGCCAAGCTATCTCATCAGTCATATACACCCAGCTAAGTCAATGCACTATGAGTAACAACGTTTATTCTCTTCAGAATGAAAACCATGAAAAGGAATCGAGTAGTTATCTATATTTCTGTTATCATAGGGATTATTTTAGCTGTATTCTGTATCATTAAATATATCCCTGTATATAACATCTATATAGGAAAGTTGCGGGCTAAGGATCTAATAGAAAGATTAGAGACATATAAAAAACAGCACGGAGAATATCCAGAAACTTTGAAGCCTATAGGCTTTCCAAAGGCTGAAATAGGTGAGTATGTGGAGTATAAAGGTACCTATTATCGTTATACAAGACAAAGTGAGTGTGATTTTGAATTGGAAATTATGAATGATATAGAACCCCCTACTTACTATTCACTTGCTGAAAAATGGTTTAGTGTCAATAGGGCTGAAATTATCAAACAGCTTACACAACCACTTTACAAAGAGTATCTAATAGCAGAGTCTTCAAATAAACTCATTACCTCTGTACGTAATAAAGTTACAAAACAAGAGAAAGATATTTCTTTCTACAACTACACAACAGCAGACAGCATAATTTTTATAAAGAAGTTTTATGACAAGAAACACATCGCCTCAAAAGGCCTTGCTCTTATTGATGTCAAAGCAAAGAAAGTAAAACCTATTGGATTTTGGACTATATTTACTTACAACGGAAAGAGTTTTTTAGTGTTTTATGATAAAGATTCATCCAAAGGACAAATTGTATCACGTCTTTACTTGCGGGCTACGTGCAGGTGCGAGTAAATTAGGTCTATTAACTATCTTATCTTTGATGGTATTTTCTTGTACGCTTAGAAAGCCTATTGAAGTGAAGAAGCATAGAACTGATATTAGCTTTATTAATAACCGAGATGTTCATTTTGATATCTTGAAGGTGGCTTGCGATTCCTGTTTCCCTATTCACGATATTGGTTATCGTGTACGTGTAAAGCTATCCGCCGACGAGGATAGTCTTATAAGAACTATTAAGAAAGAACAATGGATGCAACTTTTGCAGAATTCGGCAACTGATTATGCAGCCAATGCCTTGTTATATTCCCTTTACAATCGTGATGCAATAGTTTTATTATACCATAGAGACATCGAAGATTGGAGGATGTCTATGAAGGAAGATGATATAAATTACTGGAAAAGTAATCTACGGGTTTGTAAAGAAAATTACAAGATTGAAAAATAATTAAGGCTTACTTCGATTTGAATTAAGCCTTAATTGATGTTCAAAAGGGCGTTAATTGAATCCTTACTAACGCCCTTTAAGAGTCCTATTAAGCACATTTTCTTGCACGAGTTTGTAATCATTTGATTTACTTTTAGTTACAAGGGTAATTGAAAATGCTATTTTCTTATCGTTTTAAGGTATAATATAAGAAAAGTATGTAAACTTTTTTCCAATCCTTATTGTGGTAATTTTAGAGTAAAAATATTACTTATAAGTTTTATGTTGCTACTTAGCACACGTCGTGCTATTGGTAAGCACCAATGGTGCGAGAGCCTAACACCAATGGTGCGAATGCTAAACACTTTGCAAAATATTATTGAAATGAAATCTTTTAAAGTCTTAATTCCTACAATAGACATCTAAGGTTTAGTGGGAGAAAACACCTCTCCTTCTAAGCCAACAATGGTATCAATACTTATTTTCGTTCTATCTTTCATTATAATGATGCGTTCATTGGTTCGAATAGCCTTGACAACACCTGTAATTGTAAGGTATTGTCCACCTGACTTACGTCCGTCGGGTTGGAAGTAGGTAATTGTAATTGTTGGTTCTTCTTCTAAATGATTAGTAAGAAGTAAAAGCTTTCTGTCCATCAGTTGACGGTCGTCTTCCATCATCTCAATCTTTGGATTTGTTTGTCGTGCAGTCTCAGCAATTGCCTCCCCATAACCAGTAAGAGCTGAAAAGGGGGCAAACTGTGCTGCCCGATTATAAAGACTCATCTGCGGATGTCGCTTTGAGACATGACGAGGAAGGTGAATGATGTCGTCGTAATTATCTGTCATGCCTTATGTCCTCCTATTTGTTTATTACGTTCCTTTGCTGTTGAACCTTCATCAAAGTTCAAACCACGAAGTAAAGAGTTCTTACCAAATTTATTCTTGATATTAATAATGGTTTCTTGTATCTTTCGTTCACGTGCTAACGCTGCTTCTTCTATCTGCTTTTCTTTCTTTACAGCCTCATAATCAGTGAACATATCAAGTTCAACTGGCTTGGAGGTTCGCTGTTTCATTTGCTCCTCACTGATTACGTGATTGGTTGCTATACTTAATCTTCTAACCAATAGGCGTTTATCAACTATCTTGTCATATAGTGCAAGGATAGCCTTAGCTATCAGACGAGACGATGATGTAAAGCGATGAAGGTTGGCTGTTCCGTGGGCACTCTTAGGTACTTTCCGTCCGTACCAGTCTACAGAGACGGGGCCAGTATAATGCTTTCCCTCAGGGGAAGTAAGGCTTTCACGGTCGTAACCAACGTACAGAACAAGTTGGTCAGATACACAACGTTTCTCTACTAAGTCCAACGCAATAGCATCAACCATTTCTTGTACAACTACTCTTGCCTTACGGAAACTATAAGCCTCTTGGAGAACCTGACCACTACTCATCGAACTATGCTCTGGTCGATAAGCCTTAACCATCTCCATTGTACAAGGTTCCCAGCCCCAAGCATGGTCGATAAGCAACTCGGCATTTACGCCAAAAAGCTTATAAAGTAGTTCCTCTTGATGGATAGAACAACGTGCAATCTTTCCCATTGTGTCAATACCATAGGAGTAAAGACGCTGTGCAATACCTCTTCCTACACGCCAAAAGTCGGTGAGTGGACGGTGATCCCATAGTTTCTCACGATAACTTTGTTCATCTAATTCGGCTATACGCACTCCATCTTTGTCTGCAGGAATATGCTTTGCAACGATATCCATAGCCACCTTACACAGATACATATTTGTACCAATGCCTGCTGTTGCTGTGATACCAGTCTCACACAAGACATCACGTATCATCTTCATAGCCAACTCGTGGGCAGTCATCCGATAGCTGGAGAGATAAGCTGTAGCATCGATAAAGACCTCATCAATGGAGTAAACATGTATGTCTTCAGGGGCAATATAGCGCAGGTAAATATTGTATATCTTTGCGCTATGCTTGATATAATGCCCCATTCGTGGCATTGCTGTTAAATAGTCAACAGCCCAGTCGGGATGCTGTTCGAGCTCTTTCGCATTATATGACTTTCCTGTAAGTGCTTTCCCTGCTAAAAGGCTACGCTCCTCATTGACCTCTCTTAAGCGTTGTATCACCTCAAAAAGACGCGCTCGTCCGGGAATACCATGTGTTTTCAGAGATGGCGAAACGGCAAGACAAATTGTCTTTTCAGTCCTTCCTTCATCTGCAACAACCAAGTTGGTTGTCATTGGGTCAAGTCCACGTTCTACGCACTCCACACTGGCATAGAACGATTTAAGGTCTATGGCAATGTAAGTTCTGGTAGATAGTTTACTTGATAGTGACATTTTGAGGAAAAAGCAGATGTTTAAAAGTTTAATAGAATAGTATTGCAGGAATCAAAAGATGATTAAAGAGAGTTAGTGAAGTTAAGCACCAATCCTCTGTTACAGATAAATTAGAGTCTTACCTTACTTTACTAACTCTCTCTAAAATCCTTGTTTTTTAGCTTTTAATAGTCCTTTTCAGTGTATTGCTCATCCAGCAACACCTTTGAAGGGGTTTTGCCAGAACGATAAGTATATCTAAAATTGAAGCCGGCATCCTTATAACCTTTCGTGCCAGCGTCCGCCTTCAAAGCATCACACAAAGCCTTTCTTAACTCTGATTTCTTGGAATTAACGGCCTGTTCGTTATCAGCATTTCCTACAAGTGAGTAATAGTAATGAATTGTACGAGTCGATGGTTCGAATACCATACTGTCCATTCTTGTGTCATTTACTACGGGTGTAGGACACTTCTTCTCAGTATATTCTTTACATTCCTGTGCCGCTCTGTCCTCCAGACTTTTATGACAAGCAGAAAGAGAAAACAGCAGTACGCCTGCATAAAGTAAGTGTTTCATTCTCATTCAAGTTAATATTAATTTGGTAAGAGCTTTTATAAAGATAACAACTTTTATCTTTACCCCAACCATATATCCGTTGCAAAGATAAGAAAAAATAGGCAATTTCTTATTTTAAGGTTCTTAATTCTCAATAATTATGACTATATTTGCACTTTGAAAATATAGACAAACGGATGAATCATATAAGAAATTTCTGCATTATTGCCCATATTGACCATGGTAAGTCAACCTTGGCAGATCGTCTCCTTGAGTATACTCAGACGATAAAGATTACTGGTGGGCAGATGCTTGATGATATGGACTTGGAGCGTGAACGTGGTATTACTATCAAGAGTCATGCTATACAAATGGAGTACACATTGGATAAGGAGAAATATGTTCTCAATCTTATCGATACTCCAGGACATGTAGACTTCTCGTATGAGGTGTCACGAAGCATTGCTGCGTGTGAAGGAGCATTGCTTATCGTCGATGCTACACAAGGAGTACAGGCTCAGACGATTTCTAACCTCTATATGGCTATTGATCATAACTTGGAAATTATCCCTGTTATCAACAAGATTGATATGCCAAATGCTATGCCAGAAGAGGTTGAAGACGAAATTGTCGACCTTATTGGTTGTGACCCCAAGGACATCATTCGTGCCAGTGGAAAGACTGGTGAGGGCGTTCCAGACATACTTGAAGCAATCATTAAGCGCATCCCTTCACCAACAGGTGATGCCAAAGCACCTTTGCAGGCGCTTATCTTTGACTCTATCTTCAACTCTTTCCGAGGTATTATCACGCTTTGTAAGGTTGAGAATGGTATCATAAAAAAGGGTGATAAAGTTAAGTTTGTACAGACAGGAATGGAATACGCTGCTGATGAAGTGGGCGTATTGAAGATGGATATGGTCCCTACTCAACAACTCTCAACAGGAGAGGTAGGATACATCATCTCTGGTATTAAGACTGCCACTGAGGTGAAGGTGGGTGATACTGTTACCCATATTGTCAATCCTTGTGAGAAAGCTATAGAAGGTTTCCAAGAAGTAAAGCCTATGGTCTTTGCTGGTGTCTATCCTGTTGATCCAAATGATTACGAAGGATTGCGCAGTTCATTGGAGAAACTTCAGTTGAATGATGCTTCACTAACCTTCCAGCCAGAGAGTTCTCAGGCTTTGGGCTTTGGTTTCCGT
Source organism: uncultured Prevotella sp. (assembly GCA_963550695.1). Lineage (GTDB taxonomy): Bacteria > Bacteroidota > Bacteroidia > Bacteroidales > Bacteroidaceae > Prevotella. Next base: position 35,726 of record CAUVDL010000009.1, on the reverse strand, counting down.
TGTGGCTTCTTAGGTCTGCTTCACATGGAGATTATACAGGAGCGTTTGGATCGTGAGTTCAACATGGATGTCATTACCACTGTACCTAACGTAAGTTACATGGTATATGATAAGCAAGGAAATAAAAAGGAGGTTCATAATCCATCTGGTCTACCCGATCAGACAATGATAGACCATATTGAAGAACCTTATATTAAAGCCTCTATTATTACCTCCAGCGAGTTCATTGGTCCTATCATGACGCTTTGTCTTGATAAGCGAGGTGAGCTTATTAGTCAGAACTATGTGAGTGGAAATCGTTTGGAACTTCTTTTCATGATGCCATTGGGTGAGATAGTGATAGATTTCTATGACAAGCTAAAGAGTATTTCTAAAGGCTACGCTTCATTTGATTATCATATCGATTCTTACCGTCCATCTAAGTTAGCAAAGCTTGACATTCTTTTGAATGGAGAGGCTGTTGATGCTCTTTCAGCACTAACACATGAAAGTAATGCTGTTGTTTTCGGACGAAGAATATGCGAGAAGCTAAAAGACTTAATCCCACGTCAGCAGTTTGATATCGCTATTCAGGCTGCTATCGGAGCAAAGATTGTTGCCCGAGAGACCGTTAAGCAGGTACGTAAGGACGTTACAGCCAAGTGTTATGGTGGTGACATCAGCCGTAAGCGTAAACTTCTTGAGAAACAGAAGAAGGGTAAGAAGCGTATGAAACAGATTGGAAACGTACAGGTTCCACAGAAAGCATTCCTTGCAGTATTGAAGTTAGATTAATATCAAAGAGTTAAGAAAGGAAAGGAAAATGAAAGATTTGGTGAACGATTCAAGAGATATAGCGCGTGAATTGGCACGTAAATATAGTACGATGACTCATGATGAGTTGGATGTACTTGAAAGTATCCTCGTACCAATGAAATTCGCAAAAGGACAGATGATTCTCAGTGAAGGTGAAATCTGCAAGCACGTTTATTATATAGAAAGAGGCCTAATTCGTCAATTCTATTTTAAGAACGGTAAGCAGATTACTGAACACTTAGGAGAGGATAGAAGTATCTTTATGTGTATTGAAAGTCTTTTCCGTGAGGAGCCAACCAAACTACAGGTTGAGGCTTTAGAGCCAACATGGGTTTATGCGCTACCAAAACAGAAGTTGGAGCAGGTAGCTCTTCATAATGTTAATATTCAGATTCTTTATCGTAAGATCTTGGAAGAGAGTCTTATCACCTCACAGGTACATGCTGACCTTGTACGTTTTGAGACTGCACAAGCTCGTTATAAGAGAATGTGTAAGCTAAGTCCACAGGTTATCTTGCGTGCACCGCTGGTTTATATTGCCAGCTATTTGCAGATGACGCCTGAAACATTAAGCCGTGTTCGTTCGTCAACATTGCTTGATGATTAATGCGTTTTTTTACTAATCAAGCGTTATAAGCAGTTAGAAGAGTTAAATAATTACCTACTATTCGTGTTGAAAATCGAATGATACAAGATGATGGTTATTATTTAACTCTTCTAACTTTTTTCTTTTTATAGCACATGATAGAAGGGAGAATACATTAATTGGGACTCCCAGTAATCTATGTAACCACCCTATCCTATTTTCCTAACTCTTCCATATAGTGGATAATTCTTCCCTCACTTGTCACACCTTCAATTAAAATACGATAGTCTGAACGATATTCTAATGGTAAAAGCAGGCGGAAAGAGTTTCCTCGCAAGGAAGGCAACCACACAGGAGTGCGTGCGTTAGGAGTGTAACCTTGTGGAATTTGATAGCCTAATGTAGTAAAAGTTTTTGTATTTGTTAGTGGAACAGAAGCTACTTTGAAATCTCCTTTCTTGGTTGTTATTGAGATAACACCCATACCACCAATAGCTCCCCAGATAACTGTTGAGCCGCCCTTAAAGACATCTACTCTCTCAACATCAGACATTTGAACATTGTCTAAGTCGTAATCATCATTGACAAATATTCCATCTATGGCAATAGCAGCAGGTCTTTTTCCATCCACAGCCGTCCCTCCTCGCACATAGCATTTTCCCAATTCTACTCTAACACTTGGTACTCTGCGCAACAGCTCATGCAAACAAGTTGCGCCAATACTTTCTATATCACGAAGTCCAAAGGAGAAGTCTGCCGTGCGTGCATAAGCATCAGAACGAGAAGAATAGGTAGGCTGATGACTGAAAACATTCACCTCCTCCATTTGTATACCTCCTTTTGGTAAATCTAATATCGCATCTACACGAGTAGTATCATTACTCGTCCATTCAAACGGCGGAAGCTGACCTTTATAAGACGAGAAATCTTCTTCGTCTAAGAGCAGTTTTACCCATGATTTTCCAGCCTTTGTAAATGCATTAAGAACATATTGTGTGCCTTCTGGAAAATCTACACCTTCAAATGAAAAACGACCTTGTGTATCGGTTTTAGTGACAGCATAAAAACCTTTATCGGGTGAAATAAGATTTACCACACCTTCTTTTATGGGTTTATGACCAATCAATGTTTCAACTCGGCCCCGTATGACAGCCGATTTCTCAATACTAATCTTTCCCTTCTTACATTCCCCTTTAATCACGTCGGCCATTCGATATCGATTCCAACTACAGCTATCAAGCAAACGTTCTGATTCATTATTGAAAAGAACTGATGCTGGTTGCTCTGGACAATCTGCTACATCCATATCATATAATAAATGAGAAAGAATATTTGATTGTCCATCTAAAAGGTTTGTTCCAGCATATTCTACACGTACAGATACATCCATTGTTTCTCCCTCACGTAGATTATTAGCCTTGATAATACAAGGTACCTGACCGTTATTTGTCTTTTCTGTCTCTATCCATTTTACTGATATAGGACACAATTCTTTCTCTGGATATAATAACTTTAGTTTCTCTTCAACTGTGTTTAAGTTGGCATCAAGAAGTTGGAAAGAGTAAATTCCACCTTGAGACAGACTATCATAACTCAGAATAACATCTTTATCTTTGCTTATTTTACCAAAGTAGATCGGAATGGAACGACAGTGAATAAAGAGTCTATAGTCGGTTTTAATGCTATCAGAATTACTATCAATACTTACTTTAATATTATTTCCTAATTTATTGATATACAATTTTAATTTAGATTTTCCTTTAATTGTATTTGTAGCCTTACTATATTTGCAAGGTAAGAGCTTTCCCTGCCCACCAATAAAGATACTTTTAAGACTTTCATATTGATTTAGGTTGAGCATATTTTTCGTATAGCTACGTAATAAATAACGTCCTTTCGCCACTCCCTCTGGAATATCAATATGTCCAACAAAACCTTGGTCGCTCCGTATTAGACGTATTCGTTTCACAACGAGATGTTCTGGATTAAGGAGTTCAACATATACGTAATGACTCATACTATCCGTCTGATGAACGACTGCATTCACTAAGAATACACGCAAATGAATTCGTTGTTCCGCCTGATAACTCTCTGCATCTGTAAATATGTATGTCTTCTCCTGCGGAAACAATTGTACTTGCCGAAGAATACGACTCAATAATACATTGTTTGTCTGCGCATACAATGATGTGTTAAAGCATATCAGAAATATTATAAATATTAGTTTTCTCATAATAGATTGGCATCAGTAAATGAGTTCTGCAACCGATTTTCAATAATGAAAATAAGCATCAGTAGAGTTATATGCAAACTTACACAAAATTCTTAAATAATATGGTCGTAAAATAGAAAAACCATACACTATCGTATAAAAACTTTATATTCTATGTCTGTTTAGAGTATTATTCCTTTCTTCAATTCCCTAAACTACTTACGTTTTAAGCATATAATGCAATTGTAAACACCCTCAGCACCATACGTGCGGAGCATCAGCACCAATGGTGCGGAGTATCAACACGTCATGTGTTTGATTATAACACGTCAATAGAGAATGGGAAGATTGAACAGTTCTTGTCGTCATTATATGATGAAAAAACTACTAATAAATAATCTAATATGAGAGATGTTTTATCTGAGAAAAACACAGTCATTGAGTTTGCAAACTGTACTATCAGTGCTAATAATAGTCTATTGTGGTTTAATAATCCACTTGGCTTCAAAGGTTCTGCATTTATACTATCCATATTACAGAAACATTTTGTAAATTTGCAGTTCAATAGGCTGTTTCATAATATTAGCAAATATGGATTGTTGATTTAGTAATTTTACAGAGAAAACAATACTGAAATAATAGCCTAAAAATAACACATAGTGAAGATTAAGAAATGATATATCCCAAGAACTTTGAGCAAAAAATTGGTTTCACGGAGGTTCGTTCACTTCTGCGTGCACGCTGTTTGTCGTCTTTAGGTAAGGAACGAATAGATGTGATGAGCTTTTCTACTGATGCCACACAGGTGAATACGTGGATGGAAGAGATTAGAGAGTTTCGCAGAATACAAGAGGGACAAGACGACTTTCCTTTAGATAATTTCTTTGATGTACGCGAAAGCGTGGCACGAATCCGATTGGAAGGAACCCACATGGAAGTGGAAGAACTCTTTGATTTGAAGCGTTCATTAGAGACAATTATTGCTATTGTAAATTTTCTGAGCCGTGGAGAGGAGACAGAACAGGGTGAAATACGTTATTACTACCCTGCTCTCTACAATCTTGCTGATGGTGTTGCAACCTTCCCTTTGCTTGTTCAGCGCATTTCGCAGATTATCGATAAATTCGGTAAGATGCGTGATAATGCTTCTCCTGAGCTGCTTCAGATACGTCGTGAGTTGGCTCGCATCGAGGGAAGTATCTCACGCACACTTTATGGTATCTTACGTGCTGCGCAGGGAGAAGGACTTGTTGAGAAGGATGTTACACCAACGTTGCGTGATGGTCGTCTTGTTATCCCTGTTGCACCAGGCTTAAAACGTAAGATTTCGGGTATTGTACATGATGAAAGTGCAACGGGTAGAACGGTATATATTGAGCCTACTGAGGTTGTAGAAGCTAATAATAAGGTTCGCGAACTTGAGAATGAAGAGCGTAGAGAGATGATTCGAATTCTCACAGAGTTTGCTAAACAGGTACGTCCTAATGTGCGTGAGATACTCGACTCGTATAATCTTATGGCGGCAGTAGACTTTATTCGTGCGAAAGCTGAGCTTGCCAAACTCTTTAAGAGTTTTGAGCCACAGGTGGCAGAGGAGCCTCATATTGACTGGATAAGAGCTATTCACCCTCTACTTCAATTATCATTAGAAAGAAAGCATAATAGCAAATTAAATGTTTCATTATCTGATGATAACAGTGAAATAGATAAAGTTTCTAATGAAGTTGATAACGCACAAGACTACGACACTATATTAGAAGAAGAGAACAATACACGCAATGTTCCTTCAAGTGTTGTTCCCCTCGATATTCAACTCACAAAAGACAAGCATCTGTTGATTATCTCTGGTCCGAATGCTGGTGGTAAATCGGTATGTTTGAAAACTGTGGGTTTGCTTCAGTATATGCTTCAATGTGGTCTTTCAATCCCCGTTGGTGATCGTTCAACCACTGGTATTTTTACAGATATTATGATAGATATCGGTGATGAACAGAGTATTGAGAATGACCTCAGTACCTATTCTTCACACTTGATGAATATGAAGGTGATGATGCGTCGTGCTTCAGAGCGTACGCTTATCCTCATTGATGAGTTCGGAACAGGTACGGAACCACAGATTGGCGGAGCTATCGCAGAGTCTGTTTTACGTCAGTTCTGGCAGAAGCATGCTTGGGCTGTGATTACAACCCACTATCAAAACCTCAAGCATTTTGCGGAAGAACACCCTGGTACAGTTAATGGAGCGATGCTCTATGACCGCCATGAAATGCGCCCACTCTTCCAGTTAGCTATCGGTAGACCCGGTAGTTCGTTTGCTATTGAGATTGCTCGAAAGACGGGAATACCAGAAGAAGTAATTCGTGATGCGTCAGAGATAGTTGGTTCTGATTATATTCAGAGTGACAAATACTTACAGGATATTGTTCGAGATAAACGTTATTGGGAGAACAAGCGTCAGACTATTCATAGTCATGAGAAGGAATTGGAGAAACGTATCAGTCAATATGAAAAAGATATTGCAGCGTTAGAACAAAGCCGTAAGGAGATTCTTAATCGTGCTAAGGCACAAGCAGAAGAGATTATTAAGGAGAGCAATCGTCGTATAGAAAACGCTATCCGAGAAATCAGAGAGAAGCAAGCTGAGAAGGAGGAGACCAAACGTATTCGTCAGGAATTGGCTGCTTATGAAGCTGGGTTGTTGGATGGAAACAAGAATGATAAGGCTGAAACCTCGAATACGAAGAAACTAAAAAGTAGCGGATTACTCTCTGATGACGATTTTCAGAAGAAGGTTGATAAGATTAAGAGTCGCAAGGAACGCCACGAACAGCATCTGAAAGAAAAGGCAAGTAAGCAGCAAGCTGCTGCAGAAGCATTGAAGAGTGCGGTGCGTAAACAGCAAGGTGGCGGAATCGTTATGGCTGGTGATTCTGTTCGTATTAAGGGTCTTACAACTGTTGGAAAGGTTGAATCAATAGAAGGAAAGCAGGCAACGGTAATCTTTGGTGGTATGAGAACAAAGATGGCTGTTAGTCGTTTGGAGCATGTTGATGCGGCTACTATTCAGTCAGAACAGAAGCAATTTCAAGCTTATAATTATAGTCGTGAGACACGTGATACCATTGATAAACATCGTAACCAGTTCCGACAGGAGTTGGATGTACGTGGTATGAGGGCTGATGAAGCCTTAAATCAGGTGCAATACTTTATAGACGATGCTATTCTTGTTGGGGCAAGTCAGGTGCGTATTCTTCATGGTAAAGGCAATGGTATACTCCGACAGCTCATCCGACAGTACCTTGGCAGTGTTCCTAACGTCACAAACTATCGTGATGAACACGTACAGTTTGGTGGTGCAGGTATCACGGTTGTAGAACTATAAGTTAGTTGACGAGTTTACAAGTAAACAAGTTTACGAGTTGATTCTTTTATTAGAAGACTGTTAAAGAGCATAGGCAATAAATTGATAGTGCAAGCGTTAGAATATTAATATGACCTACCTAAGACTTTTACATATACTTCGCAGACAAAGACAAAGTCTTTTGTTGGTAGCCAGTGTCACGTTGATGCTGACATCATGCGGTATAGATAGAAATATAAAGAAAGGCGAAAAACACCTTTCCTTGGGCGAGTATTATGACGCTGCAACCCAATTCAAAACAGCTTATCAGCGTACATCACCCAAGGATAGACGCCAACGAGGAGAGCTATCTTTGAAGATGGCTGAGTGCTATGAGCGTATTTCATCTTCTCAACGAGCGATAGCAGCTTATAGAAATGCTATCCGTTATAAACTGGATAACGGTGAGACGCATAAGCGTTTGGCTGATAATCTAATGAAGGAAGGTAGCTATGCAGAGGCTGTTAAGGAGTATCGCATTGCGCTTGATTCAATGCCTAACAATCAATTAATAGCTCAAGAGTTTCAGGCTGCATCAATAGCTGCAAGCGTAAAAGAGCGTGGCTCGAAGTATATTGTGAAACGAATGGATGTGTTTAACTCACGTCGACAGGATTATTCGCCTATGCTTTTCGGTGATAAATACGAACAGCTTTATTTTACTTCGACACGAAATGAAGCCAAAGGTGATGAGGTGAGTGGTATTACTGGTGCTAAGGCTGGTGACATCTTCCTTAGTGAAAAGGATGATAAAGGTAAATGGAGTGCTCCAAAGGCTATTGAGTCTGCATTGAATACAGAGGCAGATGAGGGTACACCTGCATTCTCTGTAGATGGCAGGGAGATGTATATTACACAGTGTTTAACTGATCCAAGCAACCCTCGCTATGCTCAAATATCAGTAAGCAATCGCTCTGATGCAGCATGGGGAAAGGCTAATAAGTTAGAAATTAGTCGTGATACGCTATCGAGTTTTGCGCATCCAGCAGTTTCACCAGATGGTAATTGGCTTTATTTCACCAGTGATATGCCAGGCGGAAAGGGTGGTCTTGACATCTGGCGTGTACGTCTAACAGGCGGCACAACGGGAGGGGTTGAGAACCTTGGAGAACCAATCAATACTCCTGGAGACGAGGAATTTCCTACTTTTCGACCAAATGGTGACCTTTATTTCTCAAGTAATGGACATGGTGGTTTGGGTGGTCTTGATATCTTCATAGCTAAGGCTGGTAGCGATCGTCGCTATCACTTAGAACATCCAGGATATCCTCTTAACTCACAAGGTGACGACTTTGGAATGACTTTTGAGGGTATTCACAATCGTGGTTTTTTCTCTTCAAACCGTGGTGATGGACGAGGTTGGGATCATATCTATAGCTTTGAACTCCCTGAAATTATTCAGACTGTTAAGGGATGGGTCTATGAAATGGATGGCTATGAGTTGCCAGCTGCACAGATATTTATGGTTGGTGATGATGGAACCAACAAGAAGTTAGCTGTCAAAGGTGATGGTTCTTTCGAGCAAGAGATACAACCCGGCGTTAATTATATCTTCCTTGCGACCTGCAATGGCTACTTAAATCATAAGGAAGAGATAAAAGTGGGTAACGTAGATGATTCTAAAGTACATACCCTTCAGTTTGCTTTAGCAGGAATAAACGTACCTGTATTGATAGACAACATCTTCTATGACTTTGATAAAGCGACACTTCGACCAGAATCAGAGAAGGCTTTGGACGCTCTTGTCAATCTTCTTAAGGAGAATCCGAACGTAACAATAGAACTCTCAGCTCACACTGATTACCTCGGTTCTGCTGATTATAATAAACGTCTTTCACAACGACGTGCAGATGCCGTAGTGGCTTATCTCACTGCACATGGTATTGTTCGTGACCGTCTTACACCAGTAGGATATGGTAAAGAACGTCCTAAGAAAATTCGTAAGAAGGTCACAGAGAAATACTCTTGGCTGAAAGAAAACGATGTACTCACTGAAGATTTCATTAAGAAACTCGATAAGGAGAAGCAAGAGATAGCCAATCAGTTGAACCGCCGTACTGAGTTTACGGTGCTTCGAACCACATACGGCATGTTTGATGAGAAGGGAAACCTTAAGCAACAGCCAAAACCAAAGAAGAAAGAAAGTCTTGATGATGATGGAATGATAATTATTGACATTCCCTAAACATATGAAAAAAGATAATAGCCTACAATATCTTGCAACACAATCTCCTTGTTTCTTAGACCCAGACGGGCAAGAAGTAAGGGGTATAGAAGAAGTAGAAAAAAGACTTCCTCTTGCCTTCACAGATTATACTCGTAGTCTTTTTGGTGATAACCTTTATCATACATTCCTAAAAGGATTGGGAGAAATAGCACCTGTTAGTATTCGTCTTAATCCCTTTAAGTTAGTAGAAGGAACTCATAAAGTTAATCCAGAGTTGAACCCTCAGCCTATTCCTTGGTGCAAGGATGGCTATTGGTTGGATACAAGACCTAACTTTACATTTGACCCACTACTTCATGCTGGGGCTTATTATGTGCAGGAAGCATCATCTATGTTTCTATCTCATGTCTTACAACACTTGGTAAAACAGCCTGTTATGGCACTCGATCTCTGTGCTGCACCAGGCGGTAAAACCACTTGCGCACATGCTTCCTTACCTGCAGGTTCCTTCCTTTTCTCTAACGAACCGATAGGAAAACGAGCACAAATATTGGCAGAGAACGTTCAAAAATTTGGTCATGAAGATGTCGTTGTTACAAATAACTACCCTCGTGATTATAAAAAGTCAAAGCTTGGTTTTGATGTTATCATTGCCGATGTTCCTTGCTCTGGTGAAGGAATGTTCCGTAAAGACCCACAATCAATAGAGGAATGGAGCCCACAGAATGTTGAGAATTGTTGGCAACTACAGCGTAGTATTATCGCTGATATATGGGACAACTTAAAGCCTGGAGGTATTCTCATTTATTCTACTTGTACCTTTAATGCACATGAAGATGAAGAAAATATTGCGTGGATTCTCAACGAATATGATGCAGAACTCCTCTCTGTACCTACAGAAGAAGCATGGAATATAACAGGATCACTCATTGATAACCCACTTAAAGACGGTCGGGATTTCCCAGTCTATCGCTTCATCCCTGGTAAGACACGTGGTGAAGGAATCTTTATGGCTATTATTCGTAAGTGTGGAGAGAATGTGGCGCTTAACAGTAAGACAACTATTGATAATGAAAAAGCTATCGCTGAGGCTCGTAAAAGTCTTCGCATTCTTTCGTATGGAGTAAAAGAAGGAGTGCAAAAAGGGAAGACTATTATTCCTGACCATACGTTAGCACTCTCCTTTTCAGCTGATAAATCGGCTTATCCTAATGTAGAGGTTGATTACCAAACAGCTATTGCTTATCTTCGTCATGAGGCTATCGTACTGATTTCAGAAGCTCCACGTGGTATCGTTCTGCTTACTTATAAAGGCTATCCGATAGGCTTTGCAAAGAACCTTGGAAACCGTGCGAACAACCTTTATCCGCAAGAATGGCGCATAAAAAGTACACATATACCAGAGGAGCCTATGGTACTTCTATAATGTAAATCTCAACAATAAAAATCTTGAAAACAATATATCCCTATAATATCTTAGAAATAAACGAACAATTATGCAACAATATTTAAACCTCCTCAATCGCATCCTCACAGAAGGAACACAGAAAGGTGATAGAACAGGAACGGGAACTTTATCTATTTTTGGTCATCAGATGCGCTTTGATTTGCGCGATGGTTTCCCACTATTGACAACTAAGAAACTTCATTTGAAGAGTATTATTTATGAATTACTTTGGTTCTTACGTGGTGATACGAATGTGCGCTACCTACAAGAGCATGGTGTAAGGATTTGGAATGAGTGGGCTGATGAGAACGGTGAACTTGGTCCAGTCTATGGTCATCAGTGGCGTTCATGGCCTGATTACAAGGGTGGTACTATTGATCAGATTAAGAATGTGGTGGACATGATTAAGCATAATCCAAACTCACGTCGTATGTTGGTCACAGCATGGAACCCTGCTGAGGTTGATGATATGGCTCTCCCACCCTGCCACTGTCTTTTCCAATTCTACGTTGCGGATGGTAGATTATCGCTCCAACTCTATCAGCGTTCAGCAGATAGCTTTCTTGGTGTACCTTTTAACATTGCGTCATACGCTCTCCTTTTGCAAATGATGGCACAGGTAACAGGCCTTGAAGCAGGTGAATTTATACATACAACAGGTGATACACATCTTTATCTAAACCATCTTGAGCAGGCTAAACTCCAACTTACTCGTGAACCACGCCCACTGCCAAAGATGAAGATTAATCCTGATGTAAAAGATCTCTTCGATTTTAAGTATGAAGACTTCGAGCTGATAGGGTACGACCCACTGCCCCATATTCCAGGAGTAGTTGCAGTGTAAAAAAGCCTCCCCCTAACCCCTCCGAAAGGAGGGAAGTGCAAAGAGGAGGTTGTTAATCTCTTAGCTTTAAAGTAAATTATCGTAGTCAAGAACTTTAAATCCTTCACCAAATTGATTGCTAAACCAGCACTCCCCTCCTTTGGAAGGGTTGGTGGAGGTCCTAAAACACCATTATGGAAATAAACATCATTGCAGCAGTAGCTGCCAATCGTGCTATTGGTTATCAAAATGATATGGTCTATTTTATTAGTGAAGACCTAAAACGTTTTAAGCAACTTACAACGGGACATACCGTTATCATGGGGCGTAAAACCTTCAACTCATTGCCAAAAGGTGCCCTGCCAAATCGCAGAAATATTGTACTCAGCAGAACGGAAACAGACTTCCCTAACTGCGATGTCTACTCTTCGCTTGAAGAAGCTCTTAAACATATTGGGACAGAAGAAAAGGCTTTTATCATTGGTGGGGCAAGTCTTTATAAAGAGGCGCTTGCTGTTGCAGATCATCTCTACCTCACAGAGATAGCTGCTACTCCTCCACAAGCTGATGTTTTCTTTCCAGAATATAATGATGGTACATGGGTTGTAGAATCACGTGAGGAACGTCCTGCTACTAATGATAATCCTGCATACGCATTCGTAAACTATGTGAGAAAATAATTTTTCTCAAAACTTATCTTTTACAGGTTTATACCTATGGGAAAAAAGAATTAGTAAAGGACTCCTTGAAAGTGTAAAGCTGTTCAAGAAGCAAATAAAATTTGTATATCAACTCAGAAAGAACAAACAAAACACAGTAAAGTAAATTTAGGTATAGTCAGTTAATGTTAGGTTTTTCCGTTATATAAATAGATCGGAAATAGAATAGATACTTATACGCTTGTATGGTATGGCTATCTCAAATTAAATAGTCTTACAAAGAGGGATAAACTACAAGATAAAATGCAAATTAATAAGATGTCTATTCGTCTTCTATAAACAACTCATTCTCATATTCCTTGTGTTTGTAAACTATTTTTATGCAACTAAAAACCAAAACATGCTCTTTTGACTTCTAAAAGACGCCTAATTGACTTGCAAAAGATGCCCTTTTAAGGTCTAACTAACGCCCTTTTGAAGTCCAATTAAGCACCTTTTACTTTACTACTTTATAACTAACTGATTTACCGATGATTACAAAATCACATTTTACACGTGTTTTTATCCTTGTTTATTGATATTTTACTCGATTTTATGTAATAATTTTTCAAAACCTTACCTAAGAAATTTTCAAGGTAATTAAATGATTCCTTTTGTGTCGAAGGATGATAATATAATTGATAGTTGACAAATCTTTGCTAAGTTTTTGTATTATAATTTGCTTTGATTCTCCGTTAAAGCTATACAAAAATGTCCACGCATTTAACGGAAGAACCTAATATTATGTGTATAATTATTTTCTAAACTTATCTAAAGTGTAGATATGTTATCCCTTTACTTTTTTTGCTTTTTTACCTTTTTAAAATCTTCTATTCCATTTTTTTTATGTTACTTTGCAGATAATTATTTAAGTTTACTAACGTATTAATCCTACCCAATAAGGATATATTCTCGAGAAAGCTGTTAATGACAAATATTTTAAATATGAATAGGAGCTTAAAATGGCTGGTTGCAATTGTAGTAACACCAGTCATTCTGTTTCTTATCCTTGTCGCTTTACTATATTGTCCACCCGTTCAAAATTGGGCAGTAAAACGTGTGGCAACCTATATTTCAGATAATACTGAAACAGAGGTAAGCATAGAAAGGGTTAATCTATCTTTTCCATTAGATCTTCAGTTAGATGGTCTGAAGATGCTTCGTCCGAATGATTCAATACCTAACAAGAAAGATACAGTGGCAGACATACATCGTTTAGTGGCTAATGTTGAACTCTTGCCATTGCTTAAAAAAAAGGTAGAAGTTAACGAACTAACCTTTACAAAAATCAAAGCAAATACCGTCAACTTTATTGGCGACCTACGTATTCGTGGTGATTTGCAACGCTTACATATTGTTAGCCATGCGGTTAACCTTGTTGGTGATTCTGTTCGTGTAAATAAAGCTGATATAGAAGGGGGATGGGTAGATATTGCTTTGGGAGATACCGTACCAGAAGATCCTAACAAGCAGAAACCACTTTGGCGTATCAATATAGATAAACTTAATCTTACAAAAACGGATTTTCGCCTCCATATGCCTGGCGACACAATGAGTGTTCATGCAAACTTCAAGAAAGCAGTAGCTAACGGAGCTGAACTTCTATTACATGACAACATTTACAAGGTTGCAAATTTAGATTGGCAAGGTGGTGAATTCCGTTATGACCAAAACTATGTACGCCATGCAAAGACAGGCTTTGATGCTGCACATATAGCTATGCAAGATGTTAATCTGGGTATAGATTCCTTCCTATATACTGCTCCAAAGATTCGATTACGTGTTCGTACAGCTAATATGAAGGAAAAGAGTGGACTAATCGTAAAGGATTTCCGTGGACCTTTTTCTATGGATTCTACAAGTATTAATCTATCTGATTTATATTTACGACTACCTAACACTGAGCTATCTGGACGGTTTATGATGGATATGAATGCCTTTGCTAATAAAAATCCAGGGCAGATATCTACACAGTTAGATGGCTTCTTACATCTGAAAGACTTACACCCATTCCTAACTTCTGTACCAAAGAACATTTATCAGGTACTTCCTAATCAACGTATCATTATAAAGGGACAACTGGATGGAAATCTTCGTTCAGCTGCTTTCAAACAGCTTCGATTAGCTATGCCAGGCTATTTTGACCTTACAGGAACAGGCTGGATAGCTGACATGATGTCTGGGGCTGGTCATCTTCGCAGTGACTTGAAGCTCAAAGGAACAGCAAGTAACCTTGGTTTTGTTTCTAAATTATTGCCACGTAATGTGCGCAAGACTATAGCTTTCCCACATGGAGTAGGTATAAATGGTAATATTCATGTGCGTAAAACGCTTTACATAGGTAACATACTGTTGACACAAGGTGGCGGACGTATTCGATTGAATGGTGCTTATAATACAGCAACAGAACTTTATCGACTTACAGCAGATGCAACTTCATTCCCTGTTCATCGTTTCTTACCTAATATGGGCTTATCAGCTTTCTCTGGAACTATAAAGACGCAGGGGCGAGGCACAGACTTCTTAAATCCAAAATCATCAACTAATCTTAGCCTTCGTATTCGTAGTTTTAAATATGGCAACTACGTATTGGATGGCTTGAATGGAGATATTTCAAAGCACGGAGAACAACTTTCTGCTCATGTAAAGAGTACGAACCGAATGATAGGTGGCGATTTTACCTATAAAGGCAGAGTTAATACAAAACTTGTAGATGGTCATCTACGTGGTTGGTTACGTCGTGTAGACTTGCATGCCATGGGAATTATGACTCAAAGATACGTAGTTTCTACATGGGCTGATGTTGATGTACTCTCTGATATGAAGAACAATCATCATGTCAGTGGTCTGCTTCGCTCGTTCCGTTTTCTGCAAGAAAGCCGAAAGAAAAGCCGACTTCTTGCAGCTGGAAACTTTGATGTGCGAGCAGATGTACGCGCTAATAGCCTTGATACTCACGTAAAAGGAAATCTATCAGAAGCTGATTTACAGGCTTTAGGGTTTATAGATAAGCATTATATTACATCTGCTAATACAGACATTACGCTTCGTTCAGATATGAAGAAGTACTATGCTGTAAGCGGAAATGTAGGTAATTTATTACTAAGCGAACAACGTAAGGAGGGGCGTTTACCATTAGCTGAAGGTAATTTTAATCTTGATGCAACCATGCGTGGGGATCAGATTGAAGGTTCTATAAATGGAGTTTTCCCACGTGTAGACCTTTACCAATTAGGAATTGTAGACAAAGCAATGACAAGTAGTTTCTCTGCTAACACCTCGTTTGCAATGTCTGGTAAAGATAATATGAATGTTCGTGGGTTGATAGGAGACCTTCGTGTTACCGATAAAGACCGCACCTATGCTCCCGGAGATGTGAACATCGACCTTATGAGTCGTCGTGATACTGTACATGCTGTATTAGATGGTGGAGACTTCCGTCTCAGTACTGCGTTCAATAGCAGTGTAAACCAATTGGCAGAAAGTGGAAAACAAATCTATAAGACTGTACGTGAACAGTTAACTAATCGCCGTATTGATCAGCCTGCAATACTCCGTCAGTTACCAATTGGACACTTTACGCTCCGCAGTGGACGTGACAACTTATTCTCTAACTTGTTAGCACAAGATGGTTATGCCTTTAGTCAGGCTGATATAAATCTAACATCATCTCCTACAAAGGGACTTAATGGAAAAATAAGTATTGATTCTTTGGTATATAATGATATTCATCTCGACAGTGTTAGAGCTGACCTTACCAGTATTGATGGGCAGTTGAACTATATGCTATCTGTAATAAATAGCCCTAATAATACATATCCTTATCATGGATACTTGCAGGGTGCACTCTATGAACATGGTTTGAAAACACATGCGACAATTCTTGATAATAAGGGAAAGACAGGCTTTGATTTAGCGATGAAGGCGGCTATGAAAAGTAAGGGAATAGAACTTTCAATTACTTCTCCTCAGTCAATCTTAGGCTATAAGTCATTTACTGTCAATGACTCCAACTATATTTATATTGGACGTGATCGTCGTCTATCTGCAAAACTTCGTTTGGAAGCATCTGATGGAACGGGTATGATTGTGTCAACAGAAGATAGTGATTCAACATCTCTACAAAATGTTACACTATCAATGAACCACTTCGAGTTGGGTAATTTATTTAAGGTTTTACCGTTTGCTCCAAAGTTGTCGGGTATGCTGGATGGTGATTACCACCTTGTTCAGACTGACAAAGAACTCACCATATCAAGTGATATGACTATTAAGAAGCTTGTTTATGAGAATAGTCCAATGGGAGATGTGGGAACACAGTTTGTTTATATGCCTAAGGGAGATGGTACCCACTATGTTGATGGTATAATAACACAAAATGGAAAGGAAGTCGGTTCACTTTCGGGTACCTATACAAATGAGGGGGCAGGAGAACTTGATGCAACTTTAGAGATGAACCGTTTCCCACTGAATTATATCAATGGCTTTGTTCCAGACCAAATTGTAGGACTCGACGGAGTAGGAGAAGGAACATTATCTGTAAAGGGTCCACTTAAAAACTTGGACTTCAATGGGGAGCTTTACCTTGACTCAACCTATTTGGTGAGTATACCTTATGGCATAAGGATGCGCTTTGCGGATGATCCCGTTCAAATACACAATAGCCATATTCAGTTTGAGAACTTCGAACTCTTTGCAAGTAACGGTTCACCACTCGACATATCTGGCTACTTAGACTTCTCTAACCTTGATAAGATGCAGCTTGATGCGCAACTGAAGGCTAAGGATTTCCAAATCATTAATGCAAAGAAGAATCCTCGTTCAGAAGTTTATGGAAAGGCTTTCGTTGACTTTACAGGACGAATAAACGGCCTTTTAAATAACTTACAGTTAGTTGGAAAGCTTGATGTCTTAGGTAGTACAGATGTTACATATGTAGTACGCGATGGTACATTATCTACTGATAATGATTTAAAAGACCTCGTTCGGTTTACTAACTTCAATGATACTACGGTTAATGTTGTCAAACGTCCAGACATTATGGGCTTTACAATGGGACTTAATGTAGATATTGATGAGCAAGCACATGTATTATGTGCATTGAATACTGACCAGTCTAATTATATCGACTTCGTTGGTGGTGGTAATCTACTTCTGAACTATGATCCAACGAATGGTGTACAGGTTCGCGGTAGATATACGTTGAGTGATGGTAAGATGAAATACTCACTACCAGTAATTCCACTCCGCACTTTTAACATTAAAGACGGAAGCTATCTTGAATTTACGGGTGATCCGATGAAGCCTACACTGAAAATTACAGCAACAGAAAACGTAAGAACAAGTGTGTCCAGTGGTGCTGGAGAAGGTAGAATTGTAGATTTTGAGTGTGGTGTTAATCTTACCAAGCAATTTCCAAAACCTGGTGTAGAATTTATTATCACTGCTCCAGAAGACCAAGAGATGCAGAATATTCTTAATACGAAAAGTGTTGAGGAACGTTCGAAGCTTGCAGTAACAATGCTGGCATCAGGTTTGTATTTTGATGGTGATAACTCAGCGAGTGCCAATACTGCTATGAGTGGTGCATTAGCAGGCTTCTTACAGACACAAGTTAACTCTATTACGGGTAAAGCCCTCAACTCTATGGGACTCGACTTGACTGCCAATATGGAAAGTGCTGCCGATGTGAATGGTAATTTACACACCGACTATACCTTCAAGTTCTCAAAACGACTGTGGAATAATCGCCTACGTATCATTATGGGTGGACGAGTTTCAACAGGCTCACAGTTCTCTGAAGATAATGGTGCTTACTTTGATAACTTCTCGCTTGAATACCGTCTAAACCAAAAAGAGACGAAGTATTTAAAGCTCTACTATGAGCGTGAAGCATACGATTGGTTAGAAGGTAACTTGAGTGAGTTTGGCGCTGGCTTCATGTGGCGCCGTAAATTACGCCATTTCAAGGATATCTTCCGTTCTAAAGAAGATAATCCAGTGCCACAGACTGAGAAGCCTAAACGAGATACATTAATAAACTTTGTAAATGAGAAGAAATAATTATATAAGAACAACAGGTAGAAAAGGAGTCATAGAACTATTTGCTTTTATGGCATTTCTATTCATACTTGTGGCATGTAGTACAACATCTGCAATCCCTGATGGTGAACATCTATATACGGGTATGGAGCCGACGAAATACAGTAACTACCAAGCTAATCAACACTTCAATGATGTAAAAGAGGAGTTAGACCTTGTGTTGGCAACTAAGCCTAATGCTGCTTGGCTGGGCAGCCCCAGCGTGCGTTCTCCTTTCCCTGTTGGTTTATGGATATGGAATGCTTTCTCACAAGACACAACAGCGTTTAGTCGTTGGTTAGTACGTGCATTTGGTTCTTCACCAGTATTGATGAGTTCAACAACACCAGACTTGCGTGTAACGGTTGGTGAAAACCTCTTACATAAACGTGGTTATTTCAATGGAAAGATAAGTTATGAGAAACTTGCACAGAGTAATCCAAAGAAGATGCGCTTACAGTATGCTGTTGATATGGGACGTTTATGGCTACTTGATAGCGTACAATACACTAACTTTCCGCCTTCAGCAGATAGTCTGATAAGAACCAATCTTGACAAAGCCATTATTCGCAAGGGTGATGCTTTTGATGTAGCAACACTTGA
Organism: uncultured Prevotella sp.; assembly: GCA_963550695.1. Classification (GTDB taxonomy): domain Bacteria; phylum Bacteroidota; class Bacteroidia; order Bacteroidales; family Bacteroidaceae; genus Prevotella. The sequence goes on along the minus strand of CAUVDL010000009.1, from coordinate 16,914 downwards.
ACAAGAACGTAAGCGAATAACAGAGCTTTTCCGTAATAATGGTTACTATTACTATCAGAATAACGATGCAAGTTATCTTGCTGACACGACGAAGGCTTATGGCTTAGCTTCTGTTCGTTTGCAGATGGCTGATTCTGTAAGTGAAAAAGCTTTGAGGAAGTGGACTGTTGGAACTATTAATATCAATTTGCAGCGTCAGTTTATTGATTCTCTTACTCAGCAACAGCGTTTTCGTGATGTTATTGTGAATTATAATGGCTCACACATGCCACTTCGTCTACGTGCAATAGCGAATGACTTGAAGATATGGCCTGGTACTGTTTACAATAATGAATTGTTTGAAAAGAGCCAGCAACAATTGAATAGTAGTGGACTATTCGCTGCTACAAACTTTACATTCACTCCTCGTGATAGTACTGATTCATGTAATATTTTAGATATGGCCATTAATTGCATCTTTGACAAGCCTTATGATTTTTATATTGAGGCTTATGGTAAGGGGAAGACCAGTGGAAGATATGGTCCAGAGGCTATTATTGGTCTGACAAAACGTAATGTATTCCGTGGTGGTGAGAAGCTAAACCTGCGCGTACATGGCTCTTACGAATGGTCGGCAAGCAGTGATGATGATGGTAATGATCGCCTTGGATTGAATAATTACGAATATGGTGCTGAAGCCAGTTTACAGTTTCCTCGCCTTGTCAATCCATTCGTTACACCACCACGAAAGCGTTGGGAACGTGAAGAAAGGAAGAGTGCAGAAGCTGCAGAAAAGGGACTTGTGTATATCCCTAAGGGACCACGCATCTATTATACAACACCATCAACGATCCTTAAAGCTTCTGTTGATGTGTTGAATCGTTCTAAGTATTTCAAGCGTCACGTTGTGTCAGGCGAGTTAACATACCAGTGGCAGCCAAACGAACGTAATAGCTATTCGTTCTCTCCTTTGACACTGACTTATGAGTATATGCATAACGTGACCGATCGTTATCTTGAATTGATAGATAGCGTTCCTTATCTTGAGGTATCATTGGCGGATCAGTTCATTCCAAAGATGATATTTCAACATACTTTTATGAGCCCAGCTCGTTATAAGAGTCCGATTAAAATATGGACAACGGTTAGTGAAGCATCAAACATTTTGTCTGCAGGTTACGCTGCTTTCGGTAGACGCTGGAGCGAAAAAGAGAAGAAACTCTTTAAGAATCCATTTGCACAATTTGTAAAAATTGATGCTAATCTCACAAAAGTATGGAGCATAGGAGAGAAGAGTGGTATTGCAGCCCATGTCAATTTAGGTACATTATGGGCGTATGGCAACAGTAGAGTTGCACCTTATACAGAACAATTTTATGTGGGTGGAGCCAATAGCATCCGTGCGTTTAATGCCCGACAAATAGGTCCAGGACGCTATCGCTCAACACAGCGTCGACGCTCGTACGTAGAGCAAACGGGTGATATTAAACTGCAATTCAATCTTGAATATCGTCCTCACCTTATGGGTTCACTTTATGGTGCGGTATTCCTTGATGCTGGTAATGTATGGACGATGCACTATGATGATGGTCGACCAGAAGGATTTTTTAAAATAAAAAATATATTAAATGAAATGGCACTCGGCACAGGTGTTGGTTTACGCTATGATATTGGCTATTTTATGATTCGTCTCGATTGGGGACTTGGTTTGCACGTTCCTTATGAAACTGGTAAGACTGGCTTCTATAACATATCGAAATTTAAGGATGCGCAAGCCTTCCATTTGGCTATTGGATTACCTTTCTAAATTTGCATCTTTCTAAACAATTTAGTCACATTAAAATTTATAGTAGATATACAAACAATTGAATTTCAAAAACAATTAAAAATGAGAACCCTTCTTTAATTACTAAAAGTCATCTCTTTGCAAAAAATGTTTTTTTTGTTAAATGTATAGACTGAAAATAAAGTAAAGGTTTATATCCTTCTTAAAACAGTATTACTTATTTCCATATCTATTGATGCTTTTGTAACCTATTTTTATGTGTCTCAAAGCTAACACATGCTCTTTTAGCTTCTAAAAGACGCCTAATTGACTTGCAAAAGATACCCTTTTGAGCTCTTACTAACGCCCTTTTGAAGTCCGTTTAAGCACCTTTTCTTGCACCATTTTATAACCAACTGATTTCCTGTTGGTTACAAATTTGCTTTTTATATCTATTCCTGCCTTTATTTATAAATAATTTATTAGAATATATGTAATGATTTTTCAAGCTATTATCTGCAAATTTTCAAAGTATTAAATATAAAAAGGTTTTCTGTGTAGGAATATTATAATAAAATAGAGAGTTGACAGTCTTGACCATGTTCTACTATATTTTGTTTAATAAGTAAACTCAACTCTTCAATTAATGCTATACGAAAAGTGTCTATGCATTTAACGGAAGAACCTAAAAAATATACTTGAATTCAGCTGATAATCAACAAATATTAGCTACCTTTGCAGAAGAAAACTCCTTTTAAGATATGAACAACAGATACATGATGCGCGGCGTAAGTGCTGCTAAGGAAGATGTGCATAATGCCATCAAGAACATTGATAAAGGTCTTTACCCACAGGCTTTCTGTAAGATTATCCCTGATATTCTTGGCGGAGACCCAGAGTATTGCAACATTATGCACGCTGATGGTGCAGGCACAAAGTCTGCACTGGCTTACATGTATTGGAAGGAGACGGGCGACCTTAGCGTATGGCGTGGCATTGCACAGGATGCTATCGTGATGAACACAGACGACTTGCTCTGTGTGGGTGCGGTAGACAACATCCTTGTAAGTTCAACCATTGGCCGCAACAAGATGCTTGTACCAGGCGAGGTTATCTCAGCTATCATCAATGGTACTGATGAACTCTTGGCTGATATGCGCAAGATGGGTATTGGCATCTACCCTACTGGTGGTGAGACAGCAGATGTTGGCGACCTTGTTCGTACGATTATCGTCGACTCAACTGTTACTTGTCGTATGCGTCGCGAGGATGTGATTGACAACGCAAACATTCGTCCAGGCGATGTGATAGTAGGTCTTTCATCTACTGGTCAGGCTACATACGAGACACGCTATAACGGAGGTATGGGTAGCAATGGTCTGACATCTGCACGCCATGATGTATTTGCTAAATATCTTGCAGAGAACTATCCAGAGAGTTATGACCATGCAGTACCAGAGGATTTGGTATACAGTGGTAAGTATAAGTTAACCGATGCTGTTGAAGGAAGTCCTATCAATGCAGGCGAACTTGTCCTCTCTCCTACTCGCACATACGCTCCTGTCATCAAGCGTTTGTTAGACGAACTGCGCCCAGAGGTTCATGGTATGGTACATTGTACAGGTGGTGCACAAACGAAAGTACTACACTTTGTCAATGAAAACTGCCGTGTTATCAAGGATAATATGTTCCCAGTTCCTCCACTCTTCCGTGCTATCAAGGAGTGTAGCGGTACAGACTGGAAGGAAATGTATCAGGTATTCAACATGGGGCATCGCATGGAGATCTATGTTCGTCCAGAGGTTGCTGAGCAGGTTATCGCCATCAGCAAGGAGTTCAACATTGATGCACAGATTGTCGGACACATTGAAGAAGGCAAGCGCAGCTTGACGATTAAGACTGAGTTTGGCACATTTGAATATTGATAATTTACAATCATAAATTCACAATTTACAATTAGGAATATTGTTATTCTCCAAGTGTGAGAACACATACTTTCATGTATCAGATTGTTTTTGATTGTGAATGTTGGACGATGGGTTATAAATTAAAATAAAAGATTATGATAGATAACAACAATATATTACAGAAACTTGACGGACTTGAGGCTCGTTATGAAGAAGTATCAACACTTATAACAGACCCAAGTGTCATTGCTGATCAGTCACGTTATGTGAAACTGACAAAGGAATATAAGGACCTTGGCGACATTATGGATGCTCGTCGCCGTTATATTAACTGTCTTACCACTATTAAAGAGGCAAAGGATATCATTGCTAATGAGAGTGATGCAGAGATGAAAGAGATGGCACGTGAGGAGTTGTCTGAGAACGAAGCACTTCAACCAGCACTCGAAGAGGAAATCAAGTTGCTACTTGTACCAAAGGATCCAGAGGACGCTAAGAATGTTCAGATGGAGATTCGTGGTGGTGCTGGTGGTGATGAAGCTGCGCTCTTTGCGGGTGATCTCTTTAATATGTACAAGCGTTATTGTGACAAGAAGGGCTGGAAGCTCTCTATCACTTCCGTTTCTGAGGGTACTGCAGGTGGTTTTAAGGAGATTGACTTTGCTGTTGAGGGTGATAATGTCTATGGTACATTAAAGTATGAGTCAGGCGTTCATCGTGTACAACGTGTACCTGCCACCGAGACACAAGGTCGTATGCACACATCTGCTGCAACTGTTGCTGTACTGCCAGAGGCTGATAAGTTCGAAGTAAACATCAACGAAGGCGATATCAAGTGGGATACTTTCCGTTCCAGTGGTGCCGGTGGTCAGAACGTAAATAAGGTTGAATCAGGTGTACGTCTGCGCTATCCTTGGAAGAATCCTAACACTGGCGAGGTTGAAGAAATCCTTATCGAGTGTACCGAGACACGTGACCAGCCAAAGAATAAGGAGCGTGCATTGAGTCGTCTTTATACTTACATCTATGACCACGAGCATCAGAAGTATGTCGATGACATCGCAAGTCGCCGTAAGACTTTGGTTTCAACTGGTGACCGTAGTGCCAAGATTCGTACATATAACTACCCACAGGGACGTGTTACCGACCACCGTATCGGCTTCACAACTCACGACTTTCAGGGCTTCATGAATGGTGAAATTCAGGATATGATTGATGCTTTGACTGTTGCTGAAAATGCTGAGAAGTTGAAGGATACAGAGTTGTAACAATCAATATTATATAGATATGAACAACGAAACTAAATTCTATTCTTGGTTTGTTATTAGGTATATGGAAGGTACGCATCGCAACTTCTAAACCTCTAACAGAAGAGAACAAAGCTTCGCAGCTATAAGAAGTAACTACAAAAAAGCTATATCAAAATTTAGGGGCGCATGATTCGTGTATCTGTTATGCACAAAACTTACGGACACAAGAGCCATACGCCCCCTTAAATTACTACTGATAGTCATTTAATATCCTCTTTTGATAAATTCTAAAAAGATAACCTTTATGAAAAGACAACAGTTAATCAACGAAATCTTCACAAAGAAAACATTCTTATGTGTGGGACTTGACACAGATATCAACAAGATACCAGCACACTTGAAGAATGAAGATGATCCTATCTTTGCTTTCAACAAGGCAATCATTGATGCAACAGCACCTTATTGCGTAGCCTACAAACCAAACCTTGCTTTCTATGAGTGCTATGGTTTGAAAGGAATGTTGGCATTTGAAAAGACCATTCAATATATAAAGGAGCACCATCCAAACCACTTTATCATTGCTGATGCTAAGCGTGGTGATATCGGCAATACCTCTAAGATGTATGCCCAAACGTTTTTCGAAGAATATAATCTTGACTCTGTTACCGTTGCTCCATACATGGGCGAAGACAGCGTAAAGCCTTTCCTTGAGTATGAAGGTAAGTGGGTTATCCTCCTTGCATTGACAAGTAATAAAGGTAGTCATGACTTCCAGCTGACAGAGGATAAGCAGGGCGAACGCCTCTTTGAAAAGGTCTTAAAGAAGTCACAGGAATGGGGAACAACCGAAAACCTCATGTACGTTGTAGGCGCAACACAAGGAAAGATGTTTGAGGATATTCGCCGTATAGCACCAGAACATTTCCTTTTAGTACCAGGTGTTGGTGCACAGGGCGGTAGCTTACAGGAGGTTTGTAAATACGGAATGACAAAGGATTGTGGTCTGTTGGTGAATTCATCACGTGGCATTATCTACGCAAGCACTGATACTAACTTTGCAGAAGTCGCTGCTGTAAAGGCAAAAGAACTGCAAGAAGAAATGGCTATTGAACTGGAGCATATCGCAAAATAACGATATACATACATCTAAAAGAAAAGGCTCAGTAGACAAACGAATATGTTGTCGACTGAGCCTTTTATCTATCTCGTATTTAGAGTACTAAAAACGATATCCAAACCCGAGGTTAAGATAGATAGGATAAAGTCCGAAACTAATCGTCTTAAAATCTCTTTCAAAGATGTTATTAAATGCCCATGTGAGGTCAGCATTAACTGTGAAGTGATTGAAAGCGCGCCATGTTGCACCCAACTGACCACCCCATTGGAAATGACGGAGGTTAGATGAGAAATCGTATGATGCTGTATTGCCATCAGCAAAAGTAAGTTTCTCTCCAACAGGAGTATCTTCACGCAGATATCCATCACTCACGTTACCCGTAAACTGACCATCTAACTTAATAGCAGAGTAAAGACCAGCACGTACCTTCCAGCGATCATTAAAACGATAGTTTGCCATAACAGGAACGGTGAGAAGAGTTGTATTATAGTTTGTCTTTACATAACCCGTCCAATAACCAGCCACACGACTTCCATCATTGAGAATCTCCATGCTGTAGTTCTTCACATCAGCACCCGTTATCATACCCTTTTCTTCAAACTTCAAACCAGTAGAAACACCCCATTTCTGTTCCTTACCGAGCCATTTAGTGACAGTTCCTTCAATCGTTCCATTGAACTTTGGACTATAACTACTTATCTTTCTGATCTCTACAGGCATAGGAAGAGGAGATGCACCACCAATGTTTACACCAGCCTTCACCTCATACTCCCACCCATTATGCTCTGCAACGCTCAGTACCGATGTACGATCTGTTTGTGCAAAAGCTGTCACTGTACAACTCATAGCCGCAATTGCAACTGCAATAATATATTGTCTCATTTGCTTTATTTTATCTTTAATATCTTTATGTCAATTCTTAAACTATTGAACTCGTTAGTTGTTAACTCCAAACCACTATTACTTAGAGTACAACTTCAACTCATCCACATAGAGCGTACTGCCCACAGCACCATTGAAAAAAGCTCCATCCTTACTTGACGACATAATGATAGCAAGGCTATACTTACCATTCTTCAACTTCTCACTGTCTATAGTACGACCTGCTACAGGCTCGAATGAGATAGAGAAACGTGTCCATTCTTCTGTTTCCTTAGCATTCTTAAGCTGTGCAAGAAGAACAATACGGTCACTGGTCAGCGAATTAGTACCATCAAGATATTCTACACCATCGCCAGTTTCAAAGAACACAGCATATATAGCAAGTCTATCCTTACGATCCTTAATCTCCTTTTTATTCTTATCTTGAAACTTCTCGCCAGCCTTGTACTTATAATAACCTATCAATTCCTTTGGCATCTTGTAGAATGGACGACCAAAGTGAGTTGACTTTGCAGGATTACCCATATCAATTTGGAAATCACCAGTAAAGAGATTACCTGCTGCTATCGGTGCACCGAACATTGCACCGAGGTAACCTGTACTAACGGTTGTCAGCTTTAGACACTTACCCACATAACCATTTCCTGCCTGACTTGTTGGATATTCAGAAGCTTTGCTGTCACCCATAAGGAAGGACACACCAGCGTTACCACTACCCCACTCTGCAAGATTACCATCAGCTGTCTTATCAACAAAAGTATGATACTTACTGGTAGAATCAACCTTAAGCGTCTCAAAATGAAAATCAGTAGCAATATTATTACTTACAAATGACACCTTATAAGTCTTCTTCCACTGACCGTCTTGTGAGGTGACAGTATAGCTTTGAGGCTGTGTAAAGTCTAATGCCGTACCACTCTCAGGCTCAATCTTCGCACCTTCAGTGAGCTTAAACTTCGGTGCCATATTAGTTAAGTCTTCCCAGCCATTGATATAGAAGAGTACTTCATTATTCGTGATAACAGGCTTACGAACCAGCGTAGTTCCATCAACCGTTACATCTGTAATATCTGCTTCCGCATTTAATGCTTCCTCCTTAATACAAGAAGAAAGTAAGAATCCTGCCATCAGAGCAAGGAACATAGATTTAATTAACTTCATTAAATAATCTCTTTTATTGATTGTAATATAGACAAATTGTCTGTGCAAAGGTACGTAAAAAAAAACTATATAGAAAAAAGAGATTGATATATGACGACCAAATTAAGGCACACACATTATAATTATATACAGAATAAGGTCTTTTATGTTATTATATATCAACATTAAAGATAAATCTATCAATAAAATATGTATCTTTGCAACTAAAAGTATTACACTGATAAACATAGAAAAACAAATATGGCAAAAGTATTGGTAACAGGTGCTAACAAAGGCATTGGCTATGGCATCTGTAAATTTTTAGGAAAGAGTGGCTGGCAAGTAATTGTTGGGGCACGCAATAGTGAGCGTGCCGAAGAGGCTATGAAGTTATTGAAGGCCGAGGGAGTGGACGTGATTGGCTGGCAATATGTCAATCTTTCAGACAATACTTCTTTGGAGCAAACAGCAAAAGAAGTAAAAGAAAAATATCATGACTTGGAACTATTGGTAAACAATGCTGGTATTCCAGGTGATATGGAAGTAGCAAGTTATGAGTCAGAGTTGCAGGATGTAACAGAGACAGTGCAAGTTAATTATGTTGGAACATTCTGCTTAACAAAGGCACTTACCCCATTACTCTCAGCAAATAAAGGGCGAATTGTAAACATTACCGTACCATCTGAGGTAAGTCCTTACTGGCACCCAATGGCTTACGTAGCCAGCAAAGCAGCACAGAATGCAATGACAAGCATTATGGCTATGGAGTTTGAAAAGAACAATATACCTGTTGAGATTTTCAATATTCATCCTGGTGCAACAACTACCGACTTGAATAATCATTATACAGGACCTGGTTCTCACTCGATTGATGTTGTCAGTGAGAAAATAGCAGAGGTCATCAATGATGGCAAAAAACATCAAGGAGAGTTTGTTGAACTATACCCTATCGTTGACGAAGGACGATAGTTTTGGCTAAAAGAATAACTCTTTTGTTTCCTTCCGATAAACATTGCTGTTATACTCCTTTACTCCCTACACCATTGGTACCTCTTTTGCTCTGTGTGAGATTTAAACCAAAAAGAAAAGAAATATATTGACAAAACAATCAAAGAAAAGGTGGGAAAATAGCTTAAGAGCAAGTTATTTTAACACACATGTAAGTTGCTTGTTATCAAACAGTTGCAAAGAGGGATTTTAAAAGGTGCTTAGTAAGGCTTCAAAAGGGCGTTAGTAAGACCTCAAAAGGGCATCTTTTGCAAGCCAATTGGGCGTTAATTGCAAGCCGTTTGGTGGTCTTTGAAAAAATAATATGTGAAAAAATCGGACAAAAAAGCATTCAGGAGTTTGGAGTAATAAAGTTTACTACATACGTTTAGAGTTTTAAGAAATATCACATAGAGCGATTCTAAGCTTTCTGCAAGAAACTTAGAATCGCTCTTTGTACCTTATTATATAATGGCTTTTTATCACTCTGTATTTTAGAAAAACCTATTTTCACCTTCTAATCTCTCTTATTTCTATGTCTAATAACTGTTTTTATAAACCTATTTCTAATACGATTATCTTCTATTACTTTATCAAATGATGGTATCTAAAGTTTGTTTAAATAGTTTTGCATTAAAAGTTTTGATTTACAAAAACTAATTTGTATTTTTACACTCGAAACCTAAACAATCATTGTTTAAATCTATATTAATTATATATGGCACGAGAAAAACAAATCATCGAGTGTGTTCCTAATTTTAGTGAAGGACGAAACAAAGATGTAATCAAACAGATTACTGATGAGGTAGAACGCGTTAAAGGTGTTAAATTACTGGATGTTGACCCAGGAGAAGCAACTAATCGCACGGTTGTAACCTTCGTTGGTGAGCCATCAGTAGTTGTTGAGGCTGCTTTCCGCTGTGTAAAAAAGGCGGCACAGCTTATTGATATGCGACAGCATCATGGTGCTCATCCTCGTATGGGTGCAACGGATGTTTGCCCACTTATCCCTGTGGCTGGCATCACCTTAGAGGAATGTGCAGCATTGGCACGTCAGCTGGCTGAGCGTATCGCTAATGAGTTACAGGTTCCTTGCTACTGCTATGAAGCTGCTGCTAAAACTCCTGAACGTAAAAATCTTGCTATTTGCCGTAAGGGAGAGTATGAAGCACTCCCACAACGTATGACTGAAGCTACAGAAGCACCTGACTATGGTGCACGTGAATGGGATGAGCAATTAGCACGAACAGGTTGCACTGCTGTCGGTGCACGCGACTTCTTGATTGCAACAAATTTCAACCTTAACACAACCTCTACACGTCGTGCCAATGCAATAGCATTTGATGTAAGAGAGAAAGGTCGTCCAATGCGTGAAGGTGGCTCACCTGTCGGTAAGCCAATGAAGAACGAAAAGGGCGAGACCATCATGCAACCTGGTACACTAAAGGCTACAAAAGCTATTGGTTGGTTCATTGATGAATACGGAATTGCACAGGTGTCTATGAATATAACTGACATCAACATTACTCCTCTTCATGTTGCTTTTGACGAGGTTTGCCGCTGTGCCCAGAACCGTGGTATACGCGTTACGGGTACTGAAATAGTAGGTCTAATCCCGAAGCGTACACTCCTTGAAGCAGGAACTTACTTCTTGAAAAAACAGGAACGTTCAACAGGTATTCCAGAAGAAGATATCATCAAGATTGCCATTATGTCAATGGGGTTAGATGATTTGAAGCCTTTTAATCCACGTGAGAAAGTGATTGAATACTTACTGGAAGATGCTAATAAGACACCAAAACTCATTGACTTGACTGTCAAAGAGTTTGCTAATGAGACTTCACGTGAATCTCCAGCACCTGGAGGTGGTACTATCTCTGCTTATATGGGTGCATTAGGTGCAGCCTTAGGTACGATGGTAGCCAACCTCTCCAGCCATAAAGCAGGTTGGGATGCACGTTGGGAAGAGTTTAGTAATTGGGCAGAAAAAGGTCAGGCAATACAAGCAGAACTAATGGTACTCGTTGATGAAGATACAGAAGCTTTCAATCGTATCATGTCTGCCTTTGGTCTTCCTAAGGGTACTGATGAAGAAAAGGCTGCACGCTCTCAAGCAATACAAGAAGCAACACTTTTCGCAACAGAAGTTCCTTTGCACACGATGAAGGCCTCGTATAAGGTATTTGAACTTTGCCGTGCAATGGCAGAAGAAGGTAATCCAAACAGTGTTTCAGATGCTGGCGTTGGTGTATTGGCAGCCCGTGCTGCTGTACTTGGAGCAGGTTTGAACGTGAAGATTAATGCTTCTGGCTTGAAAGATAAAGAGACAGCAGACCGTTTAATTACCGAGGCAAACGAACTGATTGCAAAAGCTAATGAAGCAGAGGCAGAGATTATGAAGATAGTTGAGGCTAAGCTATAATGTATTTCTTTACTATATAAGATCTATCAGACTTATATACAACAATATAAATACCCTTTTAGCTATCTATAACAAAGTAAATAATATATCATTTAAAAGGGCAGGAATACTTTTGCCTGCCCAATTAAAATCTTTATAAGATAATGATATATTATGATAGTTGAAAGTACTATATGTTTTAGCTATTACCCTTTACTTTAGAATTCTATTCAAATAACTACAACCCCAATAAAGCATCTAAGCTACTATGACAAAAGAAGAATTTATAAAAGACATTCGCACAGGTATAGCTGATGTTCTACCTGAGCCACAAGCATACGATCCTGCTATCAATCATGCTCCAAAGCGTAAGGATATTCTCACACAAGAAGAGAAGAAACTTGCGCTGCGCAATGCCTTACGTTACTTCCCAAAGAAGTTCCATGCAACGTTAGCACCAGAGTTTGCAGAGGAATTACGCCAATATGGCCGTATCTATATGTACCGTTTCCGTCCAACATACGAGATGTATGCTCGTCCTATCGACGAATATCCACATAACTCTAAACAGGCGGCAGCTATTATGATGATGATTCAGAACAACCTTGATAAGGCTGTTGCACAACATCCACATGAGCTGATTACATACGGTGGTAATGGTGCCGTCTTCCAGAACTGGGCGCAATATCGCCTTGTAATGAAGTATTTAAGTGAGATGACTGACGAACAGACTTTGGTTATGTACTCTGGTCATCCACTCGGCCTCTTCCCTTCTCATAAGAATGCACCACGTGTTGTGGTAACGAATGGTATGGTAATACCAAACTATTCTAAGCCTGATGACTGGGAGCGTGACAATGCTTTAGGTGTAAGCCAGTATGGACAAATGACCGCAGGTTCCTATATGTATATCGGCCCACAGGGTATCGTTCATGGTACAACTATCACCGTTCTAAATGCAGCCCGTAAACGATTGAAGGCTGGAGAGACCAGTATAAAAGGTATGCTCTTCGTTACTTCTGGCTTAGGCGGTATGTCTGGAGCTCAGCCTAAGGCTGGTAACATTGCAGGTGTAGTAAGCATTACAGCGGAAATCAACCCATTAGCAGCACAGAAGCGTTATAATCAAGGTTGGGTTGACGAACTACATACTTCGCTCGACGAACTTATTCCTGCTGCTTTGAAGGCTGTTGAAGAGAAGCGCACAGTCTCTATGGCTTACGTAGGCAATGTTGTTGACCTTTGGGAACGTTTGGCTGCAGAGAATATACACGTTGACCTCGGAAGTGATCAGACTTCTCTACACAACCCATGGGCAGGAGGCTATTATCCTGTTGGCGTTTCATTGGAAGAGTCTAAGCGTATGATGGCTGAAGAACCACAACGTTTCAAGGAGAAGGTTCAGGAGTCTTTACGCCGTCAGGTTGCTGCTATTAACAAGCTGACAGATAAGGGTATGTACTTCTTTGATTATGGTAATGCTTTCCTCTTGGAGTCAAGCCGTGCAGGAGCAGACATCATGAAGACAGATGGTAAGTTCCGTTATCCATCTTATGTACAAGATATTATGGGACCAATGTTCTTCGATTATGGCTTTGGACCATTCCGTTGGGTTTGCTCTTCTGGTGATCCAAAGGATTTGGAAACATCCGACCGTATTGCAACAGAGGTATTAGAGGAAATACGCAAGACTGCTACGCCAGATATTATCGGCCAACTTGATGACAATATCCATTGGATTAAAGAGGCAGGAAAGAATCATTTGGTTGTTGGTTCACAGGCCCGCATCCTCTATGCTGACTCTGAAGGCCGCACGAAGATTGCCTTAGCTTTCAACGAAGCTATACGTAAGGGAGAGATTTCTCGTCCTATCGTCCTTGGTCGTGACCACCATGATGTATCGGGAACAGACTCTCCTTTCCGTGAGACATCTAACATATACGATGGTTCACAATTCTGTGCCGATATGGCTGTACAGAATGTTATTGGTGACTCTTTCCGTGGAGCAACATGGGTATCCATCCACAATGGTGGCGGTGTTGGCTGGGGAGAAGTTATCAATGGTGGCTTCGGTATGGTGATTGATGGTAGCGAAGACTCCAATCGCCACATCCGTCAGATGCTCCTTTGGGATGTGAACAACGGTATTGCACGTCGTAGTTGGGCACGCAACACTGGTTCTATTGACGCCATCCGAAGAGAGATGGAGCGCACACCAGGACTATGTGTTACCCTCCCTAACTTCGTTGATGATGACGTTATCAACACTGCTTTTTAATCAATTAAATCTGTTATACTAATCCGTAAAACTATGAACAAAATTCATCAGATTAGTGCCGAGCATCTGTCTATTGAGCAGATTGGCGAGATAATCAAGAACGGCACAAAACTTGAACTTTCTGAAGATGCACGTCAACGCATTATCCGTTGTAGAGAGTATCTCGATAATAAGATTAAAGAATCAGAAACTCCTATCTATGGTGTGACAACTGGTTTCGGTTCTCTCTGTAAGATATCTATTGACAAGGATAGCTTGTCACAGTTGCAGAAAAACCTCGTAATGTCTCACGCTTGTGGTGTGGGTGATCGTGTTCCTAATGATATTGTAAAGATAATGTTGCTGCTCAAGATTCAGTCACTCAGCTACGGCTACTCTGCTTGCCAGTTGAAAACAGTTGAACGACTGATAGACTTCTTCAACAACGACATCTATCCTATTGTATATACACAAGGCTCTTTGGGCGCATCGGGCGACCTCGTTCCTTTGGCTCACCTTTCTCTCCCACTTATTGGCATGGGTGAAGTTGAATACAAAGGCAAAATCTATTCCGGTGCAGACATCTTGAAGAAGATGAAATGGGACACTATCGAACTCGTTTCTAAGGAAGGTCTTGCCCTACTCAATGGAACTCAAAACATGAATGCCTTTGCTGTATGGGCACTCCTGCAAAGTGAACGATTGAGCGAGTGGGCTGATATCATTGGTACAATGTCTCTTGAAGCTTACGATGGACGTATTGAACCATTCACACATGCTGTTCACGCTGTTCGTCATCACAAGGGACAGATTGACACTGCAGCACGAATAAGAGAATTGCTGGAAGGAAGTGAGCTTATCAATCAGCCTAAGGTCAACGTACAAGACCCTTATTCTTTCCGTTGTATGCCACAGGTACATGGTGCATCAAAGGATACCATTGCCTATGTAAAGTCTGTTGTAGACATTGAAGTGAATGCAGCTACGGATAATCCGACCGTTTGTCCTGATGAAGACCTCGTTATCTCGGCAGGCAACTTCCACGGAGAACCTATCGCACAGCCAATGGACTTCCTTGCTATTGCACTATGCGAATTGAGTAACATCTCTGAGCGTCGTATCTATAAGCTCGTGTCTGGCACTCGTAACCTACCAAGTTTCCTCGTGGCTAAGCCTGGTGTAAACAGTGGTTTTATGATTCCACAGTACACAGCAGCATCTATCGTTAGCCAGAGTAAGACTTATTGTACTCCAGCATCTGTCGATAGTATTCCATCTTCACAAGGACAAGAAGACCATGTTAGTATGGGTGCCAACGCTGCAACAAAACTCTATCAAGTAGTATTAAACACAGAGCGTGTACTTGCCATCGAACTCTTCAATGCTGCACAAGCACTTGAATTCCGTCGTCCGTTGAAGTCATCTCCTGCGATTGAAACTATCCATAAGGCTTATCGTGAAAATGTTCCTTTCATCGATACAGACGAGTTTATGGCACCTCACATCGCTAAGTCAGTTGAATTCTTACGCAAATAAATAAGTAATAAAGGGGTTGTATCAAGATTGGTAACAGCTTTGATGCAGCCTCTTTCCTTTTGATATCCTATATTCTCACACCTTCATAGATTAGAGAAAAGACTTGAAATGAAAAGACTAATAATAAAGAACATCGGCTTACTTGCTGGTATAGACCACGACGGAAAGCTATGCCTTAAAGGTAAAGAGATGGCAGAACTTCACACGCTGTCAGATGCTTACCTCGTCATAGAGGACGGACGCTTTGCTGATTATGGTAAGATGAGTGTTTGTCCACAAACTTCTGGTAACGAGGAGATTGTAGACGCAGAAGGAGGAACTATTCTCCCTTCATGGTGTGACTCACATACCCACATTGTCTTTGCCAGTAGTCGAGAGCAAGAGTTTGTTGATAAAATTCGTGGACTTAGCTATGCGGAGATTGCAAAGCGTGGGGGTGGTATCCTCAACTCGGCAGATCGGCTTCATGAATTGAGCGAAGACGAACTCTATCAGCAAGCTATGAAGCGTGTTGATGAGATTATTAGGAAGGGAACAGGCTGTGTTGAGATAAAGAGCGGCTATGGTCTTAATACCGAAGACGAATTAAAAATGCTTCGTGTTATCCGTCGCATCAAAGAAACAACACGTCTGAAAGTTGTTGCAACATTCCTCGGTGCCCATGCTGTTCCACGTGAATATAAAGGCAGACAAGATGCTTATGTTGACTTGATTATCAACGAAATGATACCAGCTGTGGGTACAGAGAATTTGGCTGAGTTCATTGATGTCTTCTGTGATACAGGCTTCTTCACACCAGAAGAGACTGCGCGCATTCTTAAAGCTGGTGCAGAATATGGTATGCGACCAAAGATTCATGCTGACGAATTGGAATCATCAGGCGGAGTAGAGATTGGTGTCAAATATAATGCGCTGTCAGTTGACCACTTAGAGAGTATGACAGAAGAAGAAATAGAGATTCTAAAGAATAGTGAGACCATGCCAACAGCACTCCCTGGAACCTCCTTCTTCCTCAATCTTCCTTTTGCATTAGGACGAAAGATGATAGATCAAGGATTACCACTTACACTTGCTAGCGATTACAACCCAGGTTCTACCCCATCAGGAGATATGAAGTTTATTATTTCTCTTGGGTGTATCAAGATGCGCTTAATGCCAGCAGAAGCAATCAATGCTGCAACCTTAAATGGAGCATGTGCAATGGGATTAAGTAAGGAATATGGCTCTATCACACGTGGAAAAGTTGCCAACTTCTTCATTACAGACAAAATTCCATCTATTGAATTTGTCCCATACGCTTATACAACACCTATTATAAAACGAGTCTTCCTACAAGGAGAAGAGTGTGTATAGGTAGACTTAAAGGTTCCTTCCATTAAATGTGTAGCACCATTTGTATAACTTTAATGGAAGAACCAAAGGTATTCATTAAACAAAAAGAAGTTAAGACTATGTATTTATTCATCCTCTGACACAGAAGAACCTTTTCATTTTGACGCATTGAAATTTGGCAGATAAGATGCCGAAAAATCATTACATAAATTCTTGTGAAAACTGAAAATAAAACGAGAAAACACATATAAAAGGCAAGCTTACAACCTGCAGTAAATCAGTCCGTTATGAAATCGCACAAGAAAAGGGGTCAGTCCTAAAACCCAGTTGCAAGCCTACTCTCTTAAGCACACAATTTCAT